>NZ_JANQVQ010000324.1 GCF_030730205.1 Paraglaciecola sp.
AGGCCTTTCGACTCTGCTTTAGCCGCAGCTTCGTCGCTATCAGCACTTTGTGCAATAACAGCCAAAGGTGACAGTAGCAGTGCAGCACTGACTAAGGCAGATAACTTGTTCGGGCGGAAACTAGATACTTTTTTCATTCGATACTCTCTCATGTGTCCTGTTAAACGTTTTTATTGTGAGTGTTGTTGATCTAAAAACTTTGCAACAACGCAACATCTGGTTAACAACAAGGTTAATAACTATTAATGAGTTGTTAAAATTGAATGTTTTGATAGCTGATATTTATAGAATTGATACATTAAAGCGGAGCTATCTATAAATCTGAAACATATAAGGCACGCGCTTATTCGGCTCGATCAGCAGACAGCAAACTGGTGTTGCCTGGTTGATAAAGCCGTCTGACGACGCATTGCCTTACTTGGTCAGGGATGTACTGGCTTAATTTATATTCAACATATTCCTGGCTCCGGGTGTTTAGCTGGCATAGTTAATTGGATTAAACCGATTCAGATGACATTTGTGCTTTCAGCGCCGGGGGGCGCATCAGCCAGAATGCCATGCCGATGGAGAATGCGCCGACGGCAATCATGGTGACATTGCTGGAAGGCGTGAATACGTCAATGCCTGATAACACCAGTGGCGTGGCAAAATTGGCGAGGGTATATACAAACCACCACAAGCCTGAATAGGTGCCGGTTTGGCCTTTGGGCGCGATAAATAGCACAAAGGTCAGTGCCGCGGTTAACATCAAACCACCACCTGCTTGCTGTATCACCACACCAATAATCACTGTGGTTTTGTCGCTGGCAAGGGCGGCGGTAACTAGCCCTGCGCCCATAATGGTCATGGCCAGTGCCAGGGTGGTGCCGAAGCGCCAATGTTTAATAAAGCGTGCCAGTATTGCTCCTGACGGTGCGCCGATAATCAGGCCATACGATAAGACCTCGCCGACCACTGCCGGTGAAGGGTAACCAATTGCCTCGAGCAGGAAGGCTAATTTGATTGGGACCGCATAAAAGCCAATGGAGCCTGGGATCGCAATTAAACAAATTAAACCAATGACTTGCAGTGATATTTTGGATTTCTTCTCGGCCGGGGGGTTGTTGGCAATGGCTTGGGTTTGTTGGGCGGGTTCGTACAGGAACAGAGCGGCGGCGATAAAGACTAAAAAGCTCAGGCCGTACAAACCAAAGGTATATTGCCATTTGATCGCACTGACAATACCAACCACGTAGAGTAGCAAGGCACCGATCAGCGGCAGCGCAATATTCTGATAGGAAATCCACTTCTGACGTCTATCACCAGTGAAATATAACGAGATCAACACCATGCCAGCAGTAATAATGCCAGCTTCGGCGATACCCATAATGATCCTCGAAGCCAGTATTGCGTAAAGTGACTCAAGAAAAACCGGAGCAACACCCATAAAGCCATAGAGACCTAAGGAAAACACCAGTAATTTTTTCGCCCCGATACGGTTGCAGATGCCACCGGCAATCGGCGAGAAAATTGCCAGACACAAGGCCGGCGCGGTGAGTAACAAAGGCACTAAGACCTGAAAATAGGGCGTAGTAGAGAAATGTTGAAACATCATGCCCATTATTGGCGCGATGAGCACGGCACCTAACATGATAAATACCGGGACAAAAAGCAAAACAATGCCTTGCGGTGTATTACTTCTTTGGTTTGCTTGCATGGAGTATTCCTATAAAAATTGCTCATCACCCTCAGGTCGATTGTGATGAACGAGTTAATCGCAAAGCGGCATCAGCTCAGCAGCGCGCCTGACGCTGCTGTTGGTTGTGCTGCTTCAGCGCCAGTTATTTATTGGCTAATTTTGAAAACAGCGCGTGTTGGCGTCTGACCTGATTGGCATTCTGGTAAGGGCGACGAATGCCTTCATATTCCGTTGACAGCCAGCCTTTCCAGCCCCCTTCGTTAAGGGTTGACAAAATTGACTGCCAGGGCACATGCAAATCATTCAGGTTGTCATCAATTTCAAAGAACTTGCTCTGAATAAAGTGCACATGAGGCAGAATGGCTTTCAGGTCGGCCACCGGCACCGCTAAGGGCTCGAGGAACGGCGGTCGCATTTCGCCTTCTTTTAATTCAAAGCCATCAAAGTTCATATCCACTGGCTCGGTCTGGAAAATACCGGTATCAATGATCAGTTTGAAATGCTCGGTTTTGGTTTCTTCAATCAGGTCGATGTAAGCTTGCGTGACCGGGTGCTGAATCGGCGTCGGGCTATGAATTTCCGGACAAATCACCACGTTGAGTTTTTCAGCTAAATCCAGCGAGTTGAGAATGGCTTTGCGCCACACCGGATGCGGGATCAAATCCAGACTGATGACGCCAAATTTAGGGCGCAGTGAACTGAAGCCTAATTTCTTGGCCAGTTTTAAATCTTTCTGAATTTGTGCAGAGGCTTCATCTTCGCTCAGGCAGCGGTGTTGCCACATGTCCGTATCAACCCAACTGCCAAGATTAGTTGGGGTGAGCTGATATTTGTCGAGCAAGGTAAACCAATTGTCAGTCCAGCTATGGCTGGGGGTCGGGTAGCCGTGAATATTACCTTCACTGAGCATTTCTATGCCTTGGGCGCCCATGTCGGCTATTTCCGCCATGATGTCTTCCAGCGACATCAGGGTATAAATGTCATTGGTGTAAGAATAGGTTGATACACTCAGTTTTTGCTGCAGTTTGCCCTGCTCAAGCACCACCAGTTTGGCTTCAGCCTTAAAGGGTGATGAGGCATAAGGCACAGGAATGTACGGGCGACGGATGATCACGGTGATTTGAATCGGATAAACGCCTGCTGGCAGGGGGCGCTCAACTGGCACAGTGATGGTGGCAACTTCATCCAGTCCCCAACGTGCGTCTTCGCTGACCATTAGTTCTGACAAGGAATGAGTTTTGCCCTGCAAGGTCCATAATGCTTCATCGGCGGCATAGCTTCTGCCGGCTAACAGAACCTGAATACCTTCGATCAGACTGGCCTGTACTCCACGGTAATTTGGGTTTCTGACTTCAAACTGAAAACCGTGCGAGCCATTGGGTAGGCTAACGTTTTTACAGCCTTTATTTTGAATTACATTTAAATTTAACAAATTTTGGTCCTTTTTAACTGACAAAACAGGGCTTAAATCGCATAAGCCACCTGTTGTAAACTCACTGGAAATTAACTGCCTCAGCCTGCTTGTTTAACATGGAGTTCACTCATCGACATGCACATGGCTTCTTGTTCACTCAAGTAATCTTTTTTGATCATGTAATTTAAGATGGGGGTATGGTCGTAAATAAAATCTCGTATCTTGGCAAGCGGATAAGGTTGATGATGAAAAATATTTCCCATTTTGCGGGCAAATTCGACATTGTGGTTAACGTATTTAACGCGCTCTTGTTCATAGCGTGTAAAGCCGTTGTTAATCTCAGTCACTGCACTCAGATCTTTGCCTTCGAGGAATTTCGCCAGAAAATAACCGTCTTCAATGGCCATACCCATCCCGTATGCCGCATAAGGTGATACCGGATGCACGGCATCGCCCACACACACTACGCGGCCTTTGCTCCAGCTCGACAGTGATGGCCGGTTATACACATCCCAGCAGAAAATCTGGCTGTCAAAGTCGGTGGCATCGGGGAATCTGGGCAGCGGATCAGCAAAATCTTTGAGGATATTCTGCACGTGCTTTTTAACATCAGCAGGCTTGGGCGCATGCTCTTTCTGCGGCTCAACAATCCACCATTCATAGCCGGGCTTACCGTCGTGCAACATGGGGAAATAACTCGCCTGATATTTGTGCGAATGGGAAATCACCCCGGTGTTAGGCTCAATACCGTCAATCGGATCGCACCAGGCCAGCCAGATGCGTAAACCAATGTGAAATAGTCCGGGATCGCCAAAGGCTTGGGTGGAAACCTTGGAGTTGATTCCATCGGCCCCCACCAGAATGTCTGCTTCGACTGATTCACCGCCGCTAAAATGCACAACAACACTGTTCGCGTTTTCTTCATAATGTGAAAAACTGTGGTTGGATTGGATGATGTCCTCTGGCACCAACGCCAGCATTTTGGCGAAGGCGCTTGAACGTAATACACCGTAGTGCCAGCCCTTGATATTAAACGCTTTCTCAACAATCGGATTAAATGGCAGATCGGCGCGCATTTTGCCCTTATTGTTTTTGAACGCAACTGTGGTGTGCGAGCCAAAATTGTCCAGGCTGATACCGTAGTCCTGCAGCACCGCAAGTACCGGTACGCTAAGCAGCACCGCGCCGCCCAGCGCTTTGGGTTCGGCCTGACGTTCAAATACTTTGACATCAAAGCCCTTTTTCAAAAATGCTAAAGCGGTTGAAATACCACCTGGACCGCCGCCAACAATGGCAACTCGTTTGCCCTTTCTCCACTGCATTTTATCTGACTCCTTTATAACCATTAAAATGTAGCGTTAATGTTAAATGTTCGTTACAGGATTAAAAGTATGTTTTGTCTAATTTATCGGAAAATTCGTCCAGATTGTTGGTGCAAAGGGTGATAAATCTGCTATTGTTGCGAGCAATTCACCACTCGCATTGCATAATTTTTTATCTGGAGCCTCACGATGGATGTGCTGAGTCACTTTCTCAAAGCCTTAAAAATTCGCTCAACCAGTATCTCCAAGTGGTCATTGCATGCGCCTTGCGGGGTGATGGTCAAAGATTTTACGCCGAGCTATTTACTCACGCTGGTAAGCGGAGAAGACCTGATCATCAACGCAGACAAGCACACATTTGCGTTAAACGTAGGGGACTCAATATTGGCGCCGATGGGCGGCGAATGTCGCATGGGCTCCCGTGAAGCAAGCCAGTATACGCCGATTAATAATTTGCGCTGGGAGGGATTGGAAAGCGAAAAATTTGATATTAATCATCACCATAGTTCAGCAATGAAGGTGCAAATAGGTGATGCCGGGCCCGTGTCGATTTTGCTGGGAATTGCGTTTTCACTGCATGATCATAACCAGTTTCTGGTCGCTAATAATTTACCCAGGTTCATTTATCTGAGTCGTGATGACAATACCTTGTTTAATCTGCTGCAACCCGCGGTAGAGTTTCTGTCCAACGACAGTCAGGCTGGCTATTTTGCCCTGGCTACCCAACTGGCTGAGTCGATCATTATTGGCACCTTACGCGCCTATATTCTTAATACTACCCACGTGCATGTGGGGGCCTTAAAGGGCCTGGCGCACCCGCAGCTGAGTAAAGCCTTAAGAGGCATGCATGCCAGTCCACAACAGCAGTGGACGGTGGAATCACTGGCCAGGACGGCAGGTATGTCGAGAAGTTCATTTGCGGCAAAGTTTGCACAGGAGGTTGGTAAATCGCCGATTGAATATTTAAAAGACCTGCGCATCAATCTGGCAAAGGACTTGCTGCTTAGCGGTAAAGATTCGATTGTAGAAGTGGCAACCCGCTCGGGTTTTCAATCTGACCGGGTGTTTCGCAGTCTGTTTCAAAAGGCCACCGGACGATCACCGAAAGCCTACCGCCAGGCTAACGGTCACTGATCCGCTGGACGGCTCATTATTGTTGAGGCTAGGCCTTGGGGGCCTCAAGTTGATTTTTAGCTAACATTTTTTCCCGCAGCCAGCGGTGAATAGGGTCACGCTCTAAGGTGGGATGCCAGACTAAGTGCTCACGTAATTTAGGAAAGGAGAATGGAAGCTTAAGTAGCTTAATGGGCATATGCTGAGCATGCTGTATGGCTAATTTATGCGGTATCAAACCCACACGTTGGGTACCAATAAGAGCGCGACTGAGGGTATTAAAATCGTTCACAATCACTTCCACTTTGCGGTTATCGCGTACTTCTTCGTTTAGCCAATTTCCCATATTAAATTTGCTATGACGGTCAAAGCCCACTGTCACAAAACCGGTGGTGGTCAATTGTTCGGCGGAGATACTGTCGTCAAATAAGGGGTTATCCTGCGCACAGGCACAGACAAATTCATCATCGGCTAAAATTGCTGAAGAAAATCCCTCTGTCACTACTTGCTCTGGCACCACCAATAAATCTGCATTGCCCTTCGCCAATAATTCAGCACCATGACTAAAAGGCGTCAAAAATTCAAAAGTGATGTTGGGCGCAATAGCTGAAATCTCACTTAGCACATCCAGCATCAGGGTTTGTATGATGTAATCTGAACCAATGATACGGAAATGACGGGTACTTTGGCTTGGGTCTTCCATGCGTTTACTGACAATGGTTGAACGAATGGTTGATAGCACGTCCCTGACGGGTTGCTGCAATTCAACAGCGTAAGGCGTGGGCTGCATTTTTCGCCCCACTTGCACTAAAATATCATCATCAAAATAAGCGCGCAGGCGGGATAAAATGCTACTGGTTGCCGACTGAGAAAGGTTTAACTTTTCGGATGCACGAGTGATATTTTGCTCTTCCATTAGTATGTCCAATGCAACCAGCAAGTTTAAATCAAGTTGTTCGAAACGCACACTGCCCCCTGATGATAAGTTAGCTCAAACGATAAAAACCACCGAAACATTAGCCAAGCCGATATTAAATGCAGGTAATTAATTTAAAGTCATCTTTAAAATCACTTAAATGCATTACATCATTCAATTTTATCAATATCAAAATTTTCGTTATGAACTCCAACTGCCACGTCGGTTTGTCAACTAACTATCTTAAAAAAACAAGGTAATATTACCACTATCGGGCGTCCCAATAGTCCACTGAAGTACGATTAAAAGATCGCCGTATTGACTCCCATACTCTCTCCTAACGGCGATGTATGAGCTCGTTTTCCGGTGCAGGAGCCCAATATGCTTTCATTCAATTTTGTATTTCTAAGGCTAATTTGAAGATTTTCAATGCCTTGCGCTGGGTGTTAATTTAGATCTAAATCAGTGATGAAAAGCCACTAGTGATAATCTCAACTGTACTGTTGGTATTCAATGTATCAATTGTATTCCCATTTATTAACCACTTTGTGTTTGGTGTGCAGTAACCACACACCAAATGCCAGATAGAAATTAAATAGGCTGAGCCAAAGCCATCATACTGTCGCGCATAATGCTCATGTGCTCTTGTTTATCGCCCCCTTCTATTTCGATTTGGGCTAAACGGCCAGAGTTTTCGACGACCATCCTACAACGCTCCCAGCGGCGGTTTTGGAAAGTTT
>NZ_JANQVQ010000325.1 GCF_030730205.1 Paraglaciecola sp.
GCTTGCGTACGAGAGTTTGAGGCGCTTTCTTCTTCCCTTGCTAGAGTAAGTAAAGCGAGTTCGACGTTAGCAGAATCAAGCCATATTGTTTTTAGTCCAGAACCCACATATTCATAGTTTATAGCATCTACAAATACTACTTCTGCGATGACTTCTAGAAAAAAAATTGTCTCCGTTAAGTCGGTCTTTGAGGTAATAGGTTTTGCCGTTAGGAGCTCATTAAGGGGAATGTTAGCATCATCAAGATCAGGGTTTGAAGAAGAATTCTGCGACTTTCGTAAATTAACGACCCTCTGCGCATCACGTGTTTTCTGTAAAATAGTTCTAGTGTCATAGTCCCTGCTCCCTCCTGTATGGGAATTTCCAGTTTTGGCTCCCTTCCAAAGATTAAACAATTCAACGTCTTTAATTCTTATTTGAGCGATAAGCGAGAAGTTTAAACCTGTAAAATCAGCTTCTGCGCGGTCTTCTCTATTCAAAGTAATTACTCGAGGTTTTTGGTTTTGCACTTCAGAAAAATATTGGCTGAATACATTTCTCCAGCTTCTTGCACCTTGTGAAAACTCAGTGTCGTTGGTTGAAATAGGAGCAAAAATTATCTGGTCGATATCGTCTAGCGCATCGGGTGATTCTAAGGAAAAACTGTTAAATTTATCAGTAGAGGCATAAACACGGGCTGAAGGTTGTTGCGGTGTTTGTATTGTTTCTTTACTTTGTTTTTCTGCGGGCTTCGTTTTTTTTACTTTTTCATTTGCGAACTCTAGATAATTACGTGCTGCGCTGCTGGTATCTGTGGAATTATTTCGCGCTAGTAAAGGCGAGTCTAGTGATTTTAGAGTTGTCTCTTGTTTAGGTTTTTCGGAGACACTCGATAACGCTTTTTCTGTTTGTGTCTTAATGGTTTGGGCGGGTTGTTGAGAGGGTTTTATAGCGACAACTATATTGTTAGATGAGCCCTTGGCTATTACAGTGTCGTCCTTGTCGCCTGCTTCGATAGTAGCAAGTTTGGAAGTTGCATTAGACTTAGTGACTTTAATGACAGGTTCAGGGTTTTGGAAGTCGGCACTTGGTGATGAGTTTTGCTCCGCTACAACACTGACAGGTTCTGATTGCCTTGGTGTTGACTCAAATACAACTGACGCAGGTTGATTTTTGGCATTGACGTTTAGGGTGAGCCCCAGTATCCCTGCACAAATTAGCGCTATCAGTCTTTCGGTAGTCGTCGATAGTTTTCCGCGATTTGGAAATAAGCGTTTCACTCTATTTAATAACAGATATTTATCTTTGCTTGCTGCCATGGCTGACTGGCTAACTGGCGTTACATCGGCAAATTGACTGAGACTGTTTGCAAAAGTTAATGGATCACCGCATGCCCTAACTGCTAAGTCATCGCAAATATTTTCACGTTCGATGCTAATTTTTTTGCTGATGGCAAGCACAAAAGGATTGAAGAAGAACAGCACTTTAATTAGGCACAGAACAATATTAATTAAATAATCATGTCTTTTAACGTGTGCGAGTTCGTGCAACACTATGGCTTCAATATGCGCCTGAGGTAATTGCGCCAGAATGCCAAGTGGTAATAGGATCACTGGTTTAAAATGGCCAATAACTGAGGGTACATTTATTTTAGTAGAGTGCATGAAAGTCACTGACTTAGTGATACCAAGTTTTAGAACTAAGCTTTTCAACCGCTCATTCCATTCATAAGGTAACTGAGACACAGCTTGCGTTTTTAGTTGTTGAGTAAGGCTAATATCGTAGACGTAGCGCATGCTTTGAATAATAAAGCCCACACACCAAAACACCACTATTGTATCTAGCCATGGATTGATAGTAGTAAATGTAGCAGTCCACCAATTCTGAACTTGTGTTGTAGTGATGTTCGTTTGTAATTGCGCAAAAAATTGGCGGGCTTGGGCTACATCTTGATAGCAGTAGATAAAAGTTTTGACGCTAATAAGAAAGCAACACACCAGTGCCATGGTTGATAATCCGTATCGAATCTCCGCTCTAGAACGTTGACACATGATTAAGCTAACACTTAATAAAGCGAACACTATTAGTGACTGCCAAAAGGAATGCACAATAGTCCAACCCAGGGCATATACAAACTGACTATCAAATAGGGAAGTTAAGCTATCCATGGTTTTTATCCTCCATTTCTTTCAGAAAAGTTTTGATTTGGGTTAATTCATCCTGACTGACATTTTCGTTTCCAAGCAACTGCATCAACAAGTTACTAGCAGAGCCGCCAAAGGTGCTATTCACGAATTTTGTGAGTAAATTACCTTTGGCAGTGGACTCTTGAATTAACGGAAAATAAACGTGGCTTTTGCCCACTTTACGCCTGCCTAACAAACCTTTTTCAGCCATAACTTGCATAGTTTTTAAGGTGGTTGTGTAGCCGACTTGACGTTGTAAATTAAGTCGTGTGTTGACCGTGTGAGTATTGGCTTCTTGTAACTCCCATAAGATATGGAGTACTTCAAGCTCTGAAGGTGTTGGATTTATCATGTTTATCCTTAACTACGATTCGTATCGTAATTAATATGTACGAGAGTAATCGTAATTGCAAATTTTTTACACACTTTTTGTTGTAGTAGTTAATTTTATAGTGGTTTTTATTATGTAAGAATATGATTTTGAAGATTAGGAAATAAAAGGGGGCGTAGTCAATTTAAGTGCTTTACAAACCTGTGTGTAAGAACATTTAACATGCCACCCTTTGGTACAATTGATATTCTATTATCGACACTCGAATTGTCTGCCAAGTCAGAAAACCTGTAATAGGCGTGAAAGTAGTCGACTATGTTCTCTGTGCTCGAAGGAACCGGATAGTCCATAAAATTGGCACAAAGAGTTGATTAGGTAATGATATCCGACAGTAATAGCCGAGAAAGTCGCCCACTGTCTCTTGATCGCTCAAACGCCTCGTTCGCATTTCAAACTTAAGACTATTCGCAGGCTACTAAACTTAGATCTCCATTAACGTAGGAGATTCAAAATGTATCAATTAGCAATTTACCATAAAAAAGAACCTTGGAATAAAGACAAGCTAGTAGGACAAAAACTACCGCTTAAACTTCAACAAATTTGGGCGATTCGAATCAGATTAGAGTTGTTCAACAAGATCAGAGATTTGGCACTTTTTAATTTAGCCATCGATAGTAAGCTTCGTGGTTGCGATTTAGTCGCTTTGAAAGTTAATGATATTGCACACGGTAAGACTATACAGTCGAGGGCTATTATTGTTCAGCAAAAGACAGGCACACCTGTTCAATTCGAAATAACAGAAAGTACACGACTTTCTCTTTCAGCCTTAATCGAACATTATAAACTTACCTCATATGACTATTTGTTCAAATCCAGAATCCAATCATCCGAACATATTTCGACTCGGCAATATGGGCGCATAGTAGACAATTGGGTTTCAAGCATTGGATTAGATCATACACAGTACGGCACTCACTCAATGCGAAGAACCAAACCGTCTTTGATTTACAAGAAAACAAAGAATCTGAGAGCGTGCCAATTGCTCCTAGGTCACCGAAAGCTTGAAAGTACCGTTAGATACCTAGGTATCGAGGTTGATGACGCCCTTGAGGTCTCAGAGAGCATTGATTCATAGAAAGTGAGCCAGACTTTATCACGGAGTCTGGCTCAATCGTGCCATAATGGGACATAGCGGTAGCTTGAAAACACGGGTTTTGATGCTCTCGTTTGCCAATGGCAACAAACCAGACATGGAAGGCAGACGAGTCAGAAAGACTTTGCCGGTACATCAGGCATCCCGCCATCAGCGAGTCAATAAAAGAATGGCTGTAAGTGCTAGGTTTATTCGCTTTTTAACACTTTATCACTACCTTCTTGATTTAGGTTTACTGCACTGATTGGGTATGGAATCACAATGCCTTCCTGCGCAAATCTTTTGTGTAAGGCTTTGATAAATTCGGACCTTATAAAAAAGCGATTGAAATATTCCTGTGCCCGTAACATCACTGTCAAATTGATACTAGAATTGTCAAACCCAGTAAAGATTACAAAAGTGTCGTATTCAGCAATACCCCATTTGTGACTTTTTAGTACTTGTTTTGCGACTTCAAGTGTCACTTTCTCGACATGATCTAGGTCAGAATTATAGTGCACTCCAAGATCTACGGGCACCGATAGCTGTTTTTCAGGGTAATAATAATTGATGATTTTCGATTGTGCGAGTTTACTGTTGGGCATAATGACGATGTTATTTGGGAGCATTTTTATCCATGTGGAGCGCCATCCTATCTTTTCGACGAAGCCCTGCTCACCTGAATCCAGTTCAATAAAATCTCCAACTCTGATTGGTTTATCGACCAGCATTTGAATGCCCGAGAAAAAGTTTTCCAAGGTAGGTTGCAATGCAAGCGCAACCGCAAGGGAACCAATGCCTAATGAGGCGACAAGCGGTGTGATCGAAATTCCAATATTGCTCAGTATAATTAGCACACCAATGACAATAATCACTCCCCGCAGAAGCCCTCTTAAAAGGGTACCACTACTTCGCAAGCCACTTCCTTTTGAAATAATGCGTGTAATACTCATACGAGCAAAGTGATCGGCAAAAACTAGCACTGCAACAAGCGCTATCAGCAATGCAATGAGATTAATTTGAGTCACCCACGCATTGACTATTTCGTCATAGAATTTCACAAGCTGTTCTGTTGCTTTTAAACTAATTGTAATTATCAGCAAACTTAATGGGCGCTTGGCAGCTCGCACTGCTATTCCGGACCAGTCATAATTGCTAGGGTGATTCAATCCGCTTAAATAGAAATATAAAAAACGTTTTATTAGCCAAAGACAAAAAAACACGATTAAGAAAAATGTTGGCCCTATTGCCCAAAAAGGTACCCACTGAGCGATCAAATTCGGAATATTTGTAATTAACTGCAAGAAAGAATGCACCCTGTTAAAAAGCTTAATTATCTACGAAGCAATTATTACACCACTAAAATCAACAATTTTGGTGGTGTAGATTATTGAATTACATACGTAAAAAACACATACAAAATGCTTTCAAAATACTACCGCACTCAATCCATGCAACACTGCACCTGAAAAATCTGCGGCAGAGGTGCTAATTTATGTGGCTAAAAATATTTGTGACTGTCACCTGATCGCTCAGAGCCGCCCTTAACAGTTTAATCGACTGACCAGTTTGAGCTTCGTGCGCTAAATACCTGACATGGTTATAAAGCCTGCACACTTTGCTCTGTTAAATCAGTTGATTTCACTTCACTATAGATTGCGACAAAATTGCGCACTGCCGTATAAAATTTAGCTTATAAAAAAACGCCCAATGCTGGCATTGGGCGTTGTTAGCAAAACGGAGAGAGACTTACAACTTAGCGTTGATAGCATCTAACAAGGTATGAATACGCTCGGCATTTTTGCCTAAATCACTTTTGCCCACTCGAGATTTACTTCGCACATCGAGAAAACGCTCCTCACCCGTGTTACTAATTCGAATCACCACGTCATCTTTAAAACCAAACCACGTTGTTTCGTCAGTCGCTTCAATTAAACCTGCGGCTTTATTTGCGTTGACTAGCGTCCAACCTAAGTCGTTTACCGCTGCCTGCGCTACTTCAAAAAGTTGCTCACTGCTTTGCTGATAAATCTCTGTTATCAGCTCTGGGTAGGCTTCGCGTTGTTGTTTGGCCGTTTCTTCACCGGCATATTCAGCCGGGTTAGGTGCGTCAGCGCGCAATGCGGCAATCGCCACAAAGTTAGGGGGATTAACCAAATCTGTAGAAATATCATGAATGGGTGGCACTGATTTGGCTTTGCCCATCATGCTGACTGGTAACGCTATAGCAACGATGGCAAATACAGCAGAAATAGCGGTCACAGGCCAGCTGATGTTTTTACGCATAAAAATTATTTGTACAAGCAACAGCACTAAAGCTGCAATACCAACGTACACAGCATAACGCAGCGCAGCAAACGCAGGCGCCAGTTCTAAGATTTGGTGTTTGTAAAGTGGGCCGGGTAAAGCAACGAGCAAAATAGCCAGTAAGCTAAGTAGGGCAACCAAGATTTTCATTAGGTGTTCTCCGTTATTATTGTAATAAATCAATTTTCATGACTGATGATATATGAACAAGCTGATACTATCAGTAACAGTTTTTGGACTTAAATTTTTAATAAATATTCACTCGGATAAATATGCAAAATGAAGCGTTGCTGCGTATGGGCAGTTTTATCGCCATATTGATGGTTATGATGGTTTGGGAGGCTTGTTTGCCTAACCGAGTATCACCTGTAGCAAAAACAAAACGCTGGCTAAGTAATTTCTTTTTAGTGTTTTGCGGTGCTTTGGTAGCTCGCCTTATTGTGCCAACCGGCTTGGCCGTAGTGGCGCTCTACGCTGATCGGCATCAAATAGGCTTGTTGAATCTAGTGACCTTGCCGCAGTGGTTAATTGTTCTCATTGCCATGGTCTTACTCGATTGTTTGATTTACTGGCAACACCGCGTTTTTCATCGTGTTCCCATATTGTGGCGCTTACATCGCGTGCACCACGCCGATCCGCATTTAGATGCCTCAAGTGGCCTGCGCTTCCACCCGCTTGAAATAGCCTTAAGCTTACTCATTAAAGCCTTGGCTATTGTGGTACTTGGTGTGCCCGCTGAGGCGATTTTACTGTTTGAAATACTGCTAAACGCGAGCTCGATTTTCAATCACAGCAATGTAAAACTACCGGATTGGCTAGAATGGCCGTTGCGTAAGCTAATTGTTACTCAAGCCATGCATCGCATCCATCATAGTCAGGTAGTCACTGAAACCGACAGTAACTTTGGCTTTAGTTTGTCAGTCTGGGATAAACTGTTTGGCACTTACACTCACCAAGCCGCTGCGGGCGATGATGATCTGATATTAGGTTTGAAAGAATACAACAGTGAAAAAACCAATACTGGCATTCTCACCGTTTTGCTCATGCCTTTTCGTCACACACCAAAAAATTAGTTGGCTTTAATCGCCTGTAAGGTGTGATACCCCACCCAGATTCGAATCCCCGCGGTAAGCCAGCAAATCAGCGCAAACACCGAGGCAATCATTACAAAGTGGTTAGGTAATAAGCAAAATAAACACAGTACTACAATGGTTTCAAAACCTTCAGCTAGGCCCCCCATGTAATGCAAACTTTTTTGCGGGTACTTGGGGCTGTCGATGCCGTGTTTGTTGGCCATAATGGCAAAGGCTAAAAAGCTACCGCCGGTGCCCATAAAAGACAACATTAGAAAGCTGCCAGCCACCGCGTTTTTGGCTGGCGCCAGGCAAATAAAAGCAAATACGATGGCCGAATAAAAAATAAAATCGAGGGTGATATCTAAAAAGCCACCCGCATCTGAGGCTGAGGTTTCTCTGGCTATAGCGCCATCTAGACCATCGGCTGCACGATTAAGTAAGATTAAACACAAGGCCACGCTGAAGCACTCAAAAATAATAGCCGGTACCGCCAACATGCCCAGAATAAACCCCACCACCGTCACATTATCAGCACTAATTCCGCGCTTAACTAATTGTTTAGCGAGTGTGCGAAGCGGCTTTTTTAAAAGCCGATTTAATAGCGGATCAATCATGGTTTACCTTTTTTTGCTCAGGGCTAGATAAAAAACTAGCGTGTAAGGTTCTCAAATGAGGGTAAGCGTATAACACAAAGCAGGCAGTATGTGGTTTTTTACATTGCTTTTTGACGATATTTTGGTTTATCAGAGGCCTAAACATAACGTTCAGGCCTTGTTACCTAGTCAAAAAAACTCCCCATTTATTTTGCTAAATTAACCACCACATCGTGGGCTTTTTTCGCTGAGCCGTCACGATTAAACAGCAGCGGATAATTGGTTCTACCTGCTACCGGCCAGCCGTTTAACCATGAGTCACCATCGGTGACTCCCCAAAACGTGACACGGTCGATACTTTGATGATGTTTAATAAATTGTTTGAAAATCTCTTGGTAACGTTGACTTAGCTTTTCATCCGCTTCTGCAGGAAAGTTACCATCAGGATAAGGGTTGTTTTCTGGCGTGGCCTGTAGTTTTTCAATATCAACGTTGGCACCTGTTAGGCCGTCACGGCCAAGAAAGTCTACATCTAGCTCGGTAATGTGCATGGGTAAACCCGTAGCAGCGTAAAGGGTCAGCGTTTCATCAATTTTTTCAGCTGAAGGCTCTTCCATTCCCCAGTGACCTTGCAGACCAATGCCATCGATGCGCACACCACGTTGTTTAAAGTCATTCACCATGGCGATTACAGAAGTTCTGCGACCCGTTCTATCCATGCCGTAATCGTTATACAGCAAGGTGGCATCCTTTGGCATTTCTTGATCAGCAATAATGAAGGCTTGCTCGATGAAATCGTCTCCAATAATTTGGTTGTATAATGATTTTCTTAAGCTGCCGTCGTCTTCAATTGCTTCGTTGACAACATCCCAAATCTTTACCCTGTCGCCATAGCGAGAGGCAAACATTTTGGCTCGCTCACGCATACGTTCAAGCAAGGCCTCGCGCGTTAACAATTGTCCTTCATCGTCCTTAAAAACCCAGTCAGGAGTTTGGCTATGCCAGAACAAAACGTGGCCCACTGTGGTGATCCCTTTATCAACACCTAGCTTGGCAAATTTATCTGCAATTTCAAATTCGTATTGGCCGGGTAAAGGATTGATTCTTTCCCACTTCATGTCGTTATCAAGGGTAATGGCGCTGAAGTTTTTCTCAACTAAGGCCAAGGAAGTGGTATCAGATGCAGAAAACATTGATGCGCCAAGGGTAGCGCCCACTAAAAACTTATCTGCATACGCTTCTTTTAGGGTAGTGACTGTTGCTTTTGGCTTTACTTGCGGGCTTGTTTCTTGCGAGCAACTGCTAGTGCCTATTGCCAGTGCAGCCAGCAAAGCCACAAGAGATACTTGATATTTATGCATACATATTCCCATTTTTTTTGAAATTATAATGAGAAGGATTGTAAGCATTGCTGATTTCAATTCAATTTGATCTCTGGTATCGCCATTATGATATTTTCGATAGCAAACAACAAAGGTTACTAACACACCCCGTTTTTACCTTATATGCGGCGATAATACTGTGCCAAATCAAGATGCTGCGCGTGTGCCGGAATAGCATTAATATCATGACTGACCATGATGCTGGGTACGCCCTTTGAGCGTAAATGATGAAAAGCCCATTCACTCACTTGTGCCGACGTTTTTGGATCGAGCGCAGAAAAAGGCTCATCCATTAACAGTGCCTGCGGCTCATTCGCCAATGCTCTTATTAAGCCCACACGAGAGCGCTCACCACCACTTAGCTGTTCAGAGGTATGGTGCGCAAGGTGTGCCATATCTATACTTTCTAACATGGCTAAAGCTTGCGCTTTTCGTTGGTGTTTAGTGGGGTTTTTAGTACCCCACATGCCCCCATCGGCCGGCAAGGCAAAACAGATATTGTCGAGCACATTTAAATGCGGAAAAAGCAGCACATCTTGCATTAACAAGCCGATGCGACGCTGTTCGATTTTAAGTGAGTTTAGTTGCACGTTGTTTAGGCTAATCGTACCGCTGATATTAACATGTTGCACAACATCGCCGAGTAACCAATGTAACAATGTAGATTTCCCTATCCCGCTTGGCCCAGTGATCACGCATAACTCACCACTTGCGATGGCAATATTAGGCAATGCAATCAGCCAATCATCAGCGCTAATTTGACAATCAGTGATATGTAACATTAACACTCCCTCGCAGTCGATGTGCCAAGATACTGGCAATTAAAAATACCATAAATGGCAATACCGCCTGCACCAAGATATATACAGCGGTGATGCCTTGTTCATTACCTGAGGCAATCGCCACCGCCTCGGTGGTAATTGTCACCACCCTACCCGCGCCTATCATTAGGGTTGAGATGTATTGAGCCATGCTGACAGAAAACGCAATGGCAAAGGCACTCAATAAAGCAGGGCTCAATAATCTAAAGCGAATTAACCACCAGCGCTGCCAATAACTAAAACCAAAACTAGCGGCAAGCAGCTCGTAGCGGCGATCGATGCTTTGAAAAGGCCCCCGTAGAACCAAATAACTATACGCAAAGGTGAAAGGTACATGTGCTAACACTACCCACGACATGCCATAGCCGCCCGAAAAAGCCGTGTGCGCGATTTGCCAACCATATACCATGCTAAGTTGTGGCAATAAAATGGCCATTAACCACAGATAATCAGGCAGGTACGTTTGTTTTTGCTGTTGTAATTCAAGCGCTAGCAAGCTAACGCCCACCCCGACCCCGCTGCTGATCAAACCTATGACTAAACTGTTAAAAAGCGGCGTTTGCATAAAAAACCACTCAGCCTGCCAGAGAGTAAATGACAAGTCAGCGCTGCTTATGTGGCTCTGACTATTCCAGCCTACTGACCATAAAAAAAAGGTTACTAAAATGGCAATACTTAGCACACTAAAAGAAACTAACCAGTAGGAAAACAGTCGCCCTAAACTAGCCATTTTAAGCCTATGCGCCATCACCCCGTGATAATGTATGCGTTTTACCGCAAGCCATTCATGCAAGTAAATTGCCGCCACCAATACCCCTAGCAACAACAGTAAGACAAGATTGGCGATAAACGCTTGTGATTGTTCGATTGCGCTGAAACCCGTTTGCCAGTGATATAAGACCACAGCATACAACTGCGGAATATTGGGGCCAACCAAGAGGCTGATATCCAGTACCGACAAGCAATACGCCATGGCCGCTAACAAGGCCAAACGCGACTGTTTGAGTAGGGCTGGAAAAACCAATAACCACCAACTAGCGGCTTCACTGTGGCCCAAGGCTCTGCCTTGGAGCAACCAACTTTTGATGGGTAGTTGCCGGCCTAAGGCGCCAAATATCAATAAAAAGAAAGGAACTTCTTTAATCGTTAAGGCCAACATCATCGTTAATAGACTTTTGCGCGGTAAGCTTAGCCACTCAGGCACAGCAATGCTGTTCCACAAAAGGCCGCCTGAACTAAACAAATATACCAAGCCCAGCGCAACAGCCAAATGCGGCAAAGACAGCAAAGGGCTCAGCCGTTTTTCAAGTGACTGCCAAGCGGGGCTAAAACGATATTGGCTGTACACCAAAAAAGCCACGTACCATGCGATCACCGGAGCGGCTAAGGACAGAAAAAGACTATTTAAAATCGACGTAGTTAAACCATTGTATTCAACAAAACGCGAGACATCGTGCCAAGACAGTTCAACAGGTGGCCACAAGCCCAGAGTAAGACCAATGACTGGTAAACCTGCTATACACATTACAAGCAAGCCACTGCTGTAAAAAGCTAGGCGCCGTAGCGTTGTTGCCATAAAGCTTCTATCACTTGCTGCCAAGAGCTATGCAATTCTTGCTGTGCAGGGAGGGTAGCGGCCTCATCAACCAAGGCCTTGATCACGGCGGGATCGCCCCACTCTCCTGTTAATTTTTGGGTTTGGGCAAATTCACTTAATAAAAAATCAATCACTACCATAGCGGCTTCTGGGCTTTGTGCGCCTTTTGGGATGGCTAAATTATGGCTATTGGTAATGGCACCTAGGCTAAACACCAGACGCTGTGCTGATTGCGGGATCTTATTGGCGCTTTGCTCTTTGAACAATTGATTAGGGTTAAAGCTCACGGCCATGACTAACTGGTTTTGCTGAAATAAACCAAGCTGCTCGGTATTCGAGCTTGGAAATGCTTTGCCCTGTTGCCAAGTTAGCGGATGTAACTGTTCTAGATAAGCCCATAACACAGGCAATAGCTCAGTTTGCGCAGCGTCTGTGACGGGAGCATATAAACGTTTATCACTGTGAGTCAATGCCACCAATAACTGTTTTAAAAACGTTGTGCCGTGAAACTCAGGCGGGCGTGGATAGCTAATACGACCGGGATATTGCTTCGCTGCAGCTAACAAAGTGCTTGGTGTAACTGTGGCCTCATTAAACACCTCTGACCGCGCAATAAGATTGAACTGCCCCACGCCCCAAGGCACCTCAAAACCGTCTATCGGTACACCAAAGTCACTGTCTAGCGGCAGTTGTTCATTGGCAAGCAAGCTTGTATTGGGTATGCGCGAATTTAACTCCCCTAACAGTAAATTTTGTTCTTTGAGGTAACTGAAATTTTCGCCGTTAACCCACAACAGATCGATAGCGCTTTTCCCTCCATCTTCTGCCTTTAAACGGCTGAGGGCTTCAGTAATATCTGCAACCTTTACGTGCTGTAAACGTATCTTATATCGGCTGGCGATTTCTTTACTGGCCCAGCGCAAATAATCGTTCACTGGCTTTGCGCCGCCCCAGGCATAAAAATAAACCGTTTGACCTTGCGCTTGCTTCAGGATTTGTTGCCATTGTACCTGGGATGCTGTGGCTTGCTGAGCGTTTACCGCAGAGGCAAAGCCCACGTAAAACATGAGTACTATAAGCACGTGACGTGGCAATACGGGAAGACTGCGCGACGTTAAGCCCAGCAAACTAAAAATTTGCCACATCATTTAAACGCCAATCATAATCTTTGAACATGATAGGAAAGTCATCCTGCTTGATAACATTGCGCTGTGCTTGTTGATCATTGTCACCTTGCACTAGGGCATCAATGTAGTAAGTTAATACTTCATAAAGCGAATCAAAACCGCCATCACCTTTTTCGAAATCTTCTTGATACCACTTAAAAATTGACGACAAATAGACCTTGCCGCTCTGCCCCTGGGTGATGATTTCGTTGCGGCTGTTATCGGCTAAAAACAAACGCATTTGACTGTCTAGTTGCTCATCTAAGTCATCAGCCACAAATGCGTCATTTCGCAACGGAGGGCACGAGACTGCCGCACATACCAAGGCCGCATGAATACGTGGTTCTTTAAACCCCTTACGAATCATTTCGTGCTCGATGTCGTCTAAGTTGCGTTTTTTCCCTAGCATATTGAAAAAGTTAAGCTTCCAGGGCGAGCTAAACAAACTCCCTAAATCACGGATTGAGTCGACCTTACCTAATTTAAAATCAGACCAGTTATCGACAATCAGTTGCAACGTAAAAAAGTTGTAGGCGTTGATTAAAAAACTCAGTTGTTGCGCTTCGCTCCAGCCATCAAACTGTGCTTGGGTAACCGACGAAAACCGGCTCTGGACTGCACTCATCGTTGGCTGTTTAATCACTAACTGCTGATAGTCAACTCGGGTTTGTTTTTTGTTTGGCGAATAATGCACTGCGTCTTTTAGCAAGGCATCGTATTGTGTATAGGCATGATCAAAGTCCGTCACCGCAAGTGATGTAAACGGCAAAATCAGCATCATGCAGGCCAGTGCAGCGCCCCTTTTAATACTGCTGTAAATTCGTCCTACTTGAGTATTCATACTATTCCTCGTTACTTTGTACGCAAACGCCAGAGGCTGAACAACAGCCTCTTTATGCTACAAAATGTGCTGATGTGGGCGCAAGATTTAGTGCCTACGCCAAGTGTGGAATCGCTCGACAAAGGCCAGTAATTTTTGCGGCGCGTGGTCTTTCTTCCAGTTACCCGCCACATTTTTATTGGCTTCAGCCATCGTAGGGTAAATATGGATCGTCCCCAGTAATTTGTTTAGGCCTAAACCGTGTTTCATGGCTAAGACAAATTCAGCTAACAACTCACCGGCATTCGCGCCCACAATAGTCGCCCCCAAGATGGTATCTTTGCCCGGTTTGGTCAGGACTTTGACAAACCCCCTAGCGTGATCGTCAGCTAAAGCACGGTCTAAGCCACCAATATCATAACGGGTCACTTCTACCTCAACACCTTGTTGCTTAGCGGAATTTTCATTGAGCCCGACGGTAGCAATTTCAGGCTCAGCAAAGGTAGCCCAAGGTATCACGCTATAGTCTACTTTGAAGGTTTTAAACGGCCTAAACAAGGCATTAACCGCCGCATACCACGCTTGATGACTGGCGGTATGAGTAAATTGATAGGGTCCTGCAACATCACCCGCAGCCAAAATATTTGGGTACTTAGTTTGCAGCAGCTCATTAGTAATAACAGTGCGGTCGGTTTCAATACCCAATTTTTCTAAACCAAAACCGCTCAGGTTGGCTTGACGCCCTACTGCCACTAATATTTTATCAAAAGCGATACGCTCTCGTTTGCCATCATGCTCTACCACTAACACATTGCCATCAGTGCTTGTTTCAACGGCCATGGCATTGGTATTAAGCCGTAAATCTACGCCGTCTTTTTCTAGCTGAATTTGCAAGTAAAGGGCTGCATCGGGATCTTCTTTGCTTAATATCTGTTCGCTTTTTTCGATTTGCGTCACTTGCGTGCCTAGTCGGGCAAAGGCTTGCGACAATTCACAGCCAATTGGCCCACCACCAAGCACAATCAAACGCTTAGGTTGCTCGCGAATTTCCCACAAATTATCTGCGCTTAGATAGTCGATATCTTTTAAACCAGGAATATTCGGTATAAAAGCGCGCGCGCCAGTTGCAATCACAATATTGCGGGTGGTAAGTGATTGCACGCCGTCTGCGGTTTGAATATCCACCTGCCACGGCGAAACGATAGTGGCGGTGCCAATTGCAACGTCAACCCCCAAGGATTCATAGCGTTCAACCGAATCATGAGGCTCTATGGCTTTAATCACACTGTGCACTTTATTCATCACTGCGGCAAAGTCGACCTTAGGAGGCGCGTAGCTTACCCCCGCATTTTGGGAGATGTGATGGATATGCGCCAATTTGCTGGCATGTAATAGGCTTTTTGAGGGCACACAACCGGTATTTAAACAGTCACCTCCCATTTTGTGTTTTTCAACCAGCGTAACCTTGGCTTTTACCGCAGCAGCAATATAGGCCGTCACCAACCCCGCCGCTCCCGCACCAATAACCACAAGATTACGATCGAATTGTTTTGGTTTTTTCCAACCTTTATAGACTCGACGTTGCTGCAGTGCACTGAGCATGAACTTAGCTAAAATCGGGAAAATCCCCAACAGCACAAAAGAGAGAATGAGATCACCCGAAACAATGTCAGACAACTGGTTAATTTCAACTAACTGTGTACCCGCGTTAACGTAAACAGCAGTCCCAATCAACATACCGAGTTGGCTTACCCAATAGTAGGTCCAGGTTTTAATACTGGTGACACCCATCACTAAATTAATGATGAAAAAAGGAAAAAGCGGCACTAAACGCAAGCTGAGTAAATAGAATGCACCGTCTCGTTCGATGCCTTGGTCGATGGATTCTAACTTTTTAGAAAAGGTACTTTTAACCCAATCTCGCAATAAAAAACGCGAAGCTAAAAAGGCCAAGGTAGCGCCAATACTCGAGGCAAAAGACGCTAATAACAGGCCCCAGCCAAAACCGAACAATGCGCCAGCTCCCAAGGTGAGGATGGCCGCGCCAGGTACACTTAATGCCGTGGCGCTGGCATAGATCAAAAGGTACACAACAAAGGCCACCAGCCAATTAGCCTCTATGGTTTCAGCCAAGGCTTGCTGGTTGTTTTTAAGACTTTCAAGGGTTAAATATTGGTTGATATCAAACACAAAAAAACTGGCGACTAGGGCAGCGATGATGAGGGCAACGATGATTCTTTTACTGTTCATGTGACGTTTATGCCTTAAAATGGTAGGTGTAGCTTAACTGAACATGGCGCGGCAGTTCAGGAAAAACCAAAGTAGAGCCAAAATAGCCGCCTTCAAACACCGGGCGCCAGTTTTTCTCATCAGTGATATTACTCACTTCTAAGCGCACACTCGAACGATCGGTTAACTGCAAACTGGTATTCACATTAATGGTGATTTGGTCTCGAATTAACACCGTAGCCAAATAATCCAGTGGGTAAGATTTGCTGTATATCGCTGAGCCCGCCACATTCCAGTTATCAAAAACGTGCCAGCCCGCATTGGCCGATATTGTTTGCTGTGGAATACCTTGAACCCGCTGATTAGAAGGCGCGAAGCCTGCAAAATTAGGCGCACCAAGGCCAGTGCCATTTATGATATCAGGTCGTGAATTATCAAAAGCATCTGCCACTTGTTGTGAATCTTGGGCACTTGCCGATTCATCAAAACGTGCATCGATATAGCTGTAACCTAGATTTGCCCACAACACTTCACCCTGATAATACATTTGCGCTTCGAAGCCTTTAGCGACGATACCGGTGTTGCTACCATCACGATTACGTAAACTGCGAGTTTGCTCAAATACTGAGGCATCGGCATACCAAGGCGAGGCACTTGGTGCGTATTTAAGCCCTAACTCATACAATACATTTTCTGTTGCAAAGTTGAGCGGGTTTATTTTATTGCCTGCTCCGAGTACGGTGCCACCTCCCATACTGTTAGACGTGGCTTCATTATAGCTATACGTCGCGTAACTGACCGTCTCGCTGTTAAGTGTAAAACGGGCACTTAAAGAGCCAGAATACAGCCATTGACTGAAACTGTCGGAGGCAGCAAGTTGCCCCAAAGGAGCAATCGCATCACGGGCGCTTACATCATAATAATCAGCGCGCACCCCCACTGTTGTGCTTAACCTATCGTTCCAGTCGCTGTCTTGCTGAGCAAATAAGCCCGTTTGCCACGTGGTAGAGTCGGTGGTGTCTGACAAAGAAAAATCTAAGCTGCCGTCACCGTCTACATCATAGTTAGCGCCAGGTGAAACAAACACACCGGGACGAAGTTCAACTAGGCGGGCTTTTTGCGCATCGGTCAGAGCGATCCTACGCTGTGCTAGGTCGCCCAAAAGATCGATGGGCAAGTCGGCTTCAGTCGTGAACTGGCTGTAACCCAATACATCGTTGAAGCGGATATCCAAGCCCCATGTGGTTTGCTGAGCTTCGCTCCATACAGAATTAATTTCGATGCGGTTTTGCGCTGATTTGGCGCCATCGATAATTTCTACAAAACTATTTTGTGCTATTTCTTCACGATCAAGATATTGAAAATAGCTGCGATTGGTGAGGGTATGTTGGGCATTAAGTTGCCGCTCATAAGTACTATGCAATATATACGTTTGGGCATTATTAATGTTGTCAGGGTCAGTTAGTACGGCGCTGCGGGGTATTGTCACTTCACCCGTGGGTGATACCACCGCAAAAGGCCCTGGCACCAGTGAGCCATTCGGTTGCACGCCCTGCCCTGTAATGTACAGGCCATGATCAATTAAGTTTTGTGTGGGTCGGTTGATACCCGCGTTATCGGTAAAATCCACATCAAAATATTCAAAGCTGATGTCCCAACTTGATTGATTATCAGGCAACAGCCGATAAGCAAGAAATAAGTCTTCACTTTGGTATTGGCTAAAGTCATAGTAGCTGTTGTTATCAATCAATTCTGCGCTGACTCGAAAACCACTTTTCCCTTCATCAATCGCGGTATTAACATCAAGTTGGCCACGATAATGCGCCCAGCTGCCGGCACTTGCTTGAAACTTGAGGTCTGTTCCAGATAATGTCGCAACTTTATTAGTTAGGTTAACAAAACCACCGTTACGCTGAGAAGTGCCAAGCATCACCGAGGGAGAGCCTTTCACCACATCAAGCTGGCTCACACTATTAAATGATAAGGGGATACCAAACCCATTGTTGCCGGCTTGGCGACGCATACCTTGTTGAAACACTTCGCCTAACTGACCGCGAATGGTAGGCAAACTGGGGGTACCAAAACCTGTGGCTGCGTAAGTATTGGGTACTAAGGTCAGAACATCTTGTAAATCATTGATAGATAATTTTTCTAACATGTCGCTGGAAATCGCGGTTAGCGTGCGAGCAATATCTGTTACGCCTTTATCTTTACCAAAAGGCCCGTCGACCACGGCATCTTTTGGCGACATAAAAAAAGCAGACTGATTTGAACCGGTAACGGTGACTCGCTCAATGGTATTGGCTTGTTCTTGTGCAACAACATTCATTGCCACGCTTAAGCTGCTCAAAATAAATAAGCTGCTTGGTAAAATCGACATGTTTTTTTCCTTTATATTTGTGTTTCTGCACTTAGAGACCTAACGATGGCAAATTTTATTACAGGGAAGTTGTGACTTATTCGCGCTTGTTACTCACCACTACCTAAAATGACAATTTCTATTTGCGGAGCAGCGCATGATTCGGCCGATAGACACGAGGGCCAATATTCAATTTGCTGATTTTATTAGGGAATTATGGTTGCAAAATACCGTATTTACGTTAGAAATACTGATGTTACCCTTTGCACGGACTTTTATCCTAAAAAATGTATAAACGAAAACTCTTTTATTTTGGATTAACTACTGCGCTTATTTTGATATTGGCCCTAACATTTACCGCTGTTTTGGCTCACTTGACCCGCGCAAATTTAAACCAGAGCAATATTGCTCAATCATTATTGGTAGAACATGAGAAGCTCTCTAGTATTTCTTATCGTTTATTCAAACAACTTACTGATGAGCTCATTTTCGGCAACAATGCCAATCAAGCCTTTGTGCGCAATAAGCAAGCGCTAATTGAAAAATCAATTGAAAACATTCGTCAGTTAGAACTAGAACAGCGCGAAGCCCTTGGGATCAAGTTTACCCAGGGCAGTGTTGAAGACACCGATGAACTTGAAAACATCATTAACAGTATTGTTGAGGAATTTCGCACCCTCGTGCTCAATGGCAATGCCACTCCGCTTAGTCAACAAGAAGGCTTACGGAGCTTGCTAGAAGTCACCATTGATAATCAATTTAGAGAAGCGATCAATTCAGCGGTAAATAGGCAGAGCCGTGTGGTTTCTGCTATTAACGCCAGAATTGACACCTTGAACACCGCCATTGTCTGGTTTGCACTGGGCTTGGGGGCGCTTTCTATTCCACTAATTATTTATGGGTGTTATTGGCTGTTTAACCAATTATACCAACCCTTAATTTTAATTCGCGGCGCCACCGACGCGATGATTGCAGGCCATTACGATACGCCTATTTCAACAAAGTTAGACGATGAATTTGAAGGACTCGCACGTTCAATCAATCAGCTCGCTGCACGATTGCGCGAACATGAACACAGTGAGACCAAATCTCGCAAACACCTTGAATTTGAAGTAGAGCAACGCACCCGAGATTTAACCCAGGCCAATTTAAAACTCACCAATATTGACTCGCGCCGTCGTCAGTTTATCGCTGATGTATCGCACGAACTGCGCACTCCGCTGACGATTATCCGTGGCGAGGCGCAAGTGACGCTGAGGCTACAAGCCGCCTCTGAAGCAGACTACAAAGAAACCCTTACGGTTATTTTGGAACAGTCAATAAACCTCAGTCGTTTGGTCGATGATTTATTGCTGCTCACCCGTGCAGAAATGAATCAGTTACATTTAGAGTTTATTGCCACCGACATTCAGCCTTTCTTACGCGCCGAAGTGAGTAAATGGCAACGTAGATATGAAAATCGGGATATTGAATTGCACATTGATGGCAAGGTCAAGCATGCCATGGTCATGATTGATAAACCCCGCATGCAGCAAGTTGTGTCGATATTAATGGATAACGCCACGAAATATTCGCCTGCTACTAGCGCAGTTAAAGTGAATGTTGAAATCATCAAAGACAGTGTACTCATTCATATTCGTGATTTTGGTGAAGGCATTTCGGCCACTGAGATTGAAAACATCTTTGAACGCTTTGTGCGGTTTAGTAAGCACAGTGAAGGCCTTGGCCTTGGCTTGCCCATTGCCAAAGCGATTGTTGAGGCACATGACGGACACATTACGGTTGAATCATTACCGAGTGAAGGCTCAATTTTTTCGATTACATTACCTCTAGAGCATACTAAATGAACATTTTGTTAGCCGATGACGAAAAACCCCTGTTGCATTTTTTGGCAAAAGGATTACGAGCAGAAGGTTACGAGTGTGCTGAAGTGAACGAGCTGCACGAGGTCTTACCTTGGATCCGTAAACATGCCCCAAAGGTCGTGGTGTTAGATAGACTCTTTGGCTCTCAGGACAGCGTAACTATTTTAGGTGCGATTAAAGCCTTGCCAAATGCCCCCATGGTGCTCATGCTGACTGCGCTTGATGAAGTTAGCGAAAGGGTAGCAGGGCTGCAAAAAGGCGCTGATGACTATTTGTGCAAGCCCTTTGATTTTGATGAGTTATTGGCCCGTATTAAAGCGCTCAGCAGACGCAGTGATCCGGCTGTGCCAACTCAACAAACCAGTTTACATTTTGGCTCATTAACTCTGGCCCTCGACCAACGTATTGCCTTACTAAATGATGTTGAGTTGAGTGTGACAAAAATAGAATTTGAACTGTTGTTATATTTAATCGAAAACAAACAAAAAGTGTTATCCCGTGAACGGATATTAAGCAGGGTGTGGCAAACTCAAAGCGATCCTAATACCAATATTGTTGATGTGTATATTAGTCGACTAAGGCGTAAATTGGAGGGTGACCCAAAGATCACCATCCAAACACTACGAGGCAATGGTTATCGCCTCGGTTTTCGCGAATAAATACCTATAAAATAGGCGATAATAAGTTGGGGTTGATAACGAGATTACGCACGCCGTGTGCATGATCTTCTTTAAATTCGTTATCGTTACACCAATCAGCAACCGAGTTAATATCAACCACAGCAACCTCTGGTCTTACACTCCAGCTTACTTGCAACGGAGACGCTTTTTCGTTGTAGCTAGGACCAGTCGTTGAGCCTAAATACTCAACAGGTTTACCCGTATTAGTTGGTACGTTTGGCGCTTGATAATAACCATTCACACTTTTTACTTCAGCCAATTCTTTAAAGTTCATCGCTTTGTCATCGTTGGCCAGTACGATCACTTGCCCTTCTACACGAAGTCCTGGGTTCATGGTGCTTTCTGCTAAACAGGCGCCAAGAGTTGGACCCGGCGTAACTTGAGCCGATGAATAAACAAAGTGCACCTCTAAGGTATCACCTGATTGCAAGGCGTGGCCTTTGGCTGCGCACACTTGCGCGTTAACAGGCTTGAGCTGCGCTTTGCTTAACTTACCGTTATAAACAAAACCTGTATCAGTTCCATTGCCGTCACCGTTACCTGCATAGGTGGTAAATTCACCACCACGATGCTCAGCGTTTTTGTGAAAATGAATATTACACAAATTCATGTCAGCCCGATTTGGAGCCGTACCAAAAGCACGCAAATTGGTACCATAATCTTGGTCGATATCACGGGGGGATTGTGGTCCGTAACCTTTACCTTCGGTGTTTTCTTGTAAAGCAGCGCGCTGTTTTTCAACCACACTGTCACTAACCGATTTGGCTATCACGGTTTGAGACAATGCCAAGCTTGTGGCTAAGGTGATGATTACGGCATTGTTTTTATTGAAAAATTTATTGTTCATATCGTTTCTCTCAATGTTGTAGAGTTAAATGCCAACAAGATAAAGCGTTATCTCGTGTGCAATATAAAACTCACTCTTTGTTGAAGGTATCGAGCAAGCAAGGGCGTTGCTGTGCTACTGATCACCTCATTATAAAACTGGCTACAGTGGTAATAATTAAAAACGGTAGCCAAGTGAAAGGGTGTAAACCCAAGGATCAATCTGGATATCATCAACGGAACCGTCAGTACCATTTAGTGTAAAGCGGGCACGGGTATCAATATCAATCCAACGAACAGCAGCATTAACGAACCACTTGTCAGTGAGTAAATAATCAGCGCCCACTTGCGCGGCTAAGCCAAATGAATTGTCTAATGACAAGTCGCTTAAACCAGCAGCATCATTGGCAGGTGTGAATTTTTCGTCAAAAATGAAGGTGTAGTTAAGTCCTGAGCCAACATAAGGCTGGAACTGACTTGTGGCTTCGTTAAAATAATAATTAACAAAAACCGTTGGAGGTAAATGCGTTACGTCACCGAGTTTGTCACCGGTGCCTAGCGGGTCACTCACTCCAAAATTGACTTGATGTTTAAATGGTGTTGCAGCAAGTACTTCAACATTCATCCTGTCGTTGAAAAAGTAAGCCACCGTTAGACCTAGTTGGGTGTTGTTCTCAATACTAAGGTCAACGCCCAAGTCGCTTGCTACCACAATATTGGAAGTAGAATCGTTGGGGCTCACTACCGCTAAACCAC
The DNA here is from genome assembly GCF_030730205.1 of Paraglaciecola sp. Classification (GTDB taxonomy): domain Bacteria; phylum Pseudomonadota; class Gammaproteobacteria; order Enterobacterales; family Alteromonadaceae; genus Paraglaciecola. The sequence goes on from NZ_JANQVQ010000325.1 coordinate 22,105, forward strand.
CACGTAATAAAATTTCACCTTTTTCGAACGCAAGCACAGAATGCGCGGCAGTCAGAGAAGCAAGAGAAAACAGGGTATAACCGATCTTTTTCATAAAACTCTCTTAATAGTGTTAATTGACTAAAAGAGAGCTTATAGAAGCAACCTAAAAAAGACTTAACGTGAACATTAAAATTAGATTAAAAGCCTTAGACGTACTGACGCGCACTTAACAAGTCGCCGTTAAATGCATCAACATTACCCTCGTATGTCGTTCATCGGCGATATAGGGCATTTATCGCAACTTACAGAAAAATAAAGATTTTTGTGCAATAAAATGCAAAAAATACGGTCTGTGATATTACTACCCTCAGGTAGTTTTACTGATAAAAGTGAATCATTAGATTAACGATTCACACTGCCCCAATACAGATGAAAATTAAGGAATTAAAATGAGTGACGTTTTACCACAAGATGTTCGAAGCCGCTTACAGTGGTCTTTGTTATCATTGCGGGTCGGTGTTTTTATTGTGATGTTTGTTTGGACACTGGATAAGTTTATTAATCCGGGCCACAGCATAAAAATATTTGAAAAATTTTATGCCATTGCTGGTCTAGGTGAAAACATGGCTTATGTAATGGGCGCATTGCAGCTTATCTTAGTAAGCGCATTTTTATTAGGGGTGAAAAAACGTTTAACGTATGGACTCGTCTTTTTACTGCATGGTGGTTCAACACTCTCCGCCTTCAATCAATATTTTGACGCATTTAATCATTTACTCTTTTTTGCCGCATGGCCGATGTGGGCCGCCTGTTTTGCTTTGTATCTATTACGCGATGCAGACACCAAATTTACCTTAGGAACCAACCGGTAGCAGTTATAAACTTAGCAAACAAGACGGCTGCTACAATACATACACCGGCTGTCATCATTATGCACGTGTTCAAGCAACGAGTTTAACAAAGAAGGAACCCAAGATGCACACCCTAAAGCCAACACGTTTATTAACGTATTTTAGTTTATTTATTTTATTATCAGGAGCCGCTTTTATGTCTCAAGCTAGTACTAAACCTAAGGTAATCGTTTTTGACGTCAATGAAACACTGCTTGACCTTGAAACAATGCGCAGGTCCATAGGCGACGCATTGGGCGGTAAAGATGAGCTGACCACACTGTGGTTTTCAACCATGCTTCATCATTCACTAGTGACGACTGTGAGCGGTGATTATCAAGATTTTGGTAAAATAGGCGTGGCTGCACTGTTGATGGTGGCGCAAAATGAAGGAATTAGCATCACGCAAGAACAAGCCGTTATCGCCATCAAAACACCTTTATTATCCCTACCCGCTCACCCTGACGTTAAACCGGGTTTAGCTGCTCTCAAAGCTAAGGGCTACACCTTGGTAAGTTTAACTAACTCGTCAAATGAAGGGGTACAAACCCAGTTTGCCAATGCGGGCTTAACTGACTTTTTTGAGCAACGCATGAGTATTGAAGATATCAAAGTCTACAAGCCAGATTTGCGCGCTTACGCCTGGGCGTTAAAAAAATTGGGCATCAAACCTGAAGATGCATTGATGGTTGCAGCACATGGATGGGATGTTGCAGGAGCCAAAGCAGCGGGTATGCAAACCGCTTTTGTCGCTCGCCCTGGTAAAGCACTTTATCCGCTCGCACCACAGCCCGATTATGTGGTTAAGGATCTCAATGAATTAGTCGCGCTTTTAGAATAAAAGAGCGGCGTAGCCAAGAATGAAAAAATGCTTAACGTTAGCGTAAGCATTTTATTTGTGTTTATACCCGCCGCCCCACCAATATTGTTGTCAACACAGCGTCATGAAATTCAAAAATTCTGACAAATTTCCCCTTATCTAATACATAAGTCGAACACTCAAGATTGGCGTAACGATTGCCACTTTTAATTTGCCCAATATAGTCTGCATCAAATCGTTGGCCGCTCGTTAATTTTACTTTAATGCGGGTATCGCCGTTTCTAAACAGCTATTGTCGCGTCTAAAACGGTCTGCCAGTGCCCCGTGGGTAACAAAAAATTTATATACGCTAAGACGACCAACAAGGTGTACCCGTTTTTTTCATCATGGCTTGCTGCCTTTTAAAAAGTTTGCCCCTTTGGCAGTGTGGGGATCGTACCTAGATATTTCATACGGCATATTTCAATGACGTTTTTGATAAGTATCTATAAATATTTGAAAGGTAGTTGTGCCACAAGTTTGTGTATCATTGAAAAGTGAATTAGTCATATAAATATTAGCTTTGCGGGAAACCATCCCAGACCAATAATAGTAGTGGTTTAGCCCAATGGTCACTTCAGGCAATTGAGTCAAATCAGTACATTCAATTTTTAAAAAAGGTAAACACGTGAGTAAAAATGTAAATGCGCTTTTTAATCCCTTTAATCATAAAGGTTTATCTCTAAGTAATCGCATCGTGATGGCGCCGATGACCAGAGAATTTTCGCCTGGCGGCGTTGCAACGAACGATGTTGCTGACTATTACCGTCGACGCGCAGAAGGCGGCACCGGTTTAATTATTACTGAAGGCACAACCATTAACGATCCTGTGGCAACGATGAGTGAGCGCATTCCGCAAATTCATGGCGAAGCGTCGTTAGCTGGATGGAAAAAAGTCGTTGAAGCGGTACACGGCGCTGGTGGGAAAATCATGCCGCAGTTGTGGCACGTGGGCATGGCGCGCTCACCTAAAAAAGCCCCTTTTCCAGAATTACCTAGTGTTGGGCCCTCTGGCTTATTGGCACCAGGCAAACAAGTGGCCGAGCCAATGACAGCAGAACAAATTGAAGTTGCTATCAATGGTTTTGCCACCGCCGCAGCCGATGCCATGCGTATTGGCTTTGATGGTGTTGAAATCCATGGCGCTCATGGCTACCTCGTTGACCAGTTTTTTTGGAGTGGTACCAATCAACGTACGGATGAATGGGGCGGTAGCATGGCAAACCGTGGGCGTTTTGCTGTTGAAATTATTAAACGCATTCGCGCAGCAACCTCGCCTGACTTTCCGATTATTTTGCGTTATTCCCAATGGAAACAACAAGATTACAGTGCAAAATTAGCTGACACCCCGCAGCTACTAGAAGCGTTTTTGTTGCCCCTAAGCGAAGCAGGTGTGGATATTTTCCATTGTTCAACTCGCCGCTACTGGGAAAATGAATTCGACGGCGAAGGCCTCAACTTAGCAGGCTGGACTAAGAAGATCACTGGCAAACCGACTATCACCGTGGGCTCGGTTGGCTTAAACGAAGACTTCTTCAGCGCTTTTGCAGGCAAAGGCTCTAGCACGCGCTCAATTGATGATTTAATTGAGCGTATGGACAAAGGCGAATTTGACTTGGTTGCAGTAGGACGTGCCTTGTTGCAAGACCCCAATTGGGCCAATAAAATTCACCAGGGCCAACTACAAGAGCTTGAGCAATACTCAGGTGAAGCGCTAGCAACCTTGTCTTAAACATAAGAGAAATCTGCGGACCTATGAACGACTCCCATGCTGCCAATGCGCTCGCTAAACGTACACTGTTACTGGCATCAGCAGCAATGGGGTTTGCTCAAACCGTATTGTTCGCCATCCTCGCGCCACTTGGACGTGAAATAGGCTTGGTAGAGGTACAAATAGGCGCAATCATTTCTGCTTCATCACTCACACTTTTTTTGGTCAGCCCTCTGTGGGGAAGGGCTAGCGACGTGTGGGGCAGAAGAAAAATCCTGTTAATAGGTTTGTTTGGTTATTCTGTTGGCACCATGTTATTTGCCGGGGTGTTTCAAGCCGCCTTACTGGGATACCTTATTCCCTTAACCGCACTGGTATTTCTGATCATTACTCGAGTCGCCAATGCAGTGGTGATGGCAGCAGTCACGCCTTCCGCCAATGCGTACATGGCAGACATCACCAGTGTAGCTGACCGCATAAAAGGTATGGGTGCTATCGGCGCGGCAGGAAATATCGGTTCAATATTAGGGCCTGCGGTGGGCGGATTGCTAGCAGGTATCAGTTTGCTCACACCTTTGTACTTCTCGGTTCTATTAACACTGGCTGCAGCTATATTGACCGTGTATGCATTACCAGAAATCGCCAAACCTAAGGTCATTCGCAAGCAAGCCAGGCTCAAATACACCGACCCAAGGATATTTCCACTCGTGGTTGCGGGGGTATTTTTATTTATGGGCTTTGCCATTGTGCAACAAACCATTGCCTTTCGCTTTCAAGATATACTGGGTCTTGATGGTACTCAAACGGCTAAAATTGTAGGTTTTAGTTTGATGCTGTCAGCCGCGGCCGCCCTATTTGTACAATTAATAGTGATCCCTCGCTTACACGTTAGGCCTTTTGTATTACTCCGTATTTCAATGCCCATGATGATGATCGCATTTGCAATGATGGCAATTGGTGAGACCGAGTTATTCTTTACCCTTGCGATGGGCATTTTAGGTTTAGGCTTAGGCCTTGCAGGCCCAGGTTTTATGGCGGGTGCTTCGGTTGCTGTGTCGTCAGAAGAGCAAGGCGCCGTTGCTGGAGTGGCAGGCTCTTGTCCACCACTGGGTTTTACCGTAGGTCCTATACTGGGCACTTATTTGTACTCAATTGATGGTGCACTGCCCTACTGGTTTGCTTTTGTTAGCTACGTTGTCCTGTTTTTATTTACCCTTAAATTTAAAGACAGGCCAAACCCTGCCTAAAAACAAAAAACCGACATCAGTCGGTTTTTTAGTGTGTCACTTAAGCCGTGTTTAGCGCGACTTTTACCCTATTAAAGGGCTTTAATAACCGCTTCAACTTCTTCGCAGGTAGGTGGATTACAGCCAACGGTTGCCACATTTAAACTTGCTGCAACTGCGCCAAAACGCAAGGCATCACTGAGTTTTTCAGTAGACGCCTTGGGGGATAGTGCATCAGCCTTCAGCAATCTTGCAATCAAGGCAGAGAAATAGGTGTCTCCAGCACCAACCGTATCGCCAAATACCTCGGGCACATGCACAGCCTGTTTCAGGTTATGTTCACTGGTAATAAGATGCGAACCGCCTTCGCCTAAGGTCAATACCACCATACCGTTTTGCATTCTGTCTAACATGGCTTTGGCATGAAATTCAGGTCTGCCATATAAGCCTTTCAATTCAAGATCTTCATCACTGACTTTAACAATGTCGGCAAACTCAACAAAACGCCAAATGGCTGCCACGTATTGTTGATGATTGGTTTCAACGCCTTTGCGTACATTGACGTCAATACTGATTTTAACACCACGAGATTTGAGTTTGATAACCACCGGAATAAGTACTTCCAGCATTTCTGGCACGAGCGCCAAAGAGCCAGTATGGAATACATCAATATCAACTGGCAACATGGCTAACAAGGCATCTGCAGTAATATCAAGGTCAGCTACGCCCTTACGATACAAACGATAACTCGGTTTTCCCTCAGCATCTTTGTAAACCAAGGCCAGAGAAGAGTTTTTTTCAGAACGATTATTGGGAGGAACTTTAACGCCATCTTTTAATACTGAGGCGTATATTTGTTCACCCATAAAATCAGTAGAAATAGGTGACAAATACGTACAATCAATGCCCTGCTTTACAAAACTTCTGGCAACGTTAAAGGGCGAACCGCCAATAAAAGGTAAATACGAACCATCTTGCTGTTGAATCATATCGATTAAGGCTTCACCAAATACGGCAACTTTTGGGCTTGTCATGTAAACTCCTGAAATATTAACGCTAGCACCCTCGACGGTTAGGCACTGAATCTTGTTGGGACACTAATTTGTTGATTAAACGTACAACGATCATCTTAATTCTAGCTAAAAGTTCGATTTTACGTGGCAGATTATGCACAATTTTACGCCCTTGTTATTAACAGTTTTGTCAGATTATTTTTGCGGGACTGACTTATAACGAATAATAAGGACACTAAAAGCTTTCAGCTTGACATAATATAACGCTAAATCCTTTAATAAATAACAAAACTTTATTAATTATTAAGTCAGGCTGTTTTATGTGGTTCTTTTAATCCACTCTGCAAAAAAATACAAACGTTATGAGACCAGTTAAAACTGATTGTCAAATGACGCTCCGTGCTCTAGCTAAACAGCTAAACAGCTAAACAACACATTGTGCTGGTTAAAATTCAAGTTACATTGCATAACAATGAGCGTTTTGCATACAGAGTGGCGATTCAGCCATAGAAAGCTTAGATATTACTCGTCAATTACTACTCG
>NZ_JANQVQ010000326.1 GCF_030730205.1 Paraglaciecola sp.
GCTCTGGCCATCATGCCTTGTGCAGAATGACTATGTTGTAAACCTTGATAAGCCAAATCAATATCAAAGTCACGAATACCTTTCATGTAGTTAGACACAATAAAGGGGGTTGATGAGGCTCCCGTCATAACGTAGGTGTAGTTCCCACCAGAAGGGCCACGCGGAATTTGCCCGCCATCACGATAATACTGCAACAAACTATTCGTAAAATCAGAGGCCACCTTAGGATAAGCCAAAGGCCATAGCGTGCTGATAGTCCACTGTGCACCCCAAAACGAGTCTGAATTATGCTGGTTAAATTTCGGTTTACCTTGAGGGTCAAGGGGGAGTTGCCCCACGCGCGCTATACTGGCTGTTTGATCCATATATTGGCCGTTGGCATCTGAAATAATTCGGCGGCCTTGTAAGGCATGCCATAAGTCAGTGTAAAAACGGCGTCGCTGGTTTTCTGTGCCACCGCTAATTTCAATCTGCGACAGCATCTTGTTCCATGTTGCATCGGCCTGTTGTTTTACTTGCTCGAACTGCCAATGAGCCAGTTCTGCGTCAATATTGGCTTTGGCATTGTGTTCAGACACATAAGAAATGCCCACTTTGAGTAAGGTTGCCTGAGCTTGTCCTTTCAAATTCACTAATACGCCAGCATCTTCGCCATCAATACCGCTAACGTGTTCAAAAATTTGTTCTTTGCGCCACGCAGTGAGTGTGTCGATGTCTTGATTAAACTGCGCATAAAAATAGACTTTAGTTGGGCGTGGTCGTCTAAACGTTGCTTTGTTAGTGATGAAGCCACTGAGCGCTGAGCTGCCTTGCTGATGAATTTCAGCGTGGCCTAATTCTGAAGGGCCCAATTGGCCGCCAAGTTGAAATAAAAACTGTTGTGCTTGGTTGGCGGGATACTGAATTTTGTGCAAACCCACCCGAGTGGTGGCAGTAAGCTCTACATTGATATTGTAACGGTTTAAATAAACCTGATGATAGCCTGGCCTGACTTGTTCTTTTTCGTGACTGAAGCTTGAGTAGTAATCATTTTTTAGTTCTTTGAGCGGTGTGTCACTTGAAACAGGCATCACCGATAAGCCAGATAACTGCCATGCATGAACATGACTAAAGCCTTTGATTTCTTCGCTATTGTAGCGATAACCGCTGCCCCAGGCGCCACCAAGTTCAGTGTCGGGACTTAAGTTGACCATACCAAAAGGCAATGATGCCGAGTCGAAAAAAAACCATCTGCTATTAGCGGTATCGAGATACGGGTAAACCAAATCCGTGGGTGACTCAGTAGCGTGAACATTAACTGAGGCCACCACTAAACTTGCGATACAGAGCCGTTTGGCAAAAGTCATAAGCATGTGTCTATTTCCGAGAAAAATAAAGTTAACTGACTATATACCAACAGGACAGTCCAATTGCAACTTTGGTCTGTCCAATTTTAATCAGCTAGTGACAAGGCATAAGTCTCAGTCACTTGCGACAAATGTTCATGCATAACCTTTCTCGCCCCTTCTGAATCCCGTCTGCTCAGCATCTGATAGAGCTCTTCATGGGCTTTAATATTTGGGTTAGCACCGTGCTGACGGACTTTTTCAGTAAATAAACGACTAATCTCTGAAGATTCTCGCAGGGCCCATAGCCATTCGACCATGGTGAAAATAGCGCTGTTTCTTGATGCGTGTGCAATAAGTTGATGAAACTTACCGTCAAATAATTCTGCTTCTTTGATTTGATTCTGCTCAACCAATTTGCTCATTTGGTTTAAATAGGTTTTTAATTTGAGCAATTCTTCATTGCTGATGCGCTGTGCTGCCAAGGCGGCCGCTTCGCCCTCAATTAACAAACGTGCTTCCATAATTTCGAAAGGCCCGGGGGCATCTTCTAACAATAAAGAGTTTTTGATTCGGTCTGACTTGAGCACATACACCCCGGAGCCAGGTCTAATTTCCACTGAGCCAGATACTTCTAGGGCAATGAGAGCTTCACGCACAGTTTGCCGACTTACATCAAATTGTAAAGCGAGATCCCGCTCTGCAGGAAGGCGATGCCCCGGATTCATATTTTGCGATTGGATCAGCGCTGACAATTGGTCGGCGATATTCAGATAAAGGCGCTGGGTATGTGTATGACTTTTGTCGCGCTGGGTGGGTAAAACAGGTACAAACATAGGGATATGGCCAGGGTTTAATTGCGCTGAATTGGACGGTTCAAACCGTAGTTTGTCGTCTTTGGATTGACCAATTTAAGCTATTCGCCCCTGATTTTCAAACCAAAACAGATTTAATAAGTAGCCCACCCAAGGTAGTTTGGGGACACGTTAGAGGGTTGATAGGGTCAAAATAAAAATGGGCAATGCCTATCATTGCCCATTTTCTCCTCGTTACTTATTTATCTTCAAGTGGGGTGTTGTCAGTAATAGGAACCGTATTCACATCGCTATCCATTTCTTCATTGGCCTTGCGAACGCCGGCTTCATACTCAGGATGCACGCGTTTTAATACTGCGTACCATCTCTCTTTAACTGCCATAGAACAAGGTCCCATAGCTGCCGCGTAATTTGCGTATAAGCGTTGTTTTTGTTCGTCGCTGAACAACTCGAAAAGCGCTCTAGGTTGAATAAAGTCGGCATCTTCTATCTCCTGTTTATATCTGTCAGCATTGCCGTCAATTTTTAGTGGTGGCTCTTGCACACTCGGATCAGCCACTGGGCCGTCATGCTGGTTGGGTTCGTAATACGCGTCGGCGTTATCGAAATCATTGGTGAAAAAACGCATTGCACCATCTTTGTGGTAATGGTTCACCTTGGCATTTTTAGGGCGGTTAGCCGGTAAGGCTTCATAATGGGTACCGAGGCGATACCGATGGGCATCTGCATACGAAAATACTCTCGCTTGAAGCATTTTGTCTGGACTTAAGCCTATACCAGGTACGACGTTTGAGGGGCTGTAAGCGGCATTTTCGACCATCTGAAAGTAGTTATCTGGATTTTTATTCATCTCAAGCTCGCCCACTTCTATTAACGGATAATCAGCGTGCGGCCACACTTTGGTCACATCGAAGGGGTTGTAGTTTTGCTGGCCAGCTTCGGTTTCAGGCATCACTTGAATAAACAAGGTCCATTTTGGAAAATCGCCATTATCAATCGCGTTGTACAAGGTTTCTTGGTAGGCCTCTCGGGTTTTACCAATTAATTTTTCGGATTCTTCATTAGTGTAATGCTGATGACCTTGTTGCGTTTTGAAGTGAAACTTCACCCAAAAACGCTCGCCTTGCTTGTTGTACAAACTGTAGGTGTGGCTGCCGTAGCCATTCATGTGCATGGGACTTGTTGGAATGCCGCGATCAGACATCAAAATAGTGACCTGATGTACTGACTCTGGCTGTGCAGCCCAAAAGTCAAACATCGCTTCGGGTGACCGCAAGTTGGTTTTAGGATGACGTTTTTGCGTGCGAATAAAATCGGGAAATTTATAGGCATCACGTACAAAAAACACTGGGGTATTATTACCCACCATGTCCCAATTACCCTGTTCTGTGTAAAATTTTAAGCTAAAGCCTCTTACGTCTCGCTCGGTGTCCGCTGCGCCTGATTCACCCGCAACGGTTGACCAACGGCTCAGAACTTCAGTTTGCTTACCGATGCTAGAAAAGATATCTGCACAGGTATATTGGGTAATATCATGCGTAACTGTAAATACCCCTTGTGCGCCCCAACCTTTGGCGTGGACAGCGCGTTCAGGTATACGCTCTCTGTTTTGGTGGGCTAGCTTTTCAATCAGTTGGTAATCTTGAAGTAGCGACGGACCACGGGCACCGGCGGTGAGGGTTGTGTCATTTGATGGAACAGGCGTGCCTGCGGAAGTTGTTAAAGTCGGTTTCTTAGACATGTTATAGGTTTCCTTTTTTTAACGCTATCGAGCAAATTTTGTCGAGTAAAACATCTAGCTACTGTTCAAATATCACGCCAAAACATGGATCTACGGCTAAATCACTCCCTCGTTGCGGCCTGTAGTACGTCTCGGTTCATCGCAGCTCGTTCAAAAATCGTCATACAAAGGCTGTTATCCTGCTAAATCAGCAAATGTTACAGGTCAGTGAGTAATATTTACGCTATCTGGGGTGTAAAAATAGGTAAAGCGCGATAGAGCCCTCTATATAAGGCTTATCATAGCTGGTGTGTAACTTGCTCTTATCACTCCACATTCGATTCGTCGCCTCGGTATGGAAGATAAGCACTTCATCTTTAAAAATAAGACGTTGTTAGGCAGGCGAAAATTTTTTTGATGCACCAAGGGAGCTTACTATGCACAGCACTTCTCACTATTTAAAAACACTGTCAGTTGATGGCAAAGCGTATCGCTACTTCAGTCTTGAGACTTTAGCCAAAGACTATGAGCTATCTAGGTTGCCATTTGCGGCTAAAATTTTATTAGAAAATTTACTGCGTCATCATGATCAAGCCTTTGTTCAGCCTGAGGACATTGTAAAATTGGCCAGTTGGGATGTATTAGATCCAACACCCACAGAAATAGCCTTTGTGCCCTCTCGCGTTGTATTACAAGATTTTACCGGCGTGCCTGCTGTAGTCGACTTAGCTGCGATGCGCGACGCAATGGTAGATTTGGGTGGCTCACCGCAAAAGATTAACCCATTAAAACCGGTAGAATTGGTCATTGACCACTCTGTTATGGTTGACTTTTTTGCCCAAAAAGATGCGTTTAGTAAGAATACCGCCAAAGAAGTCGAACGAAATAAAGAGCGTTATCAGTTTTTACGTTGGGGTCAAAAAGCCTTTGACAATTTTAAGGTGGTGCCACCAGGTAAAGGCATCGTGCATCAGGTTAATTTGGAATATTTAGCCAGAGTCGTTTTTATCGATAACAAGAGTGACAGTGAAAATTCGGTAAATATTGACGACAGCGAACAAGCCAATCAAATGAGCTCAGCACTGTTATATCCAGATACCTTAGTGGGTACTGACTCACACACCACCATGATTAATGGCCTTGGGGTATTGGGCTGGGGTGTTGGTGGCATTGAAGCAGAAGCCGCCATGTTAGGGCAGCCGGTTACCATGTTGGTACCAGAGGTAGTAGGTATGGAATTATCCGGTGCTTTACCCGCGGGTACTACTGCAACTGACTTAGTGCTCACCATTACCGAAACGCTGCGTAACTTTGGGGTTGTAGGTAAATTTGTCGAATTTTTTGGTGAAGGTGTCAAACATCTGTCGATTGCTGATCGTGCAACCATTGCTAATATGGCGCCTGAATACGGTGCAACCTGCGGTTTATTTCCATTGGATGAGCAAACTGAAACCTATTTGAAGCTTACTGCCAGAGACGAGCATCACATTAAGGTCATTAAAGCGTATGCCAAAGCGCAGGGCATGTGGGGAACAGAGGCGCAGCAGTCTGCAGAATATCACGCCACTTTGAGTCTGAATCTAAACGAGGTGGTGAGCTCGATTGCTGGGCCCAAACGCCCGCAAGATCGTATTCCGTTGACTCAAGCGGCGACCCAGTTTAATCATTGGTTATCAGAGCAACAAAAATTATTGGTCACCACCGACGATACTGAGAAAGGCCGTTTTGATAGTGAAGGGGGCCAGCAAGTGACGCCTGATGATCACGAGCCTGATTGCGACTACAAAGGCCAGCAATTTAAACTGAAAGACGGCGCTGTTGTTATTGCCGCTATTACTAGTTGTACAAATACTTCAAATCCATCGGTTTTGGTAGCGGCAGGTTTGTTGGCCAGAAAAGCCAAGGCCTTGGGGCTTGCGGTAAAACCTTGGGTAAAAACCAGTTTTGCCCCAGGCTCGCAAGTTGTTACTGAATACCTCGACAAAGCACAGTTAACCAACGACCTAGAATCCATGGGCTTTAATTTGGTCGGCTACGGTTGTACCACTTGTATTGGCAATTCTGGTCCTTTACCTGACCCCATTAGTCATGCAATTCGACAGGGAAAACTGAACGTTAGCGCTGTGTTATCCGGTAACCGTAACTTTGAAGGACGCATTCATTCTGATGTTAAAGCCAATTACCTGGCATCTCCGCCTTTAGTGGTGGCGTACGCACTAGCGGGTAACATGAATGTTGATTTGCTCACCGAACCACTCGGTACTTCAAAGGCAGGCAAGCCTGTGTATCTGCGAGATATTTGGCCAACTAATGATGAAATACAAACCCTAGTGAACGAAGTCGTCAGTAGTAAAATGTTCAGTGAGCGTTATGCCCACATTTTTGAAGGCGACGACAGCTGGAATGCCTTAGAAATAGCTGACAGTGCCCAATATGATTGGCCAGAATCAACTTACGTTAAAAAACCAACCTTTTTTGCCGACATGGCGCTAAAGCCAGCAGCGCTTAGCGCCATCAAAAACGCTCGCTGTTTGTTAAAGTTGGGAGACTCAGTGACTACCGACCATATCTCACCAGCTGGCAGTATTGACCCTTCTGGCCCGGCTGCGGAATATTTACGTGAACATGGTGTGGATGAGCAAGACTTTAATTCATTTGGTTCACGCCGTGGTAATCATGAAGTAATGATGCGCGGCACCTTTGCTAATATTCGTTTGAAAAATCAATTAGCGCCTGGCACGGAAGGCGGTTGGACACGGTTACAGCCCTCAGGCGAACAAATGAGCGTATTTGCTGCCGCCATGCAATATCAGCAACAGGATATTCCCTGTATTGTGATCGCCGGTAAAGAATACGGTACGGGGAGCTCACGAGACTGGGCGGCTAAAGGGCCTTTGTTACTTGGTGTAAAAGTAGTGCTTGCTGAAAGTTACGAGCGAATTCACCGCTCGAATTTAATAGGCATGGGCATTTTACCCCTCCAGTTTAAGGAAGGTGAAAGCGCGGCCAGTTTGAAACTTGACGGTACAGAACAATATTCCATAGATGTTATACAACCAGATCAGCAAGACGTAATAGTGAGAGTGGCAAAAGATGATAGCGAATTTAGCTTTAGCGCCACAATACGCATAGATACCCCCAACGAATTTAGCTATTACAGTAATGGCGGTATCTTGCAATATGTATTGCGTCGCTTAAATTAACGCAAAGCCGCAAAGC
>NZ_JANQVQ010000327.1 GCF_030730205.1 Paraglaciecola sp.
GCTAAACAGGCTAGGGCGAGTTTAGATTTTAATCTTGGCTTTGATTTTATGTTTGGCATTATGTGTCTCCGGGGCAAATTTCTATTTGCTTAAAAAGCCGTTTATGTTTTGTTGGCCGACACGCTAAAGAAAGGCAATGACAGTTTTATTACGCTGCTATTTTTATTAGGCACTTCATGGGCATTAATACCGAATGAAAGGCTTTTATTTGCACTACTTGAGCTAATTTGACCTTCTCGCAAAGGCCTGTAATTCAAAGGTTCGACATTATTTAACAGCTGTTTTTGGGGTTTGTTTTCATCTTTTTGTCATGTTGCTGAGCCAAAATGACCTCTTTGCTTTTCCTCCCTTATGTCAGGATAGTGCTTTAGTTTTTTGAGAGCCCATACATGAACTTTTCTTTATTGGCGCGCCATCAGATCTTGGTATCAGTGGTGGCGGCGTGTTTGTTTTTGTCCGTGAGTTTGAGCCTCGGCTTGGGCGAGCTGAAAACGTGGTCCGAAATCCAATGGTTGGATATAGTGGGCGAGGGCAGTGTAGCCGTGTTCTCGCTACTATGGATTGTGGTGTTATTGATTAGTCGCCCGCCTGGGCGTGTGACCACAGGTTTAGTCATCGGTTTAAGCTGCTTTTTATTTTCTGCTTTATTGGATTTGTTTGACGAATTTGTGCATTACCAAGCTGCTGCAGCAGGCCTAAGCGTGATTGAGTCGATGCCTGCTGCCTTTGGTATGGTGATCATGAGTTATGCCTTGTATCAGTGGCATCAAGAACAACTCGCCTTAAATCGCCAGTTGCAACGCCGTGAGTTTGGCGCGCGCGAACATGAGCAAATCGACTTTATTACTCAACTGTATCGTGCTGACTATATGCGCGGTCAAATTGATATGCAGCTCAGAACCAAACAAGGTAGCCACTTTTCTATCGTGATGTTGGACATCGATGATTTTGATGCTTTCAATCGGCGTTATGGCACCACCGAAGGTGACAGATTGTTGCGTGAAATGTCAGAGCTGATTTTGATGAATTTACGCAATACTGATTTGGCGTGTCGTTATGCTGGTGACCGCTTTATTCTTTTATTGCCCGATACGGATTTGGTTGTGGCAGAAGAATTAGCCGAGCAAGTTAAAAGTGCTATTAACCATCTGGCCTTTAAACCTCAATCCTCTAATCAGGCGGTTTATCATAGTGTTACCCATGCCGCCGAAGTAGCGCAGCCAGCAGATGGAGTAGATGCACTCATTGGCCGTGTCAACCAACGGCTTAATCTGACTAAGGAAGGGGCATAAAAGTCGATGTCTCGCCGCCAATTAGTAAGTCTTGAAGATAAGTTTTTACCGGCGCATCAATTGGCGGCAAGCTTGATCGACTTGGCGATGTCGCGCGGCGTAGACAAAAACCGTTTACTGCGAGGCACGCGGATTTTTTATCAAGACATTAAAGGCGGTACTACGCATTTAAATACTGAGCAAATGTTACGTTTAATGGCCAATGCTCGTTCGTTGGTATCAGGCTTTGATTGTTCGTTTCAATTGGGCAAACGGGTGTTTCCGGGTAATTACGGTGCTATATCAAATGCCTTATTGCATTGCCGCAATTTACAGGATGCACTGCGTGTACTGAGGGTTCATGCCCAGCATATTTGCCCGTTTATGCACAGTTACGCTTATCAGGATGAGCAGCAATATCATCTTGTCATCTTTGACGCGGTGGGCTGTGGCGAACAATGGCAGTTTGTGCTTGAAACCTATTTTAGTGCACTGGTGTCTGCAACTAAATTATTACTTGGCCATCGTATCCCTTTTCATTTTGATTTTCCTTTTGCGCGTCCACGCTATATTCAAGAATATGAAACTAATTTGGGCTTTAGGCTCAATTTCTCTCAGTCGCAATTGCGCATTCGTTTTGATTTGGAATGGTTGAAAGCGCCCTTTGCGCAGCAAAGTCAGAGCTTGAAAAGGCATGCCTTACAACATATCAGGCAGCATCAGCCACCTTATCAAGGTTTTATTCAAGCAGTCCGCGACAGTTTGTGGCTCAAACGTCAACAAACGTTACAAGAAACTGCATTATTATTTGCCATGAGTCCGGCAACCTTTAAGCGCAAACTAAACCAACACGGGGTGCGCTTTCAGCAGATACAGGACGAGTTGGGTAAACAGCAAGCCTTGTACTTATTACAAGTACAGAAACGTAATAATGAAGACAGTGCCAGTATGATGGCTTTTTCAGATATTCCTAACTTTCGCCGCGCTGTTAAGCGCTGGACGGGATTAACCCCTAATCAACTCCGTTTAGGCTGAGATTACAACTTCAATAGTGTTGACGTTGACAATGTGCCTAGCGCTTTTTTAAGTATTGAATATCGAATCCGTGATTTTCTCCCAATGCTCCACATGGATAAACGTAAACTGCAGTGTCAATTTTCATTTAATTTTTCCGCTCATAATTTTTGGGGGAAAATTCGTTTACGACATTTTCAATTAATCCAATTCTATTATTCACAAAAGACTATCTCAGATTAAAAGAAGATTTTAAAACAACCTAGCAGATTTCAGACAGTTAATGTTCCATCTTACGGATAAGGTGGCGAACATGTCATAATTGCCTGATTGCAAATGATAACACTTATCATTTGCAATAACTGTTTGGGTGTTTATAATGAACGCGTTCTTCAAACACCTCCAAAATTTAGAGAAAACTATGACCTATAAGAAAATCTTTGCGCTATCTCCGATTATGCTGGCGTTGAGCATTCATGCGCAAACAGCAGAATCAACCAATAAAAAAACAGCCAAAGATGAAGATATTGAAACCATCCGTATCGTCGAAAGCCGAATCCAGCGTGTGAGTTCTGGGGCCACTGGTCTAGGTCTAGACAGTTTTGATACACCCCAGTCGCTGTCGATAATCGAAGGAGACACGATTGCTAATTACAATCTTAATGATATCAATAGTTTATTTAAACAAGTCACTGGCATAAACATTGACCAAACCGAAACGGATCGTACTTATTTTAGTGCCCGCGGTTTTGACATTACCAGCATGCATATTGATGGTTCAGGCATCCCCTTTGGCGATATTTTTGTTGGTGACCTTGATACGGCAATGTATGACAAAGTTGAGTTTATTCGTGGCTCTAATGGCCTTATTACTGGATTGGGTAATCCCTCTGGAACCGTAAATTACGTTAGAAAACGTCCAAGTAATGATACCAAGGCTAGTATGGCTCTTACCTATGGACGTTGGGCCAATATGCGTGCCGTTGCTGATGTATCCACGCCATTAACCGAGTCGGGCAGTTGGGCTGCTCGTGCCGTAATGGTTCATCAAGATAAAGAAAGCTGGTTAGATCTATACAAAAATAATCGAACCGTATTCTACGGTGTGGTTGATGGGCAACTAAGTGATGATCTTACATTGACTTTTGGTTATACCTACCAAGACAACAACAGTGATGGTGGCACCTGGGGAGCCGTGCCTATGATCTATTCTGATGGTCAGCAAGTGGATTTTCCGACCTCCACAACGACTGCGATGGACTGGACCTATTGGGATACTTTAAATGAAACCGCTTTTGCAGAGTTAAGTTGGTATATCACTGATAATCTCAATTTAACCAGTAAGCTAAATTATATCAAATACGAGGAGGACTCTGAGCTATTTTATGCCTATTCAAATACCGGACTAGAGCATGAAACTGGTTTAGGCATGCTGGGCTACCCAGGTAAATTTTCGGCCGAAGATGAAACGCTTATTTGGGACAATAATCTACAAGGTGCTTTTCAAGCATGGGGTCTGGAACATACGTTCAACTTCGGTATTAGCCTTGCCGATTCAACAACCAGTGATCTTGATTCGGGAGCGCTAAGCGGTTTTGATGTGATGCCCGCTTTTCCTGGTTGGAATAAAGCCCAGGTTACAAGACCAACCTGGGCCGTGCCCTATGAAGCAGGTTTTACCGATGTCACGCTGAATCGTTTTTATGGTTCGGTGCAACTGGCCGTGACAGAGAACTTTGATTTGGTCTTAGGAGCCAGCTTCGTTGATTATGAAAATGAAGGAGAGTCTTGGGGGGCGTCAACCTCAACCTCAGAAGACGGCAGTAGCCCCTATCTTGGCTTTACTTGGGAAGTGGTGACAGACCTCAATGTCTACGGTAGCTACAGCGATATATACCAGCCACAGTACTATTTGAACGAAGATCTATTACCTCTAGGTTCGGCTGAAGGCCGAAGTTATGAACTTGGTGTAAAAAAACGTTTCGAAAACAACGTTTTAGTAAGTTTCGCCGCCTTTAGAACAGAGCAAGAAAATTTATATGAATTTCTCGGTTATGGCGATGGTGACGGAGTGGATGACGAGGATTATTCGGACGATTTTGATTATGCGTTATACAAAGGTGTCACTGTTGATTCGAATGGCTTTGAGTTGGAAGTATCAGGGCAAATAAACAAGGAATGGTCGCTGCAAGGAGGATTTACCGCATTAAACATGGACGATGAAAACGGCGATGAAGCCCGTACTTTTGTGCCCCGTAAATCCTTAAAGTTGCTCGCGGATTACTCACCCCAGTGGCAAGAAAAACTCAGCGCCGGTGTGTCTTTGCGTTGGCAAAGTGACATGTTCTACGATACAGCTTACGGGCGAATTTCTCAGGATAGCTATACATTGATTGGAGGATATGTGCAGTACAACGTCAGTGAACAGATTTCGCTCAGTCTGAATTTAGATAACATTACCGACGAAAAATACCTCAGCTCGGTGCGAACTGAGCAAGCATTTTACGGCTCTCCACTTAATTACAGTTTTACTATGCGTTGGGACTATTAAGTTCAAATCAGCCCCAACCAGGACTGATCTGAGTAACAGATAGTGTCCTGTTTATTATAATTTTCTGATTGAGTTTAAAAACCGCTCAATTTGAATGTCAACCCAACAACAGGGACGTTGTTGCCAAGCTATTAGGGGAAAATTATGGGAAAGTTTCCGCTGTTTGTTTTAAAAAGCCAACGTTTTTGGTTAAGTGGTCCGGCTACGCTACTGGTGTCACTGTTGATAATGTTAGCCATGGCGGTGTGGTTTCCACCGGGTGCTGGCAAGGTAAATAACATTATGCTGCCACTGGTTCTGCTTCCTCTAATTTGGGCTATTTTATTTTTTTACACTTACCTGACAACCAATATGCGCAAAGCGCAGTGGCTACTTGTGGGGTTATTTGCTGTGAATAGCGCCATTCTTACAGTTAAATTTTTAGGTTAACCTTTATGAATGATCAAACCCCTACGCTTCGTTCAAAAGCGAAAGCTTTACTTAGTCTGCATTCTTGGTCTGGCATAGTTTTGGGAATGTTACTTTACGCTGTGATATTCACCGGCACAGTTGCGGTGGTGGCAGACGAAATCGGAGAATGGTCAAACAGTAATTATCCTCAACACTTAATGCTCACTAGTGACATAGACGCAACGGTTAAACGTCTCTCAGCACAAACACCAAAAGAATACCTAGATGAAATTTCTACGTATGAAAATGACCGTCAACAATTAGTGTACTTTTTTCATACTCACAAACAAAATCCTTCTGGCGACATGGACGAATATGGCGTGCAATACGCGTTGAACGCCCAAGGCAAAATTGTTACTCAAAAAACGGGCTTTGGTAGCGACTTATACGCGCAGGATGATACGTATGCGCTAAGCCGGTTTCTGGTATCTATTCATACTGAGTTACACATTCCTTCTCCTTGGGGCCTTATCCTCACTGGGATTTTAGGGATGGCCATGCTAATTGCTTCAGTATCTGGGTTTATGATGCACCGCCACCTATTTATCGATATGTTTTCCATTCGTAAGCAGCGGGATGGACAACCTCTCAAACGTGATTCACATACGGTTGCCGGTACTTGGAGTATCCCCTTTGCTATTTTGTTGGCATTTACTGGCAGCTTCTTTAGTTTTTCTACTGCATTCGGCATACCGGCAATGGGAGTTGTCGCCTTTGGTGGCGACCAAGAGGCGTTAATGTATGCGCTGGTAGGTGAGCAACAAAACAAAAGCGAAGCGCCAATGGCGTCAGCTGATTTGAATCTTATGCTCCAAGATGCGGTTCAACGACAATCTGCCGTTCCCTCTTTTTTATCCATTTCACATTTAGGAACCGAGTCTGCCAGTGTACTCGCCTTTTTTATGCCAAATGAAGGCAAGGTGGGATACGAACAATTAGTTTACGACGGAACAAACGGTGATTTTGTTGAATATAAGCCAATAGTGGGCAGTGTACCGTCATTGGGAAGTAGTATTTTATCGCTGATTTATCCCATTCACTTCGGCACCTTTGCAGGTTTATTCTCAAAAATCATTTGGATAAGTTTAGGGGTAGCCGCCTGCTATGTCACCATTACCGGACTGCAACTTTATGCTCATAGAAACCAAAAAAACGACAGCAGTTGGCAATGGTTTAGCCGAATGTGTATATGGGGATTTTTGGGTCTTCCACTTTGCTCTTTAGCAAGTGCAGTGGGCTTTTTTGTGAGCGGCTCAATGGCAACAAATCAAAGTATTTGGACCCCATTATCCTTTGTTATTTCAGCCGTCTTAATCAGTATGCTAAGTGTATTCATTAAAAATACTCTCCGCCTGAAAAACCTACTGTTAGCAGGTAATGGCCTAGTTTGTTTACTATTACCTGTCCTTCGATATACCACTTCTGGCATCGGCTGGTTACAGGCATTACACCATCAAATGCTAGCGATGATGTTTGTTGAAATGACCTTACTGTTCTGCTCAGGTTGGTGCTTTTATGCCTTGTATAAATCAATGCAATTTGAAGGGCAAACTAACAATCAGACAGTCACCACGTTTGCTACCCAGGAGACAGCGAAATGAACCACTCTCTGATGACTCTCGCTTTTATTATGTACAGTTTAGTCATCGTTTTTCTCTTAGCTTATACCGATCCTAGGCGTAATAAGCTCTCTAATAAAAACGACAATCTGACTAACAAAAAAATGGTGTTATCCGTGACTGGTCGAAAACTGCTCGCATGGAGTTTAATACTGCCCTTTGTTCCA
>NZ_JANQVQ010000328.1:0-3444 GCF_030730205.1 Paraglaciecola sp.
TTGCAGCCGTTGAGTAGAAGTTCTCTGGAAGGCAGCTGTGAACCTAAGCGGACAGTCGAGCGTTAACCCTGACTGAGATTCTGTGTCATTTGCGGATCTTCATTCGACCTTGATTGAGTTGGTGGTAATTGTAGCGTTCCGGACAATCAGCTTCTTATTGGTGAATACACAATTCAGTAGTCATTATCAGTTGTTTTGAATCTCCAGACGAAGAGCACCGTATCGTATGCAATACGGTGCCCAATAATCACACTTTGGTTGATTTCGAGTGCATCATCCGATACAAAATAGGCAACACTATCAATGTTAAAATGGTGGAAGAGATGATCCCGCCAATCACTACCGTTGCTAGTGGTCTTTGCACTTCAGCACCCGTCCCGACATTCAGTGCCATCGGAATAAAACCTAAACTTGCTACTAGTGCCGTCATTAAAACCGGACGTAATCTTGTGATAGCACCATCGACAATAGAGTTAATTAGGTCACCTGTTTCCATTACTCGCTGTCTAATGAATGACAACATCACTAAACCGTTGAGCACCGCAATACCAGAGAGCGCAATAAATCCGACTCCAGCTGATATGGACATTGGCATGTCCCTCATCCAGAGCGCGAAAACACCCCCAGTTAAGGCCAAAGGCACGCCAGTGAAGATGATCAAGGCATCACGAAATGAGCCAAACACGACTACCAGTAACACCAATATCAGAAATAGTGTAGCTGGCACCACGATAGACAGCCGCTGACTGGCACTTTCAAGCTGCTCAAATGTGCCGCCATAATCTAGCCAGTAGCCTGCTGGGAGTGCAACCTGTTCGGTTATTTTGATTTTTGCTTCGTCAACAAAACTACCCAAGTCTCGTTCTCTGACATTGGCGGTAACCACGACTCTGCGCTTACCGTTTTCTCGACTGATTTGATTGGGAACAGACGAGTAACCCAGCGAAGCAACTTCTGATAATGGCACAAATTCCCCATCGGATGTAATGATAGGAGTGCTGCCAATGGCATCTAAATCTGTGCGAATACCTTCATCAAATCGCACAAGCAACTCGAATCGTCTATCTCCTTCAAAAATTAAGCCAGCGATATTACCACCGATGGCCGACGCCAACCATTCCTGCAAATCGGCGACGTCCAATCCATAACGTGCCAACTCGACTGGCTTAGGGTTGATAGTGAAGATAGGGATATCATCGACCTGTTCAAGTCGTGCATCCGCCACGCCGTCAATTGATTGCAAAACGGTTAAGATGTCGTTTGCAGAAGCAACTAGCGTGGTTAAATCATCTCCAAATACTTTTATACCAAGGTCAGCTCTTACCCCACTGATCAACTCGTTAAAGCGCATTTGGATAGGCTGAGTAAACTCATAGTTATTGCCTGTCACCGCTTGCAAGTCTCGCTCAAGGGTTTCCACGAAATCAGCTTTTGATAGGTCAGGATCAGGCCACTGTGATCGTGGTTTTAGCATAACAAAGGTATCGGTTACGTTGGGCGGCATCGCATCCGTAGCGACTTCTGCGGTACCGGTTTTCGCAAACACTGTGAGTACCTGTTCGTATTCCATCAAGGTAGATTCAAGTGTTTTTTGCATGGCAACGGCTTGTTCAATACCCGTGCCTGGTATGCGCATGGCGTGCAGTGCGATGTCTCCTTCATCAAGCTGGGGAACAAACTCAGAGCCTAATCGCGTTGCCAACCATAAGCTGCCCACTACCAGCACGACTGAACCGACTAGCACTATCCAGCGTAATTTCAGTGCAAGGTGAATGATGGGGCGATAGGCGGATTTGGCTGCAACAATAATGAAGCTTTCTTTTTCACTGACTTTACCGCCCATAAACATCGCGACTGCCGCCGGAACAATAGTAATGGAGAACAGCATCGCTGCTATCAGCGCCATGATGACCGTTGCCGCCATTGGTTGGAACATCTTGCCCTCAACACCTGTCAATGAGAACAGCGGGATATACACGACAGTAATAATCAATACACCGAACAAGCTAGGACGAATGACTTCGTTGGTGGCTTGAAAAACCAGTTCAAGCCGCTCTTTAAGGGGTAAGACTCCGCCTGTGCGTTTCTGAGACTCGGACAAGCGCCTGATACAGTTTTCTACGATGATCACCGCACCATCGACAATTAATCCAAAATCCAATGCCCCAAGGCTCATCAGGTTGGCAGACACACCGGTATTAACCATCCCTGTTATGGTCGCCAACATAGCCAACGGAATGACCGCCGCAGTGATGAGCGCGGCGCGAATATTGCCAAGCAATATGAACAAGATCACGATGACTAATAACGCACCTTCCACTAAATTCTTCTGAACCGTGTCGATAGCTTTATCGACCAATAGGGTACGGTCATAGACTGGCTCAATGACAATACCATCAGGTAAGCTGGATTGAATGTCCTTCACCTTTTTGGCAACGGATTGAGCAACGGCTCGTGAGTTTTCGCCAACTAGCATCATTGCTGTACCTAAAACGGTCTCTTCACCTTCCTGCGTTGCCGCACCCGTTCTCAGCTCTTTGCCAATAGCGACACTGCCAATGTCTTTCACCGCAACGGGGACAGTATTAATGCGTTTTATCACCACATTTTCGATATCGCTAATTGTCTGGAGTTGACCTTGTGAGCGCACCAGAATTTGTTGCCCATTTCGCTCAACAAACCCCGCTCCCTGATTCGTGTTGTTTCGCGCCAAAGCACGATGGATATCACTTAGACTAATGTCAAAATTCAGCATAAGCTGTGGTTCAGGATTCACATGGTATTGCTTAACATAGCCTCCAATGGCGTTTACTTCAGTGATCCCTTTAACCAGTGCGAGCTGCGGTTTTACAATCCAGTCGTGTATCTCGCGAAGCGCCATTGCATTGTACGGCTCACCATTTTTTTGCATGGCATTTTGCTTGGCTCGCAAGGTATACATATAGATTTCGCCCAATCCAGTAGCGATAGGCCCCATTTCAGGCTCTAACCCTTCAGGTAGCTGACTTTTGATTGCACCCAATCGGGTATTAATGAGATTACGCGCAAAATACAGATCAGTGCCCTCATCAAATACCGCTGTTACCTGAGATAGCCCGTAGCGAGATAAAGAGCGCGTGTAGGACAGCTCAGGCAATCCCGCCAACGCTGTTTCTACTACGAATGTGATCCGTTGCTCGGTTTCCAAAGGCGAATAGCCCGATGCTTGTGTATTGATTTGCACTTGCACGTTGGTGATATCGGGTACCGCATCAATAGGTAATTTTTGATAACTGAATATCCCCATGCCAAGCACAAGGAAGATCAACATCAGCATTAGACCTCGTCGCGCGATGGACAAGCGTAATATGGATTCAATCATGTGTTAGCCCCCCAAATACCGAGACGTCTAACCATGTAGATGGCATTAAGTTATTAATGATCATGACCAGCCTCCGACTTTTC
>NZ_JANQVQ010000328.1:3544-7031 GCF_030730205.1 Paraglaciecola sp.
TGTGCCCACACGTCATCATAGTTTGCGATTGAAAATAACACTTGACCATTGGATAACTCGCCTTCATTGGCATGTCTGGCAATCACCGTGCCTGAAAACGGGGCTGTAACAGGATAACTTTTAAGGCTTTCATTGGATTCTACAACCGCCAGTGTCTCGCCTTTTTTGACTTTGTTACCTAAATTTGCGTTGACCTTGGTCACCATACCGTCGAATCGTGCACGCACATGACTCAGTGAAGCAGGATCGGTCACGATATTTCCGTAGACAGTGGTGGTGATATTGAGACTACCCGTTTGCACACTTTGCGTCATCACACCCATTTTTTGCGCCATGCTATCTGACATGAGCACGAGTTCATCCTCATGGGTTTCTGCATTGCCATGTGCATCCTCTGATGCTTGTATTGTGGTGCTTGAAAAAAATCCCAGCGCACTGCAAAAAATGAAAACTAACATAGTGTTTTGCTTCTTGATTACTATTTTTTTGTTCATTTTGTTTTTCTCGAAAAAGAGGTGTTGATCGTATCCACAAGGGGCTGTGCAGTCAGTGATTCGATATCTGCGCCCCGTTGATGAGCTTGCTTCGCTGATTGAATTAGGGCTTGTTTGGCATTGAGCAATTCATGACGTGTACTCACCCATTCAAGGTAGCTGAATCGTCCATCGATATAGGCTTGCTCTACCAATTCGAGCGCTTGAACTAAGGGTGGGATAATAGAATTTTGTAGTGTCTGCACATTGAGCAACGCATTATTTCTGACCATCAATGCCATATTTAGCTGATGGTATAGACTTTGAGTCGCTGACTCTTTTTGTTGCTCCAGTTGTGCCTGAATTGCTCGCTGTTTTTCGTACTCTCCAATATTTCGCTCACCGGCAAATAACGGCATACTGACTCCCGCTATAAAGGCTGTTTCATCTATACCATTCATGCGCCTGATTCCGGCTGTCCAGCTTAAATCCGACTGATTGGCTGCTTGGGTCAGACGTACTTGGGATGCCTGTAATCTCGCTTCTTGCGTATAGACATCGAGATTGGGACTGCCCAATAGGGTGTTGAAAAGCACGGTTAAAGATGGTGACGATTGCAGCGCAAATAAGTCACCCGCTACATCGGTAAAAGTGGGATATTGTTCCCCCCACATAATCGCCAGACTATTTATCATGGCTTGCTTAGTTTGCTGTGCCGTCACCACATCCAGTCTGGCTCTTGCCAGTGCTGCTTCAGCGCGTTGCTGTTCAAATACCGGAGATGCTCCTGCATCCACACGCTTTGTAACAGCTTGATAGGTATATCGAGCAAGAGTTTCTGCTTCTTGTTGTGCGTCAATTAGCGCTTGTTGCGCCAATACATCGATGTAGCGACGTGTCACTTCAGCCAATACATCCAAAGTGTGTACTTGTTTTTGCGCTTCGACGAAGGTGGATTGCGCTTTAGCAAACGCCTTACGTGAGTTGAGTTTATTGCCCAGTTCAATGACCGATGACAATGTGAGAGTTAACTCCGAGCCTTTAATGCCGGAGACCTCACCTGTTCCTAAAAAGTTTTCCACTTCAATGCCTGCATTGAGAGCAGGTTTGAGCGAAGCTGTTTTAATTTCCCCTTCTATCGCTTCTTGCTTGTATGTGAACTCATGCAATTCTGGCGAATTTGTTAATGTTCGCTGTATGGCGCTTTGCAACGTCATTTCGCCATTGGTGATACTGTTTGTTTGTGCTACTACCACGGTGTGTGTTGTCAAAAGGACAAGCATCGTGGAAACCACCCAAGCGTGCACACGCACAGGGCGATTCAATGAAATATTCATCATTGTTTTATTCCTAAATTATCAAAAATGTATATCGCCAAACTGTTGGCGAACGGTGTTTGATTAGTTCAGGGTTATGCTTTAGGTGGGCGTAATAATTGTGTGACCGGTGCATCTATTACTTTTGATAAGTAATAGAAACCGTGATGGGTGGTAACAGCATCGAGTTCGATACCATTGATGTTTCCAAGCCATTGGGCATGGGTTCCGTGACAATGACCACAGTGGTGGCAATCAGCGGGATTGTGAGAAATATCTACGGTGACGTTATTAGTATCGGCTTGTTCGTTAGATTGTAATTGAACATGCGTATTCGCAGAAGCGGTGTTATCTCCCGCTTGATGTTCGTGTATTTCGCTTAGATGTTGCGAGTCGATAGCATGAAAATCCAAGGAATTGGCGACAGCCGAAAACGACTGAAACAAAATCAGCGAAATCAACAGGTAACTTGCCACCCTCACACTAAACATATCTATCTACTCTCATCATTTTTATGTTAACAGCTTATCGAACTAAGACCAATCGACCAACCGCAACAAAGTATTTCAATCCTAACATTACTCATCTCGACAATCTTCATTGGCAAATTCAATTTCAATGGTAGTGTGCACAAAATCAAACTCATCAAGTCCGTGGCGAAGTTCGTCTTTGAGTGTTCTCAATTGAGAAACAGAAACATCTTTTTTCAACGCCACATGTACGGTCATGACGCTATGTTCACCGTCCAACGACCAAATATGAAAATGATGTATATCCGCCACATCAGCGTTTGACATGAGCACTTTACGCACTTCCTCCATCTGAGTAATATCTGGCGTGGCTTGCAAGAATAACAATAAGGTTTCTTTTAGATTTCTGACGACATTGAATAAAATGAATAATGTAAAGCCAATAGATAAAATGGGATCCAAGATCGCCCATGACTTGAACATCAGCACAATCGATACGATCAGCACTGCCACCCAACCCAATACATCCTCTAACAAGTGCCAGTTTAAGATACGCTCGTTTAAAGAATTCCCTTCGCTGAGTTTATACGCGGCAAAACCATTTACGGCGATGCCAAAAATTGACAGCAACAACATGCCTTCCACCTGTGGCATTTCGGGTGCTGAAAGCCTAGGGATAGCTTCGAATAAGATCCATATTGAGCCAGTCGTTAACACTAACCCGTTGATCAATGCACCAAGAAGAGAGAAGCGTTTGTAGCCATAAGAAAATGTATTGTTTGCTTCTTTATCACTGAGTTTATTTAAGCCCCAAGCAGTGCCAATGGATAAACTATCGCCCAAGTCATGCACTGCATCGGCCATTATAGCCGTGCTGTTTGTCAGCCATCCGCCTATAAATTCAATGATAGTGAATACGACATTCAAGAAAAATGCCCAGCCAATGCGTTTTGATGCGCTGTTATCACTGTGACTGTGGTTATGCATCGTTGATTTTGTCCAATATAGCTTGATTTTCAGCACTTACCGGTAGTCGTTTGAATGGACTGATATTCGTGCCACCTGTGTTCCCTTTGGGTACAAGGCCGATAGCGGTTTTGGTTGCAGCACCAATTATTCTTATTACTTGTCCAAAAACGGCTCTCCAATCTTTGTTTCGAAGACCATGTTGCAGCATTTTACAATGAATTAAACAATGATAATAAGTAGAGTGCTGACCAATTACATG
>NZ_JANQVQ010000329.1 GCF_030730205.1 Paraglaciecola sp.
TTTTAACAAATATTTTTTGTTTTAGATCAATTAAACACTCAGTAAATATAGGATCACTAAGCACAATATCAGGCTGACAGATTGCCAAAACGCAACAGGGTCACGTTCTGCCAAAGGAGGGCGGGTTTTCGCGAGATAAGATTTATTGGGGTAACGTAAGTCATAAATAAATTCAGATAATTCGTGATAACGATTAAACGGATTAGGATGCAGGGCTTTTTTTAACGTGGCGTCAACCCAGGCGGGAATGGCTTTTTCATCGTGTAAAACACTTTGATATCGCAGTTTTCTTTGCGCCGCGCGGGTATTGGCTTGCGCCACTTTTGCGCCATATGGCAAGTTGCCTGTTAACATCTGATAGGCAATTACTGCCAGAGAAAACTGATCTGATTGCTCGCAACCTGCCTCACCTAAGAAGTATTCCGGTGCGCTATATTGAGCGGTGCCCAACAGAAGTTGGTTATTAAAGGGCGAGTTAATTTCTGCAAGTCCCGCCACTTTGGTCGAGCCGAAGTCAATTATTTTCACCATACCCGATGTATCGATCATGATATTTTGGGGCCTAAGATCTTGGTGTAGCATCTCAAGTCGGTGAAACGCACTGAGGCCTACGGCTATTTGCTCGATAATACCGCGCACTATTTCAAGAGTAGGGCTAGGGTTATCTAGCATCCATTGATAAAGAGTTTGCCCTTCAACATATTCAAAAACAGTATACAGGTACTGCCGTTGTTTAGACTGTGCGTGAGGCTTAAGTACATGAGGATTATTAATGCGCCGAGCAATCCATTCTTCTTGTAAAAATCGTTCGAGATAAGCCACATCATCGCTTAAATCGATAGAAGGTGTTTTTAGTACCAGTAGCGGCGAGCCTTCCTTGTTTGCTAATGGCCGAGCGAGGTAAACATGACTGCGACTACTGGCATGAATATTTTTTACGATAAGGTAGCCGTCAAATTCGTCTCTGACCTGCAGAATAGGAGGTTTTGCCAACTCGGTGAATTCGTGTAGTTTGTCGTTTACCGAAAGCTCTGGTAGCGAGTTTATACACACCACTTGGATGCTTAGATTATCATCACTATTATGTTTATAAGCCAGTTCTGCAATCTGCTGTGCTGCGGTAGATGGTGAGTCTGGACAGTAAGTGATTATGTCAATGATGTGCTGCTCGCTAACAAATTCATACACACCATCAGTCATCAGTAATAGCACGTCATTTTCTTGCAGGGCGAGCTGGCCATAATCAATCTCTAGCTGATATTGTACGCCCATGGCTCGGCTCAAGTAACTGTCTTTTTCATTGTGCCACTGGCGGTGGTCGCAGGTTAGCTGCGTTAGCTCGTTGTTGCGTAGTAAGTAAATTCTGCTGTCACCCACATGAAACCAATGGGCCGTAGTGGATTTTAAAATGACAGCACTTAAGGTGCAGACATAGCCTTTTTCTCGCTCAAAACGAAATTCGCTTTTTTGTGTTTGTGAAAAAAGCCACGCATTTAGCGCGGTGATAACGTGTAAACCTGACTTTTTCACTGACCATGTTTCAGCGCTACAAAAGTAGTCTTCTGCTAAGCCCTGAGTGACCGCTTGACTCGCCACTTGGCTGACTGAACTGGTGCTAATGCCATCGGCAATAGCACATACAATGCCTTTGGAATTTAGCAGAGTATCATTAGGCACAGTAAAACTCAGGGCGTCTTGATTTATTGCCTTACGCCCTTTATCAGAGTAGTGCCCTGAGCTAACTGTTAATTTAGGGACCATGCAGACTGCTAATAACTTTTATAAGGTAAAAACTTGCCAGACAGGGTTATTTTTACTCTGTCGCCTTTTGCATCGGCAAGGCGTTGTAAGTCCATATCAAAATCAATGGCACTCATAATCCCATCACCAAATTCTTCATGAATAAGGGCTTTAAATGTGCTGCCATAAACACTGATGAGTTCGTAAAAACGATAGATCAATGGGTCGCTCGGTATGGCGGTAGGCAAAGAGCCTTTGTAGGGCACGACTTGCAACTGAATAACCGCTAGTGGCGGAAGTTCAAGCAAGTCGCCGATTGTAGTAGCTTGCTCAGCGCTTAGGGTCATTTGGCCAAGTAGGGCTGCCGTGGTCCATTCTTTACTTTGTCCTATGGCTTTGGCTAATTGCGGCCAAGTCACTTGTTTCATCAGTTTTTGCGTAATAATTAGCTCTGTCACTTCGTTGCGTGTCATAAGGTTTTCCTTTGCTGTTTTATTTGCTTTGGTGCCTCACTCAAAGGAGCGAGGCTCCAAGTAGATGATTAAGCCACCGCTTTGACAGGGCGTTTAGCACCCGTTCTGACGTGAGTGCTATACAGCGTTAAGCCAGTAAAAGCTAAACCACCGACCAAATTGCCTAAAGCCGTGGGAATTTCATTCCAAATAAAATAATCCATCACTGAAAACTCACCGCCCATGATGATGCCGAACGGAAATAAAAACATGTTCACGACTGAGTGTTCAAAGCCCATATAAAAGAACAAAAAGATCGGCATCCACATGGCAATCACTTTGCCACTGACGTTGGTTGAAATCATGGCACCAACCACACCCAATGACACCATCCAGTTACACAACATGCCGCGAATAAAAATGGTAAACCATCCCGCTACACCATACTCGGCATACCCTAGGGTTCGAGCTTCACCGATAGTGGCAATTTTGGCCGCAACCGCTCCAGGATCAGTGTTAAAGCCATAACTGAAGATAAATGCCATCATGAACGCTACTGTTAAGGCGCCAGCAAAATTACCTAAAAACACTAAACCCCAGTTTCGCAAAACGCCTTTTACCGTAACCCCAGGGCGTTTATCTAATAAAGCAAGGGGACATAAGACAAACACCCCGGTTAACAAATCAAAGCCCATTAAATACAGCATACAAAACCCAACTGGAAATAAGATGGCTCCCAGCAGAAATACCCCTGTTTGTACGGCGATAGTAACCGCAAATACCGCCGCTAGAGCTAAAATTGCCCCGGCCATAAATGCGCGTATCAGGGTATCTTTAGTGGCCATAAATATTTTTGACTCACCCGCGTCCACCATTTTGGTGACGAATTCAGACGGAATTAAATAGGACATAGCCTTACCTCATTTTGTGTAATGTGTTGTTAATTGCATCTGCAGCGATGCCCCAATCATACTTATCTAACCAACTGTTGTGCTTGTCAGAAAATCGAGACCAAAAAAAACGGCGTCCTTCACCCCATCTGCCATGCAGATTAGTGAAGGACGCCGTTATCCAATTCGCTTTTTGTATTGTTAAAGTCATCGTTGACTTACAAGCAAGTAAGACAAAGCAAGGACTGAGCCACAGCGTTAAGGTGTTTGTTTTATTGGCTTTGGACTGTAAAATATCTCAGCAGCCTGTGAACTATGCACTGTAGCAGTGCGCACTTGCTTGCGAAAGGTTCGTTTACCCCTCCATAAGACAGGGTTGCGCACCATACCTGTCAGCAAATAGTGCTCTTCACTAGGGTTTATTTGATTTTGTTGCCAAGGGCAACAAAATCCTGCTCATGTGTCTCACCATTCTGTTATAATGCCGCCGATTTTTTGACCACCTGTTTTTAGAGATATTATGCCCACTATCCAACCAGCTAGCCGTGTTAAGCCCACTGAACGAATGAAAGCCGAACGAGGCTTATTCTCGTATCCCAAATATTGGGCTGAGTGCTATGGACCTGCGCCTTTTTTACCAATGTCACGCAAAGAAATGGATGCGCTTGGCTGGGATAGTTGCGACATTATTATTGTGACGGGCGATGCCTACATTGACCATCCTAGTTTTGGTATGGCAGTGATTGGCCGCACGCTAGAAGCTCAGGGCTTTAGAGTGGGGATTATTAGTCAGCCCAATTGGCACTCAAAAGATGACTTTATGCAGTTGGGCGAACCTAACCTATTTTTTGGCGTGACGGCTGGCAACATGGACTCCATGATCAACCGTTATACTGCGGACCGTAAATTGCGCCATGATGATGCGTACACCCCAAATAATGAGGGCGGCAAGCGCCCTGATCGTGCAGTAACCGTTTATACCCAACGTTGTAAAGAAGCCTATAAGAAACCCGTCGTAATTGGTGGCATTGAAGCCAGTTTACGCCGTATCGCCCATTACGATTATTGGTCAGATAAAGTGCGTCGTAGTGTGTTATTTGATTCAAAAGCCGATATGTTGATGTTTGGCAATGCTGAACGTCCCTTACTTGAAATGGCCCATCGTTTTGCTGCGGGTGAAACCATTGAGCAGATGCAAGATATTCGTGGCACCGCGGTTATCCGAAAAGAGCCCTTGCCCGGTTGGCAGGGCGTTGATTCGACTCACGTTGATGTGATTGGCAAAATTGATCCTATCACCAGTCCCTACGAATATATCGAAGATAAATGTGCCATTTCTTCTGAAGCAGAAAAACAAGCCGCCATTGACGCACAAAAAGCCAAACCCGTGGTGGTGCAGCCATACAAAGCAGGCACAGAACGGCGTAAGCCATGGGAAAATACCTATGTATTATTACCCCCATACGATGTAGTGCGCGCTGAAAAAACCCACTATGCCCATACGTCACGTATTTTACACCAAGAAACCAACCCCGGTTGTGCTCGCGCCTTAGCCCAGCGCCACGGTGATCGTATTGTGTGGATTAACCCGCCGGCCTTCCCCCTTGAAACCGAAGAAATGGATGCGGTCTTTGATTTACCCTACGCCCGTGTACCACACCCGAGTTATGGCAAAGCGAAAATTCCTGCCTATGACATGATAAAAACCTCAGTAAATATTATGCGAGGTTGTTTTGGAGGCTGTACCTTTTGCTCTATTACTGAGCATGAAGGCCGGGTAATTCAAAGCCGTTCTGAAGAGTCTATTATTCGCGAAATTGAACAAATTCGTGACAAGGTCCCTGGTTTCACTGGGGTGATTTCAGATTTGGGTGGCCCAACCGCCAACATGTATAAACTGCGTTGTAAAAGTCCAAAAGCAGAGCAAACCTGTCGTCGTTTGTCTTGTGTATGGCCCGATATCTGTGGCCATTTAGACACCGATCAAACCCCAACCGTGAATCTTTATCGCAAAGCACGCGAAGTTGAAGGGGTAAAAAAAGTCTTAATCGCCTCAGGTGTGCGTTATGACTTAGCGGTAGAAGATCCAAACTATGTGCGTGAGCTTGTTACTCACCACGTAGGTGGTTACTTAAAAATTGCCCCTGAGCATACGGAAAAAGCGCCGCTGGATAAAATGATGAAACCGGGCATGGGCAGCTACGATAAGTTTAAAGCCATGTTCGAAAAATACAGTAAAGAAGCAGGTAAAGAGCAATACCTCATTCCGTATTTTATTTCGGCCCACCCGGGCACTGAGGATATGGATATGCTTAATTTGGCTCTGTGGTTAAAAGAGCGTAATTTTAAGTTGGATCAGGTCCAAAACTTCTATCCATCGCCCATGGCCAATGCCACAACGATGTATCACACCGGCAAAAACCCTATTCATAAGGTCAATCATAAAAGTGAAGTGGTGAATGTACCGAAAGGTGAAATTCATCGTCGTTTACATCGTGCTTTTTTACGTTATCACGATCCGGCTAACTGGCCATTGTTGCGTAAAACCTTACAAGAAATGGGTAAAGCGCATTTAATCGGTAACGGTCCGAAGTGTTTGGTGCCAGCAGAGAGTCGCAACGAGTTAAAAGGGCGTGAGCAAAAAGAGTACGCTAAGCGTTCAGTGAATAAAGCGGTGGCGCGGGGTAAAAATCCAAATGCCGCCAAAGCGCAGCAAGGCTTAACCCGCTTCAGTGATAACCAGCCCCACAACAAAGCGGGTAACACGGCGCAAAAGCCTAATAAATTTAAAAATAAGGGCTAAACAAAACAAGCTTCTTTTCAATCACTTTTAGATTGTGATTAAATGTTGACAGAAGTTGGTGGTTTTCAGGTAATAATGATTAAGTAATCAATCACTGTAGTTTGCTAGGAAATATGATGTGGCTCGCTTCCCTGAAATGGTTTTGTTTATTGAAAATATCAAACCTAAAACTTAAAAATAAAGGACGTTACAATGGGTAAAGTTAGTAGAAAACTAATTGTTTTAGTGTTGATTGTTTGTGTCGTGATTATTGCATTTTTTCTTTACCAAAAGTCTCAACAACCCGATTTAATGTTTGATGATGACTTTGTTATTGAAATGTTCGAGAAGAATAAAAAGCTGACAACAGAGTTGCAAGAAGCCTCTACAGGTACCTTAGCGCAGCAGCAAAGCGTAAACGATCTGAAAGAAGAGCTATCAGCGGCGCTAATGGAGAAAAACCTTCAGGTCGAAAATCTGAATATTTGTGAAAACCAGAAAAATGCTATCGTGGCGTCGCTCAATGAGAGTCAAGACAAGTTTGAAAAAGACGTAGCGTCGGCAAAACAGATCAGTCAGCAATGTAGCCAAAATATGAAAAAGCTACCAATACTCATGGCTGATGTTGACGCGTATAAAAAACAACTTGAAATCAGTCGAGCAGAAAACAACAAGCTTGTTGCTGAACTGGAAGCGTTGAGCAGCAAAGAGCAGGAGCTAAATAGCAGCTACCGTGTATTACAGAAAAAAATGGATTTGATTTATTCTGAAAGTGTTCAGATGAGAGAAGACTTGTTTAAACCCATGTATTTAAAAGAAGTCTTTGTCACTCCTAAGTTTTGCAACCAAGTGATGAGTGCAGATGAAGTGTGTTTAGACAGTGTCTTGGTTTTACCAAAATTCAGTAAGATCCCTTATACCAAGGTAGTGATTAAATTACTCGATCCGAGCGACAATGTGATTGGAAATACCGTTTATAATCAGCAAGAAAATAAGATCACTCAGTTTGAAATGCAGCGCCGTAAAGAATTTGCTGCGGGTGAATTTACTATCGTTGTTGAAGCGGATAATCAGGCTTTACGTTCTAGTCACTTTATCGGTGAAAAACCATAGC
>NZ_JANQVQ010000330.1:0-2072 GCF_030730205.1 Paraglaciecola sp.
ACCCGGCTTACGGCCAACTTCGTTTTTCTACTAACCGCTTGATATCTAAGCGGTTATGTTGATCCAAGCATATCTTGTCATAATCCAAGCATATCTTGTCATTCGTGACAAGTATAGCTTGTCATTGTTCAAAAAATAATCTATTTTTGTAATTAGTTTACAAAAACAAGAAGAAATGAACGTGTATAAGCGTAAACTTACAAAATCTGCGATAAATAATATTCATCGATTTGCTAGCTTCAAAAACAATAGTTTTGTTGAAGTAGAATCAACCCTAGAGTTTGAAGCCTGTTTTCATTTTGAATTTTCTAAAAAAATAACTCGATTTGAATCGCAACCCATAGGGTACGAATACAAATTAGGGGGTAAAGTACGAAGGTACACTCCAGATTTTCTTATACAATTCAGTTCTGGGGAGTTAATGTATTATGAGATTAAGCCGTTTAATAAAACTGTTGGTGAAGAATTCCTTGGGGAATTTCAAGCAAAGCAGCTTGAAGCAAAACATAGGGGAATAAAACTCGGGTTGATTACAGACCGAGAAATCAGAATAAATCCACTGTTAAACAATTTAAAGATATTACATCGATATGCATCTTCTGATGGAAGAAAAAATCAAGCAGAAGAAAAGGCCCTCTCCATATTAAGGCGCTACGAAAAATTGACTGTGGCCTCGCTTATTGAAAAAGTTGGGGCATGTTATGAGTCGATGTTTCCTCGCATTATTAGTTTAATAAGCCAAAATGTTCTTACTACAAATTTAGGGATACCCTTAAATTCTCAAACTGTTATCTGGACTTCCTAAATATGACCAAGGAGAACAGTTTTTCCGATCTCTTTAACGTTACAACAGAAGGAAAAGACGTTTCTCCTGTTGAGCTAACGAGTCCATACTTAGAACCTTTTTCTGATCTCTCAGCTTTTACAATTATACAAAGAGATGAAGCGATACATCGTCATAATATAATCAAATTTTTAATCAAAGAAGGTGTTAATGCGTTTACCGAGAAACAATTAACACATCTATTATCTGCATTGGTAACAGAATTTGGTGGCCCAGCGCCAAACGTTAGGACCTTAGCTCGGTGGTGGTCGTTATTTAAAAGTTCTAATTTCAATATAGTTTCACTTGTTCCTACAATACAAGCTGGCAACAAAAAATCGAAAATTGTTCCTGAGTTAGAGCCTTTAATTTCGAAAACGATTGATAGACTTATGTCGGCTGAAAGACCAAATTTGGCAGAAGGCTATCGTTATTTGGAAGATTTGGTTTTTAGACATAATAAAGAAAATAAGCTTCAACTTAACTGCATATCTTCTGAAGCACTAAGATTAAGAGTTTCTAAAATTACCCCATTTGAAAAGTTTAAAGCAAAAAAAGGATTAACAGCTGCAAAATTTGAATTTAAATCGATTGGAAAGAAAATTGCGACGTCTAGGGTGTTGGAGAGGGTAGAAGCAGATCATACTAGGTTTGACTTGTTTGTTGTTGATGACATTTATCAAGTCCCAATGGGGCGTCCTTGGCTTACATTACTCATTGATTCGCTCAGTTTATCAGTTGTTGGCTTTTATCTTGGTTTTGAACCTCCCAGTTTTGTTTCCATTTGCCATGCAATTAAAAATGCAATTTTACCAAAAGAGTATGTAAAGGCTTCGTACCCCAGTATAAAAACAGAATGGTTGTGCTCAGGGTTAATCGAAACGTTGGTTACAGACAATGGTAAGGAATTTGATGATAAAGATTTCAAACAAACTTGTTACGAGTTGGGAATAAACGTTGCAAAAAATCCAACTAAAAAACCTCATTTGAAGTCGTCAATAGAACGTTATTTTGGTGCATTAAATACTCAGTTATTGGCAAACCAACCTGGAAAAACATTTTCAAATATTATTGCTAGAGAGGATTATGACCCTGAGAAAAATGCGGTTATATCATTATCCGATATTCAACTTGTAGTACACAAATGGATTATTGAGATTTATCAAGCCCAACCTAATTCAAGATGGTCAAATATGCCAAATCTTTCATGGTTGACTGCAGCAAAGGCTTTTCCGCCTCAACCGTATAG
>NZ_JANQVQ010000330.1:2082-3339 GCF_030730205.1 Paraglaciecola sp.
ATCGATGCTTTAGATTTTAAATTGGGCCGCACATTTTTTCCTATGTTAAGAAGGGAAGGTATCACCAAAGACAAATTGAGATATCACAATGATCGCCTCGCAATGTATCGTGGTAAGTTTGGTGATCATAAGGTGATAGCTAAACAAGATCCCAACAACATAGGTCGAATAGTTGTTTGTGATGTCGACTTAAAAGAATTCTTCATTGTGCCCGCTGTTGATCTTGAATATGCAGATGGCTTATCCCTTTGGCAGCATAGGCTAAATTGCCAATATGCTAGAAAATACATCAAAAAAAATTACAATCATCAAGATGTTTTAAAAGCGCGATCTGAAATTAATGACATCGTGACGGAAAGCATGTCTAAGATGGTAAATACAAAAAAAGTTTCGTTAAAAGTTACCGATAGGGTGAGAACAGGGCGTTATTTAGAAGTTGAAAGAAAAAGAGTTGCAGGTAAAACAAAACAATCAGTGGCAAAGAAAAAAATATCGAATGCTAAAAAACAGGTGTCTAGCGAAGTCTGGGAATTAGACACGAATACATCGGACTGGTCTGTTAGCAGAGTTAGGAAGTGACAACTGATGAACGATTTTGCTGAAAAATATAGATTAGTTAGAGAACTATTTGTTGCTAGCCCTTACTTAAGCTCATTAATGGATGAATTTGATGAGTGCTTACAAGACTCAAAACTTGGTGGTGCAGCGCAATGCATGCTAGTCACTGGGAATACGGGGTCAGGGAAAACATCTTTAATCAATAAATATATTGAGAATTACCCTAGAAATGAATTAACCGACAGAACTAAAGTACCAGTCCTGTTTACTAGTATACCAGAAAATGCGACACCTATTCGAGCATCTCAAGCAATGCTTTCAGACTTAGGAGACCCTTTTTGTTATTCAAGCAATGATTCTGAGGCGTTAAAAAAGAGATTGATTACCTTGCTAAAGAATTGTCAGGTTGATTTGATTTTTATCGATGAGTTTCAACACCTTATTGAGAGAAAAAATAATAAAGTACTGCACCGAGCAGCCGACTGGTTGAAAATGATCATTGTCGAGTCAAACATTCCAGTAATTTTATTTGGTATGCCATATAGCACAGTTATACTTGATGTGAATTCCCAACTTAACGGACGAATTCTGTTTAAAAGAAAACTTATCCCTTTCCAAATAAATGACAATCATGAACGACAGAATTTTCTCAAATTTCTAAAGGTATTTGATCAAGGCCTTCCCTTTGAACAATCTAGT
>NZ_JANQVQ010000330.1:3349-6972 GCF_030730205.1 Paraglaciecola sp.
AAATATTGCTATACGTTTATATTCTTTTTCATCAGGCAACTTAAGAAAACTAAGAGATTTACTCAATCAAGCTTGCCGGTTCGCATTAGAGGAGTCGGCTTTAAAAGTCAGTTATGAGCATTTTGAAAAAGCTGCGACCAAGATAGACAGAGACTGTCCTCTTTTTGTCAATCCTTTCTCGATAAAAGACCTGACATCAATAAAAATTAATGAGCCCGACTTAGATGTTGGCTGGGAAGATTTTAAAAACAAAGCTGGTGAAATTAGTTTTGGTAAGCCTAATCAAGTGATTTCAGTTAGTGATATTTTCGATAAAAAGTAAAATTTTTGAAGTTAATATTTAAGGTATTTCGCTAGTTAAGTTCAATCAAATTTGGCGACCTTTTGTGCATAAGCAGGTTAAAGTCTGATTTTACTGCTCGATCCTAAATTACAGTTTGCAGACAATCGATATATTGGTTGAAGGGCAATTTTGAGCGAAATAAATAATCAAAAAAAGGTCTGCTCTCGACCCAAAGCGGACGAAATAACCTAAAAGGTTGACCAGTAAGCTGGGTGGCAAATGATACCTTTCAGGGAACCTGACCCCCGCAGGTTTTGACCCCGCAGGTTTTAACTAAGTGTTAAAAAGCGATAAATGTTAAACGTTAGCCACTTTCTTCAGTGGTGTAATCATTGCAACCTTGCCAATACACGGTAATTTTGCAACCTCCTAGACTACTTGGATCACCATCCCCTGGGTTTGCCGCACTGGTGCTTTATTGTATAAATACTGCCCAACTCGCTGCAAAAACACACTAAAGGTCAACACGCCTTTGATAACATTTACTCAAATTCATACTTTTTGCGCAAGCGCATTCGCTCGCTGTCAATTTTACTCAGCAGGGCCTGAATAAGCGGTTTATCACCTATATCACTAGTCTCATAGCGCACTTCTTCTAGACCCCACAAACCAATGCCAGAATCTTCTGGCAGTTGTTGCAATAAGCTTTGCGCCTGCTCGAATTGCCCGGCATAAAGCGACAAGGCAAATTCAAATGCAGCCATGGATTGGTAAAAATCATAGGAGGCAGGATGAGCTAATTTGTATTCTGCTATAAGTTGTAAGACTTGTTCGGCCAGTTTTTTTGCTTGATTTGTGTCGCCCAATTTGCGCAAAAAGCTAATGTACGAAACCGTAACATTTAATTGCTCAATTGAGGCAGTAGGCGGAATCAATTGCTTGACGCGTTTTCTTAACTCACCAAGCTGTTCACTCTTTTGCGCCATGTCGATTAATACCATGGCGTCTTCTGAAAAAATGTTGAAATATTGATTGGGTACCAGTGCATTCCACAACTCATCAAATGATTTGTTGGGTAATGGGTAACCGTTAAAATAAGCCGCGGTGTAACTATAGGTCGCCCAGTATCCATTACTGCTCATATCGATATTGTCTAACAACGTTTGGGCGCGCTGATGTAGGCCGAGTTTGTTTAAGTAATAAAAATATCCATGAGTGTAGCGTTGGTTGGGGTTGTCTTGATAAAAGCGTTGCACGCTCAATAAGTCTAGCTCAGGGTTTCTGTATGAGACGTAACGAGATACGTCTTCTGTTGTGGCATTTTGTTTAAAATCTTGTGCGTCTGCAGGTGACAAACAATGTAGCACAAAATATTGCAGGCGGTTTTTGTAGACTAACTCTAGCGATGCAGGGGCAATACTATCGACAAATTTTGCAATATCTTCGCAGGGAGTATAACGAGTAATAAGGGCACCAAAATGCTGATACTGTATTTCCCAATCAAAAGGGTAAGCCTGTTTGGCCTTTTGGTAAAGTTGCACGGCTTTGTCAGTCAATTGGGCAAAATCATCGTAATATACTGCCAAGGAGTAAATTGCATCGCGGTTTAAGGGGTCGAGCGCTAAGGCTTGCTCGGCAAAGTCAATAATCTGTTTAGCACTAACATCATCATTTTCAGTGTAAGACACATCAGAAACACCCACATAGGCGGCTAGGCCCAAAATGGCTGATGTATCAGGATACTGCTCAAGTAAAGTATTTAAGATCAGTTTGGCCCGATTAATATCCGCTGTTGTTTCACGGTTTGCCAATGCGCGGGCGATAACCAACTGCTCAACGGCTTTATAATCCAGTTTATCAAGAGCCGCTGCATAGCGGTCATCCTGATGGATCAGTTTAAGTTTAAGCGCCGAGGCCACCTGATCACTGACTTCTTCTTGCAATACAAACACATCTTCGAGTTTACGATCAAAAGTATCAGAAAAAAGGTGCGCCCCTGATGTAGCCTCAATCAGTTGTACGGTGATGCGCAGATTGTCCTGACTTTTGCGCACGCTACCTTCAATCAAATAATCGGCCTTGAGCTCAGCAGCAATCACGGTTAAATCTTTTTGCACATTTTTATAGGCAAAACTGGTGGTGCGCCCCAGCACTTTTAAATCATGAATTCGTACCAGTGTATTAAGCAGCTCTTCGGTCAGGCCATCAACAAAGATGTCTTGCTCGGGATCATTACTCAAGTTTAAAAAGGGCATTACTGCCAGCACTTTGGTTTGGTTTTGGGCAGTCACTAATTCAGCTTCTTGCATTACTGGTGTGGCAGGAGAAGATAACCACAATTTATCGACCGTAAGATAAACAAGCAGTAACGCCACCACACTCAGCAACAAACGATTAATTTTTTGCCCAGTTTGGTTGGTGATGGAAGTACCTTGCTCGACATCGTTGGTGGGGCGAATACCCTCTGGGGTCAATTCAAAGGCCCAGGCAAAAATACAAGCAATAGGAAAACCTATCATTAGCACCACGGTAACCATGGTGCCAAAAATGGTGGGTAATTGAAGATAAGGGGAAATAACAGCAATGATTTGAATCACTAACCAAGCGGTGACCAGATATACACTGGCGACTTTTACTACATTGCGGCGTTTAAGTTCCTTGAAAAATGACATGATGTCCTGTGCTTATATTTTTCGTGAATTCATTTCACATTGTCGGCAACCGCTACTTCATGGCCGCACTCTTTAAAGTGTTAGTGCTTGTTATATCACCTGTTATCTTTAATGTGAATGTTTTCAGCGCATATCAAATTTTCTAAGTAGATTAGCTCAACTTATTGATATTTTTTGGTATTGACCTGTGAACTCCATGACAAACATCCCTGGTCTTTCAAGGACATAGAAAATACTTCAGCTTGAATTTACGGATAAGACAAACAAGAAAGAGATGGAGAGAACTATGAACAACGATCTACATTCAAAACCTTTGGAGTCAGGTTCGTTAAAAACGTATAATTTGCATCAGTTTATCGTACTGCCTGAAAAGTGATTTGGTCCGCTTTGGGCGTAAACCCGTTGTGCATTTACGCCCGCTATTTGCGGAAAGATAGGTTTAAGTTGAAGGGCAAATTTGTGCCAAAAGCGGCTGTTCACGTTAGACCCAGTGAACGAACCCACTTAGCAGAAAGGAGACGGTCAGGGAGATGCCTTGAGTTTTACAATTTGAGGAATAATTTAGCAGTGGACTTGTTCTAATATTTATTTGCTTTAAACGCAAAGCGGACATTAACGCCTCATTCAGAGGCAAATAATTGTTGGCTAAAATCGCGACGCAGGAGCAA
>NZ_JANQVQ010000331.1:0-70562 GCF_030730205.1 Paraglaciecola sp.
ACTGCAATCGCGATGCGATTGAGTTTTGTGTTTCTTAACATTGTGTGCTTCCTAAGTGTTGTGGTTATCTTATTAGTTTAAGTGCTGCGTATTATTTGTTGTTTTTATTTCATTTATATTACTTTGCTGGTCAACAAACAACCAGTAGTACCCAATCAGCGAAAAAACTTTTATTCGTCATTAAACACTTACGGAACTTATCTACAAAATTCGGACCGAAGGATTGGCTTGTTTACGACGATTCAAATTTTCTCACAGCTAGTCTGCAGATCCCACGCTAAATAAAAACTATTTATTGATATTCATAACTACTTATCAATAGTCTTTATTTATCAAACAATTAGCCATCTTAAATAAACTTATCTATTGCAATAAGTAAGACTAAATGGTCAAATTATCTTAACTGGTAAAAACATAAAAAAGTCATGCCGTTTAAAATAGTTTATCTAAGCAAAAACAGTTTGTTACTTGTGACCATATTTTTAACCTTGCTAAGTGGTTATATGGGTTACCTGAATAAAGAAAAAATAATTGTTGAAATACCCAATTTAATTACTGAATCACTGTCCTGTAAGACCCAATCCTCTACAAATAACGAAAAGTTCGAAGCATTTATTACCGATCAACCCATGGCACAGCAATTATTAACCAACCTTTGCACTAACCCCGTCATTAACCGGCAGTACGGTAAAGTTGAGGTTCATTGGAGCCACAACGAGCAAGAAATCTCTCAATACGTAGGTAAAGGCATCGCCAATTTAGCCTTGGTAAAAGAAAACGTCATGCAGGCTTTTGCGACGCAAGTTACGCACGGTTATAAAATTATTGCTCAATATAAAGACTACTCGGCGTACTTCTTTTCATTGAAAGAAAAGCCTCTTTTAACTAAAGAGTACCTATGGGGCAAAAGACTGGGGCTACTAGACTATCCAAGTAGCCGCTCAGGTCACATTGTACCAAAAAGATTGCTGACAGAGTTAGGCATCGGCGATAACAATATGCAAATCACTTACGTAAAATCCCATGAGGCGCTAAGAGAATTATTAGCAGCAGGAAAGGTAGATATCATTTCAAGTTTTTGGCAAGAGCAAGACAAAGAGCGTTTTTCGGCTAACTATATCACGCCAATCGAAACCCAAGTGAGTGGCAGCAAATGGTATTTAAAAATGGAGACCAACAATACCGATTTACTGTGCGCGCTACAGCAATCCTTATTTGAGCTATCTAACGAAATACATTCGCAATATTACAGTACCTTAAAGCTCGACTCGTATGGCTGCAATACGACCACTGATGCTCAACCTGTGGAGCATAGTAACGATGAACCGTAAGCTATCACTATCTTTATTGTTTTTGGCTCTTTGGCTGCTATTTCAAACGGCTTTTACCCTAGGTCAGCTTTATCAAAATAAATTAAACAATGAGCGATTTATTGCCAGCATTGAAACTCGGGTGGCTTTAGATCTGTCTCGACTGAAATTAGCCAACGAAAAGTTTCGCACCGCTGCTGATCCTGATTCGATAGAACAATATATGGCACAAATGAACGAGAATTTAGCACGGCTTAATTCTTCTGCTCTAATCGTTAGTTTGCAAAATATAGACTTAGCGACCTTAGAACCATCTAATAATGTGCAAAAACGTGTGTTAAAAAGTCCTGAACAAAGCGTTGAAATTGCGATTCAATTATTGCCGATCAATTGGCGGGACGGTTTGACCCTTATCGCACCTCTCTTTGCCTTAATGATTGCAGGTTGGCGTTATCTCACCCCGCCCGCTAAAAGAAGTAGATACAGATTGCCACAAAACACATCTCCTGAACTCGAAGCTGAAATTCAAAAACTCATTATCAATCTCAAAGATAAATCTATTCAATTCGGTTCAGACGGCCCTGCTATTTTGCTACCCAATAAACCATTTTGTTTTTATGCAGCACTTGTGGATTATTGTATTCAAACGGATGCGCCAAATCTAAAACACAATATTGACGTTCCAAATGAACTTATATTGATCGCTAACAAGTATTTTTATCGCTTAATTGAATTGGGTCACACAAAGCGTAAAAGACCTGACTTTGGCGCAAACTTAGACAAAACCTTAAGTGAAATCCGCTCGGCCCTAGACGAAGCTTTTAAACATAATTCAGATATGAAAGACTTATTTTATCCGCCCAAAGCCCAAGGAGAGGGGTCGCGCTCAAAAATGCATAACTACGCTATTACGAATGATCATCCGGAATTAGTAGAGTTTATTGGTAAGTAGCCTTAAGCAGAGTAACTCAACATTTTTACACTTTATCCACTCGTCTTTTCTTGACCAAATGGTCCATTAATCGTAATGTGACTTTCAGAGGTCACCTGAAACCACTGAGACGTATTTAAAATTCAATTTAATGCGCCTTATTGCAGCATAATTTCTACTCTTAAACTGACTTTTATGCCGTTCACTGGTATCTTTCGTGCAATTTCTAAATTTACATTTTGGAGTGGTATGTCTACCCCTTTAGTTATTGCAATATCAGGCGCTTCAGGCTCTGGAAAATCGTTATTTACAGAAAATTTACTCAAAGAATTTTCGGAAGAAGGCAAACAAGTGCAGATCTTGCGTGAAGATCATTACTATCGTGCACAAGATCATTTGCCCATGGCGGAGCGTGAAAAGAATAACTACGATCACCCAAAAGCCTTCGAACATGAGTTATTAGTTGAGCATTTGAAAGCCTTAAAGTTGTGGCAACCTATTCAGTATCCACACTACTGCTATAAGACCCACACTCGTTTGCAGGAAACGGAAACACTTATATCGGCCCCAGTAATTATTATTGAAGGCATTATGTTGTTAGCAAGCCCACCCCTGCTTGAGTTGTTTGATATAAAGATATTTGTCGATACCCCACTAGACATCTGCTTACTGCGCAGAATGAAACGGGATATTGCAGAAAGAGGCAGAACATTAGATTCAGTAGCTAAACAATATGAATCAACGGTTAAACCCATGTACCACCAATTTATCGCTCCAAGTCGATTCACTGCTGATGTGATTGTGACTCAGGGTGGTAAAAATAGAATTGCTTTGGATGTCATAAAATCTCACATCCAACAAAGCTTGTTATAAACACAATAAAAATAAACCTAAAATTAGAATTATAAAAAGGACCCCTAATGATCAGCTTAATCGGTGTTGCACTACTCCTCCTTATTGCGTATTTGCTATCAGCACATCGCAAATCGATTAATTGGCGCACAGTAGGTGGAGCATTTGCAATCCAAGCAGTCATTGGGGCCTTTGTTCTTTATTTCCCGCCTGGTATAAAGATGCTACTCGCACTCACTGAGTACGTGAAAAACATCCTCGCCTACAGTCAAGAAGGCATCAACTTTATCTTTGGCCCTGTTGGTAATAAATCGTTGGGATTTATATTTGCCTTTAATGTACTGCCCGTTATCGTATTTTTCTCTTCCTTAATTACCGTTTTATATCATTTAGGCATTATGTCGTGGGTGATAAGATTGATTGGCGGCTTTTTACAATTTGCCCTTAAAACCAGTCGTCCTGAATCAATGTCTGCTGCAGCAAACATCTTTGTTGGACAAACAGAAGCACCTCTCGTGGTTAAACCTTTTATTCCCCATATGACTAAGTCTGAGCTGTTTGC
The DNA here is from genome assembly GCF_030730205.1 of Paraglaciecola sp. Classification (GTDB taxonomy): domain Bacteria; phylum Pseudomonadota; class Gammaproteobacteria; order Enterobacterales; family Alteromonadaceae; genus Paraglaciecola. Next base: position 3,656 of record NZ_JANQVQ010000331.1, read on the forward strand.
CATCATGGTAGGGGGGTTAGCCTCTATTGCGGGATCTGTTATGGCGGGATACGCTGGCATGGGCGTTGAAATCAAATATTTGTTGGCCGCTAGCTTTATGGCAGCTCCCGGTGGATTATTAATGGCTAAAATAATTATGCCTGAAACAAAGCAGTTCAAAAATGAATTGACCGAGTTAGAAGGTAAAGATGAGAAATACGCCAATATTTTTGATGCAGCTGCCAGTGGCGCGGCATCAGGTATGAATTTAGCTCTAAATGTCGGGGCAATGTTATTGGCGTTTATCGCTTTAATTGCCTTGTTAAACGGGATCATTGGTTGGGCCGGCGGCTTATTTGGTATGGATGACCTTACCTTTCAAGTTATTTTGGGCTATGTCTTTCAACCCATCGCTTGGGCCTTAGGTGTTCCATGGGACGAAGCCAATATTGCAGGCAGCTTTATCGGGCAAAAAATGGTGGTGAACGAGTTTGTCGCTTACTTAGACTTTTTAAAGTACCAGGCTGATTTGTCGCCGCAAACTCAAGCGATTGTCATCTTTGCACTATGCGGTTTTGCCAACTTTTCGTCCATCGCCATTTTAATGGGGGGCATAGGAGCCTTGGCGCCAACCCGCCGTAAAGAGATAGCTCAACTCGGATTAAAAGCAGTATTAGCGGCCACCTTAGCAAATTTAATGAGCGCCGCCCTAGCCGGACTTTTCTTAAGTTTGTAAACATTTAGACATTTGAACAACAGGTAACGAAATATGTTGGAACTAGTAGCAATAGATTATAGAGACCCTGACGCAGATAAAAAATTTGTTGAATCACTGCATCAAACAGGGTTCGGGGTGTTGAAAAACCACCCTATTGAGCAACAAATGGTGTCACAAATTTATAAAGACTGGCAGGCATTTTTTAATAGTGAAGAAAAACACAATTTTGCCTACGACAAAGCAACCCATGATGGTTTTTTTTCAACCCAAGTATCAGAAACAGCTAAGGGCTTTAAGAAAAAAGACATCAAAGAGTATTTTCATTATTACCCTTGGGGTAGATGCCCTGAAGCATTGAAGCAACAAGCGGTCGATTACTATAAAGCGGCAACTGACCTTGCATCAGAATTGCTATCTTGGGTTGAGAAATACTCACCGGAAACGGTCTCTGCGCTTTATTCACAGTCACTGTCTTCTATGGCTGAAAATAGCGAACAAACCTTATTACGTATTTTACACTACCCACCGCTAACTGGCTCAGAAGAACCTGATGCCATTAGAGCTGCTGCGCACGAAGACATTAACTTGCTTACTATCTTGCCTGCAGCTAATGAGCCTGGATTGCAAGTGAAGGGAACGGGCGATAGCTGGATTGATGTTCCATGTGATTTTGGTAACTTAATTGTAAACATCGGAGACATGTTACAAGAAGCATCAGGCGGGTATTTCCCGTCCACAACCCACCGAGTGATTAACCCTGAGGGAAGCGATCAAAGCAAATCGCGTATTTCTTTACCGCTATTTTTGCATCCTAATCCACAGGTTGTTTTGTCCGAGAGACATACGGCGAAAAGCTATTTACAAGAAAGATTGCGAGAGCTTGGAGTAGCATAAGTAATAATACGACGATAACGCCGACATTTGCTTCGTCGGCGTTATCGTTTATCAGTACATATTAATAAGCAAGTAAACAACTCAACTTAACGCATCCACAGCCAAATTTGGATGTTAGTGCAAAATAGAGTTTTCATTGAATTCAGTTAAAAAACGTAATTTACTTTCATAACGTCTCTCGTCATTGACACTAACGGAAAAATCTTTGGCCAATTGCAAATAGTGCTCAGTTAGGTCCAACTCGCCTAATTCAAAATAGACTTGCGCCAAACCAAAATACACTTCATGTCTTTTTCGATCTAATGCCATCGCGTCTTTGAAATAACTTATCGCCTCTTTGTAATCGCCAGATTCAAGTTTTTGTTCGCCTAAGTTAATGTAAAAATAGGGATTGCTCGCGCGTTTTTCCTCTACCTTAGCGAGTATCCTATTGGCTTGCTCTTCTCGCCCAGAAGAAAGATACAAATAAGACAGATTTTCCCAGGCCGTTAAATTATCTGGATTAAGATCTAGGGCATACCGATAGCTCTCTTCTGCTTGTTTTATATAGCCTTTTAAACGGTATAAAAAGCCCAGATTACCAGCGGTCGACTCAAATGATTCATCCACTAACAAGGCTTTGCGAAAATAGGCATACGCTTCGTCTAATCGGTCATTAATCAGAGCATCAGCGCCTTTATTATTGTAAAACATCGCCATTACAGTGGACTTACTAAGCAGACGTTTTTTAAAATGATTACGAGAAGAAAGTGGGTCAAAGTCCACTAAGAAACCTTTGTTAACAAAAGGATGTTCCGTTTGCGCTGACTTCGGCGATAGACGCAAATTTATGTGTCCATTGAGCATGCTAAATCCTTGGTTGCGCGTCCAGTATTCAGGAATATCGATATCTTGAAACTGCGCCTTAAACCCCGCCTCTTCTGCCAAAGCATAAGTCATGATGGATAAAGAAAGGCAGTTTGCCGCTTTTAATGTAAATGTATCATTGGCCACAGTGTTTGCGTTACCGTCGTACAGAATGTTAAAGTCGGCACGGTCAAATAAGGCGTAAACTAAGGCCTTTATCTGCTCTAAAGGCTCTTGTTGCTCACTGGTAGCACGTTTAACAAAAGCCTTCGCTTCCTCTTCTAATTTAAAAATATCTGTTTCACTTTCAATGATAATTTGATCTGAATGAGTGAAGCCTTCATCATACAAAATAGTATGCACATCAAGCGGGGCACGACTGACAGATTGACAAGCGGTTAACAAAACAGCAAAGCTAAAATGTATCAAATAGAAACTAGCGCGGTTAATAGACGCCATAACAACCCCCTTCTGAACAAAGCCAAAAATCTAGTATCGAAACAGCTTATTAGCGAATGTACTCGTCGCAAGAAACCGCTCACTCAACTTGTTGTTGCTGACAACATCTGACGGCGTAAAAACTCAATTTTAGCAGCGTAGACATTGGCCTCTTCCTGATAACGTGACTTTTGATAAGCTAATTGTAAAAAGTGCTCACTGCGCTTCAACTTACCCAATTCGTAATATGTTTTGGCTAAACCAAAAAATACTTCGTGCAAAGTTTTGTCGAGGGACAGGGCTTTTCTATAGTGGTCAAGGGCAGAATCCCAATTGTGTTTTTCAAACGCGGTCTCTCCCAAACTTAGGTGGTAGAAAGGATTATTTGCACGCTTGCGCTCTAAGCGAGTGAGTATTTCGGCTGCTTTTTCTTCTTGTTGAACATGTTTATACAATAAAGCCAAATTTTGCCAGACAGTTAAATTGTTCGTATCAATATGTAAAGCTAATTGATAAGCCTTTTCAGCCTTTGCATAGTGACCGTTCAGACGATATAAGTAGCCTAAATTTGCCAGTAAATGCGCCTGTCTGGGATCAGCCAAGTAACTCGCGCGAAAATAAGCATAAGCCCTTAAATCGTCTCGGCGCAGCAGCGCATCACTGCCCTTATTGTTGTAAAACAGCGCGATCACCTGCGACTCACTGAGCAAGCTTCGTTTATCGTGCTTTCGCGTTGCTTGCGCATCAAAATCCACTTCAAATCCTTGCCTAGTTAACTCCACATAGGCTCTGTTTTGTTTGGGCACTATTTGCAAATTGATGTGTGAGTTAAGAATACGCTGCCCCTCTCTGCGGGTCCAATATTCAGGAATTTCAACATGCTGAAAGCGCGCACCAAAGCCAAGGTGACGAGCCAAGGCGTAGGTCATGATGGACAAAGATAGACAATTTGCCGCCCTATTTTCAAAAGTCGTCTGGGCTACAGTATTGGCATCAGCTCGATACAACAGATTAAAATCAGAATGATCGAAAATAGCGCGAACCATCGATTTAATCTGCTCTTGAGGGTTAGGAATATTTTTTACAGATTGTTTTGCAAATCCTTTTGCATCATCAGCTAGAAAAAAAATCTCATCGGGACTTTCAATTTTTATTTTTTCAAAATGTAAATATTTGTCATCGACTAACACAACGCTCGCTTGTGTAAATTGAGGGCTTATTGAAGCGCACCCAGACAGCAAGATAAGTAATAAAACACATAGCGCTATACGCATAATAACTGGCCCGTTAAGTGCGCTCCTTAACCAGCAGTTTTACTCCCAAAACGGGCCGGCAAAATGGCGCATGACATATGGTTTATAAAAATGTCGTTTCGTAATAAACTAAGGTCAAACAAATTTGACTCATTGAGTGTAGATGAAAATTGCAATTCTTGGTGCGATGGATGAAGAAATCAGTCTTTTACGCGCTTCACTAACAAACGTTACTGAAAGAAAAATAGCCCATTTGACGGTATATTTTGGTGAGCTTAACAATACCGAAGTTGCCTTAGTAAAATGCGGAATTGGAAAAGTTGCGGCTGCGGTTTCGACCACCTTATTGGTGATGAACTTTCAACCAGACTATGTGATTAATACTGGCTCTGCTGGCGGCTTTTCCAAAGAGAGAGTGATTGGAGATATCGTTATTGCAACTGAGTTACGCCACTATGATGCGGATCTGACTTTTTTTGGTTACGAGTTAGGACAATGTGCGGGCATGCCTGCTAAATATGAATGTGACACAAAGCTAATTACTTGTGCACAACAAGCAATGCAAAGCTTAGATCACATTGGATATGAATTGGGTTTGATCTGTTCAGGCGATTCTTTTGTGGGCAGCGATGAAGGAGCCGAGAAAATTCGACAAAATTTCCCCTCTATTAGTGCCGTGGAAATGGAAGGTGTGGCAATTGGCCAAACTTGTCATTTGTTGAATGTACCTTTTCTTGTCATTCGCTCATTGTCTGATATTGCAGGTGTCACCTCAACGGTGTCTTTCCAAACCTATTTGGAAACTGCCGGCAAACACTCAGCACAAATTGTAATGCAAACCCTTGCTTTACTGGCTAAGCAAAACTAATAGAATGATATCTTGATTGAATTTATTAATTGATCAATTTGGCAGCATTAACTTGCTGCCTTTGTATTCCGTTTTAATTGTGGTTTTAATAGAAAGACACCTTAGATTAGCGGATAAATTTCACCCCTTAACCTTTGCTAAACTTGTTGCTTTGCGTGTAGCATATAAAGTTCATAGTAAAAATCCTGGCACACCCTTACAGCAGATGATAGCAGGCACACTAGCTCCTATTGTGCTACTTTCCCCATTTATGCTTTTGCTAGCTGTACTCATTTATTTATCAGAATACCCCATCTTTTTTGATAGCTTATTACTACTGCTTGCGCTGAGATTTACGCCGGTAATGATGAGGATTAAAAAAGTTGAACGCTGCCTAAAAACCAACAAGAAAACCTTGGCCAAACAACATTTACAGACATTGGTGTTAAGAGAAACCGCACAACTCTCTCCCTTTGGCATAGCAAAAGCAGCCATTGAATCCTTAATGTTGAGATTTGCAGCGCAATTTTGCTGCGTCATTGTTTTATATTTAGTTGGAGGCGGCTTGTTGGCACTCAGTTATCGCCTGCTATTTGAGTTTTCACAATGCTGGCATACTAAACAAGGTAGTTATGCTTATTTTGGCAAACCCATTCGCTTGTGCTTGGCCCTTATTCTATGGCTACCAGCCAGAATTACAGCCCTGTGCTTCATTATAGGGCAAAACATTTCACAAGGGCTCAGAGCGCTCACTCAAGGCAAAAACCTATTATGCAGCCGTTATTTTGTTTTAAGCTTGCAAGGCGCCGCCCTAGGTGTTGAACTCGGTGGTCCAGTATTTTATGGTGATAATAAAGTTCGATTAGCAAAATGTGGAGGCACACGCCCCATCGCCTTAGAGGATATAAACAGAGCACTTAATGGGATTAAAAAAGCCCAATGGGTTTTTCTGACCTTGTGTTTTATCGCTTGCCTGTTACTCAATATAGGGACTTAGCCGCATTGTTTACTATTAAAAAGAATGCTTTGTCATTCATTATCATCATAAGTGCCATGTTTCACTTTTCTGTACAAGCTACTGCGCAACGAATAATAAGTTTAGCGCCACATACTACTGAATTAATTTACGCACTTGGCATGGGAGAGCATCTCGTTGGGGTGAGTGATTACAGTAATTATCCGCCTCAAGCAGAACAACTCCCCTCTGTAGCAAACTACAATGGCCTCGACTTTGAAGCCATTATGCAACTTAAGCCTGATTTAATAGTGGCTTGGCAAGGCGGTAATAAGCCTCAAGATATTGCCCGCTTGAGTTCGTTAGGCTTTAGCGTTTATTCATCAGCGCCTCAATCCCCAGATGATATCAGTAAAGACATTGTGAAATTAGGTGAAACACTGGGACGGAGTGAGCAGGCTTTAATATTAGCTAATCAGTTTCAGGCTGAACTCGACCAGTTAAAGCAGCGTTATCTAACGCAAGCTAAAATCCGAGTTTTTTACTACATGTGGACCGCACCATTGATGACAATAGGAGCTGACGCTTGGGCGACTAAGTTACTTGATATTTGCGGAGCGACTCAAATATTTAACGATTCCATGGTTGCCTATCCTGAAGTCAGTAAAGAACAGGTCATATCACGTCAGCCCACCCTGTTAATTGCCGCGATGAAAATTAAAGAGTTAGATGCCCAACAATTCTGGCAGCCAACACATTCGTTGTTAAAGGCACCTGTTGTTGTGGTTAATCCTGATGAACTTCATCGATTTACGCCACGATTAATCAATGGGTTAACTTCCATGTGCAAACAAATAAATGGTTTCTAAATAGAAATCTGTGCTATTTATCAATGGAGTGATTAAATTCAATTAGCATGACAACGCTAGCAATTTGAAACTGGAGGCTTTATGCGAGGTAATCTCAGTTATCATGATAAGTTTGGCCAATACTCTATGTGGATCGAAGGTAAAATTTTGTTTTGTATTGTCCATGGCGCAATTGGCGAAACCGTCGCGAAACATTTTCATCTTCATTTTTGTCAATTGGCCGATAAATTAGCGCCAAACCCTTGGGCCTATTGTGCCGACTTGTCCGCCTGTGAAGGCTATACTCCAGAAGCGGCAAATCGAGTAAAAGCATCGCACCAATATGGTATTAGTCGGGGTTGCATCGTTGATGCTTACCAAATTTCATCGCCATTACTGATAAATCAGTCACAGAAATTCCGCGAGGCACTTGGCCTAGATACGCATATTAATGATAGGATCTTCAGTAATGATAAAAGCTGCATAGCGTTTCTTACTGCTGAGCTGTCAAAAACCCGAGATCATATTTGAGCCAAATGAATATTACCCTAACCACACCAGCTATGTTATTTCCTGCAATATCCTTGCTACTTCTTGCCTACACCAACCGTTTTTTAACCTTGGCATCGGTGATCAGAAACTTTGATTTAAGCCATCAAACCGACAATGCTCAAGCGCAAATTGCTAATTTACGCTCTCGTATTTTATTGATTAAACGTATGCAAGAAGCTGGTGCCGGTAGTTTCTTTTTGTGTGTTTTGTCGATGTTAGCGGTTTATGCAGACTATCAAGCGATTGGAAGCTCAATTTTTGCCTTTAGCTTAGTTTTGTTGCTGTATTCGCTTTGGCTCTCGGTAAGAGAAATTAGGATATCGGTAGAGGCTTTAGACATGCATTTAAGTTATGTAAATATTCCCATCGGGAAAAAATCAAAATAACTCTTTGTTTTGGGTCTAGTCGTAATAACTAGACCCAAAACCACATTAATAAGCTAAATTAGCTAAGCGTTACCCGAGCGAATTTGCGTTTACCCACTTGGAAAACATACTCAGCAGCATCTTGATAAACCAATTTGCTATCTTGCACTTTTTCACCGTCTTGTTTTACTGCGCCTTGTTTGATCATTCGCATAGCTTCAGACGTGGAAGCAACCAATCCAGCGTCTTTTAATAGATTAGCGACCGGCAAACCAGCAGTACCAAGAGCAAGAGTAAACTCAGGCATTTCATCTGGAATAACATTTTTTTGGAAACGTTGAACAAATTCTTCATGAGCCGATTCGGCGTCAGTGTCAGAATGGAAACGAGCGATAATTTCTTTCGCTAGCGCGATTTTATAATCTCTTGGGTTGCTACCCCCAGCAACTTCCTGTTTAAACTCATTGATGGTGTCTTTGGGCAAAAAACTAAGTAAGTCATAATAACGCCACATCAAGTCATCAGAGATTGACATGATTTTTCCGAACATATCATTAGGCGCATCGGTAATACCGATATAATTACCCAAAGATTTAGACATTTTTTGCACACCATCAAGCCCTTCCAACAAGGGCATCATTAATACTGTTTGCTGACGCTGCCCTTCTGATTTTTGTAGTTCGCGGCCCATCAATAAATTAAAACGTTGGTCGGTACCACCTAATTCGACATCGGCCTTAAGTGCTACAGAGTCCCACCCTTGAACTAATGGATATAAAAATTCATGAATAGCAATGGGCTGATTATTAGCATATCGCTTTTTAAAATCGTCACGCTCTAACATTCGAGCAACTGTCTGGTTGGCCGCTAACTTTATCATCCCAGCCGCCCCCAGTTGCTCCATCCATTCTGAGTTAAAGCGAATGGTTGTTAATTTAGGATCCAGAATTTTGAAAACTTGCTCTTTATACGTTTCAGCATTTGCCAACACATCTTCCTTGGTTAAGGGCTTGCGTGTCACATTTTTGCCAGTTGGATCACCGATCATCCCAGTAAAATCACCGATTAAAAAGATAACCTCATGACCTAGCTGCTGAAACGTTCGAAGTTTATTAATTAAAACAGTATGTCCTAAATGCAAATCAGGTGCGGTGGGATCAAAGCCTGCTTTTATTTTTAAAGGCTTGCCTTCTTTTAATTTAGCAATAAGCTCATCAAGCAAAAGAATATCATCTGCACCTCGTTGAATTTCCGCTATCGCACTCTGCCAATCAACCATCGTTTACAACCTTGCCATTTCATCGTACTTTAAAATTAGCCGCGCATTTTACGTGTCAACCTTTAGCATTGAAAGGGTTGAAACACTTTTTATGTGTTAATTGCTCAGATACCAACAAAAGATAAACTGTTCAAAAAACAAGCAACACCTAGAAAACAATTTCATTTCAGTATATTCTGCAGGGATTCAGTTAGTTTGAGCAGTATTCTTCGTGGCTAAAATCTCCTTAAAGCACTTACCCAAACCCCACAAATGGACAATTTCAGCCCTTGCTGGTGTGTTGTTAGTTCTCATCCTTTTTCCATCTGACCCTGTCAGCGCTTACAAAAACACGCCAGTTCCTACCTTAGAAATTGGTAAACGTTACGACTTAGCTGTTGATTTTAATAACTTACCTGAGGCGGAAATAAGTGCCTTTGATAATGCGATAGAGCGCAAAACTTATAAAGTAAAAAAGGGCGATAACTTAGCCAAAATATTTAACCGCGCCGGACTTACTCCGCAAGAAACCTATCGAGTATCCAAAGTAGAAGATCACGCCAGTAAGTTACTCAGTTTGATGCCGGGTGAATCATTGGGCTTAGAAATTGATGACGAGGGCAAATTAAAATCTCTTAGTTACATGTATTCTCCTACCGAGACCTTATTACTTGAGATTAACGCCGACAACAGCTTTTCAGGTCATATTGAATCTAAGCAAGTAGAAACCCGCTTAAATTACGCCCAAGGTGAAGTATCTAGCAGTTTTTGGAACGCAGGTATTAAAGCGAACTTAAGTGAAAATCAGATCATGAGCCTAGCTGGTATTTTTGGTTGGGATATCGACTTTGCTTTAGAACTGCGAGCGGGTGATAGCTTTTATGTAATGTATGAAGAACACTTTATTGATGGCGAATACATCGAAAACGGCGACATAGTGGCGGCTCAATTTGTCAATCAAGGTGAAACGTACACCGCAATTCGCCATTCTGATGGTAATTTTTATACGCCTGACGGGCGTAGCTTGCGCAAAAGCTTTTTACGCGCACCTGTGAACTTTAAGTATATTAGTTCAAATTTTAACCCCAACCGTTTTCATCCAATTCAGAAACGCTACAAACCACACAATGGTATCGATTATCGAGCAGCAAAAGGCACGCCCGTAGTGGCTGCCGGCGACGGTAAAGTGATCGAAGCGGGATATAATCGTTTTAACGGAAACTATGTGTTTATCCAACATGGTGAAAACTATACGACCAAATACTTACACTTTTCTAAATCTGCTGTAAAAAATGGCGCAAAGGTCAAACAAGGCCAAGTGATTGGTTATGTGGGCGCAACAGGGATGGCAGAAGCGCCTCACTTACATTACGAATTTTTAGTCGATGGTGTACATCGTAACCCTCGCACAGTAGCCTTACCCAAGGCACAGCCAATTGATAAAGCAGAAGCTAAAGCTTTTGCAAGTATCTCTGCACAAAGACTGACGCAGCTAAATAATAATAAACGTATTATGTTGGCGATGAACTAACAGGAGAGAGTTTGTGTCGCAGTTGTATGTTGGCCTTATGTCAGGCACCAGTATGGACGGTGTTGATGTGGCTTTGGTGGATTTCTCTGGCCTTCATCCTCACCTCCTAGATTGCCAAACATTTCCTTATCCTAAACCGTTGCTGGAGGAGCTCCATCAACTTTGTGGCTCAAGTAGTGACGAAATAGTCTTAATGGGGCATGCTGATAGGGCGATTGCAGAAGTCTTTGCTCAGGCGAGTCTGCAAGTCCTCAGAGACAACTATATTCGTCCTGATCAAGTTACAGCCATTGGCTCCCACGGCCAAACTATTCGTCACTTCCCAGCAGGAAACCATGGTTTTAGCTTACAAATTGGCGATCCTAATACTTTAGCCGTAATAACCGGTATCGATGTTATTGCTGATTTTCGGCGTAAAGACATTGCGCTTGGCGGACAAGGCGCCCCACTCGTTCCTGCATTCCACAAAGCAGTTTTTGCTCATCCTAAGCAATCTCGCATCGTCATTAATATTGGCGGCATCGCTAACCTTACCTATTTACCTAAAGATGGCTTGGGCAAGGTATTAGGCTACGATACCGGACCAGGCAATACCCTGATGGACTTATGGTGTAATAAACACACAGGTCAAGCGTATGACTTTAAAGGTGAATGGGCAGCACAAAGTACGGTCTCAGGCAGTTTGTTAGACAGCTTGAGTAAACATGACTATTTTTCACTTTCGCCACCTAAAAGTACTGGCCGAGAATTGTTCAACTTGCCTTGGTTAGAGCAACACATTTCAAAGAGTGCTAAAACCTATAGCCCACAAGAGGTGCAAGCCACCCTAGCGATGTTAACAGCGCAAACTATTGCCCAAGAAATATTACGTTTCCCAGATGTTGAGCAAGTTTATGTATGTGGCGGCGGGGCAAAAAACGAATTTTTAATGGAATGTTTAGAGTCGCTGTTACATGAGTGTGAGTTAAGCACTACTGAGTCTTTGGGCATTGATCCAGATGCTGTGGAAGCCATGGCCTTTGCATGGCTAGCTTACGCCCATAAGCATAAGATAGTGGGAAGCCTAGCAAGTGTGACTGGAGCAAGTCGAGATGCTGTGTTAGGCACATTTTGCCCGGGCCACGAGTCATGAATCAGCGCCGCATATTAGACACTACCGATTTAGCTATTTTGGCACTTTTGTATGAAGATGCTCGATTAAATAATAAGGATATCGCCGAACAAGTAGGACTGGCACCTTCGTCGTGTTTGGAGCGTATAAAAAAATTACAAGCAGACAATGTTATTTTAGGCTCAAACCTAGAAGTAAACTTGCAACTGCTTGGCGGTAATATTCAAGCGATGATTTCTGTTAAGCTATCTGATCACAATCGCGCTACGGTGGTTAATTTACAGCAAAAGTGGTTAGCCTTACCTGAGGTGTTGAGCCTTTTTCACATGGGCGGCGACATTGATTTTTTTGTTCACGTCAGCGTGGCAGACACCTCACATCTGCGGGACTTTGTATTTAATCAAATCACTGCGTTTAACGAAGTCAGTCATGTCGAAACGGCTCTTGTTTACGAACATACTAAGAGTATCACCTTGCCCAGTGTTTAAGGGCTTGCTTCAAGTTCGAAAAACTCAGTAAAGCATTTATATAACTGAGTACCGCTCAGCACTGAAGCTGAAGGAAAATGCAGAATAGCAATCACATCACAAGGTGCAACGATATCAGTTGTAGCGCGCTCATCTTCTAGCGTATCGACATTTAACACCCGCGCTAATACTTGTCCTTTTTTAATGAGTTCACCAGGTTGTGCAAGGTATTCAACTATACCGCCTTGCTGGGTATATAAAATCTTATAATTATTTAAGGTTACAGCAATGCGTCGCATCAATTCAGGTTCAAAGCTATGACTTAAAAAACTTCCTTTAGCACTTAAAAAAGCCATGATACTTTTAGCATCGTATTCGCCATCATTAAAACTAATCACCTCTTGGCTGCCCATTTCTAAGGTAAATGCTTCAACGCCAAAATCGATAGAGGTTTGACGCTTCGCAGACAGTAATTCCTGTAATGTCCACCATGGGCAAAACGTTGCTTCGTCTAAAGCACCAGAGAATACATTAGGGATTAAAATGACATGAGGGATATTAAACGACATAGCTGCTTTTCTAGCATATTCAGGCACATAGATATGACGAGTCGATACAGGTCCATTGTGTAAATCCAACACAAAATCAGCGTCAAATGCCAATTGCTGCAACTTTAAATTTAAACGTTGAGCCAAACCTAGGCCCCACTCCTGCTCAAGTTTTTGTTGAATTTGCTGTTTTATCTGCTGACGAAATTTACATTTAATATCAGGGATAGTCTCATCATTGGTCACCTCCTGAGCAAATTGCTGAACGAGTTTTTCATCAAAAAAATACCCCCTGTTCCAATTCGTCCCGTTGACGGGATCAAATCGTCCAAGGGTGTACTCACCCGCTTTGATATTGGTGCCAACCGGATTACAATTTGGCACTAAGATAATTTCCCCACAAATAGGCAGGGTCTTTAGCCACTGCACCAAATGGTAAATCACCACATTTCCCTGCACTTCAGCGCCATGTATAGAACTTTGGATATACACTTTAGGACCAGGCAGCGTCCCAATAAATCGATAAAGCGGCACGTTCATGTTGCGGCCAGAGGCATTCTGCGCCACAACTAAGTATTCTTTGATAAATTTATTCATGTTTTGGCCTGCTCACCATCAGGTGATCTGAAGGCGTTTACGCTTTGCTTTCGGGAAAGTGTGGCGATATGGATTTTCTGACACCGTTGCCCCAGACTATCGCTTCATTGAACAAGCTATGTAAACGTTTTTGGTCAATTTCTAGTATTTTGGCAATACGAATGACCTTCAGCCAATTACCGCTTTCAAAAGCTTTGACCAATAGTAGATACATCGACAAGTCATTTTGACCACCACACAGAGCCACTTTGACGTCTTCAACCAAGGGCAATTTATCAACCAATACCTTCATTTCCTGATTAAGTAAGGCATCCAATAACGAAAATAACCCCACTAAAAAACCCAGAGGCGGGTTAGATCCCAGTTTTTTCTCTGTGCCCACAAGATCACAGAATTTTGCCCTGACTAATGACAAGTGAATGAGCTCACTTGGTTTATCGCTACTCAAATTAGCAATGGCTAACAAAGCGATAAACTTCTTAATCTCGACTTCGCCCATGTAATTTAATGCATGGCGTAAAGACGTAATTTTATATCGCTTATTAATTGTCGGATTATTAATAAACCGCAATAACATGTATGACAAACCAACATCGTGTTCTATCACACTGTTGATACTATCAATATCAAATGAGGCGCTTGAACTTGCCCCCATAAGCTCCACTAACGTTAGCTGAGAGGTAGGAATGTTCTTCTGAGCAATGGCTTCTGGTCTGGCAAAGAAATAGCCCTGAAAATAATCAAAACCCATCTCGCGATAAATAGCAAAATCCTGTTGCGTCTCTATTTTTTCTGCAATCAGTTGTACGCCGGAGTCTTTATATAAACTGAGCGTTTTGGCCACGCCCTCATAATCATCTTTAACTGTGTTCACTTTAACCATATCGATATATGGCACAAAGTCGCCCCACTTTTGGTCAAGTCGGTGGCCTTCAACAGCTAACTTAAAACCCATGTTTTTTACATGTTTGCAAACCGATAACAGGGTGTCATGGCTAAAAGCGCCATCATAAATTTCAACAATAACATTTTCGGGATCTAGGGAAGAAGGAAAGCCGTTTAACACGGTTTCTGCTTGGAAATTGATGAACGATTTTTTACTGCATGATATGTCGTCAAGGCCTAAAGTAAGATAATTTCTGGCAATTAGCTGGGCTGTAGCTTCATCACGGACAATATCAGGGTAGCAGTTATTCTTCCCATCGCGAAAAAATAGCTCGTAAGCAAAAACTTCTTTTTCTCTATCTAAAACAGGTTGCCGGGCGATAAACGCAAACATGAATATCCTATGAAATAGTTATAGTTATTTTAATGTAGACCGATAATCGAATAAGGGTAAAATTTTCCAGAACCGCAACGACTTAACAAGTGAAGAAGTCGCGTAACTTAGTCGACTAAATACACAAACTGACCAATAAACACACTCATAATCTAACATCTAGGTCAGCGATTAGTCACTAATTAATTGTTTCATTGCATGGCCCCACTTGATTGCTTCATTGTAAAAGCTCTGCGTCATGGCGAGATGAATATCCAACTCTTTGGAGTAGCGGGCGACATTTTGCCAGTGGCCAACTTCGTAAGCTCTTATTAGATTAAGATAACCTTGCAATTCATTCTTTTCACCACAAAGAGCGGCTTTCAATTCATCGCCTAAGGGCAATTTTTCAACAACCGAGCGCATGCTTGAATCTAAAATTGCATCTAGCAAAGAGAACAAACCGAGCAAGAAACCTGTAGGCGGATTTTTAGCCAATTTCATTGCTTGTCCGATAAGCTCGCAAAATTTTGCCCGAACTAAAGACATGTGCAACAACTCAATGGTTTTGCTGTCTCCCAAATTTGCTAAAGCCACCAGCGCGATAAACTTTTTCACTTCAATTTCGCCCATGTAATTTAATGCATGGCGTAAACTACTGATACTATTGCTCTTGTTTATTAACGGGTTATTGATAAAACGTAATAGTTTATAAGACAAAGAGACATCTCGTTCGATAATATCGTTTACCCTACCAAGGTTGAAGTCGGTAGCGGCACTGACACTAATTAAATCGAGTAAGGCAAGTTGGCTTGTAGGTATTCTTTTTTGTTTCACGATCTCAGGACGTGCAAAAAAGTAACCTTGAAAGTAATCAAAGCCTAAGGCCTTGTATTCTTCGAATTCTTCGTGAGTTTCTATTTTTTCTGCAACGAGTTTTATATTAGCTAACTTGAGTTTTTCTATATTACTGCGCATTAGTTGTTGATCGCACTCTACGATGTCAACTTTCACGATATCTGCGTAAGGCAACAGTACGTCCCATTTCGGATCAAACGCGAAATCGTCGAGCGCTAACTTATAACCCATCTCTTTAATATTGATGCAGGCCTGAATAAGTTTTTCACTAAGATTCACTGTTTCAACCACTTCTATAACGACAAGCTTTTGATCAAGGGAAGTAGGAAAGCGATATTCTAATGTGTCTTGGTGAAAATTTATAAACGCTAGCTTTCCACCAGTAATTTCATCAAGACCCATATCGAGATGGTTGTTAGTTAAAATCTTGGATGTTGCTTCATCTGGACAAATATTTGGAAAAAAGTTTTGCTCACCCTCGCGAAAAAGAAGCTCGTAAGCATACAACTCTTTTTTATCATCTAAAATCGCTTGGCGCGCAACATAGCTAAACATAGAAGGTCCGTTACAAAGTGAACTAATAGAGCAGATTAACGTAAAACAGATACTATTAGAATTTTATATTTAACATCAATCATTGATAATAATTTTTTAAGCACTATTTATCACCACTGATGCAATTTTTTACAAATTGTCTGGTCTATTACGTTAGGAAACGATAGATTTATGGTCGCAAAATTAGCATATTTTTGATAAACTTGCTTCCATTGTGTAATACGAGGTTACTATGAGTACAGATTTACGCACATTGACATTGACCGTCCCACAAACTGGGAGCATCGAGACTTACATACAAGCTGTAAGTGGCATCAGCATGCTCAGTGCAGACGAAGAGCGTAGCTTAGCCGAACGTCTTCAACAAGATGATGACTTACAAGCCGCTAGAAAACTGATTATGTCTCACCTACGTTTTGTAGTGCATATCGCTAAATCCTATTCAGGTTATGGTTTGCCTCAAGCAGACCTAATCCAAGAAGGTAATATCGGTCTGATGAAAGCGGTAAAACGCTTTGATCCTACCATGGGTGTTAGATTGGTTTCTTTCGCGGTGCATTGGATCAAAGCGGAAATTCACGAATTTGTGTTACGTAATTGGCGTATTGTGAAAGTGGCTACAACCAAAGCACAGCGTAAATTATTCTTCAATCTACGCAAAAATAAAAAACGTTTGGGTTGGTTTACCCATGCAGAAGTGCAAAAGGTCGCTGAGGAGTTGGGCGTTAGCACAAAAGAAGTGTTGCAGATGGAAGCTCGAATGAGCAGCCAAGATCAGGCGTTTGACTTGTCAGCTGACGAAGATGAAAGCAGCACTTTTGCGCCAGTTCAATATTTAGAAGACAAATCTGCAGATGTTGAAAGCGGTGTAGTAAATGCCAATTGGGATTCTAACGCTTCTGACAAACTATACTCTGCTATTAAAACCCTAGATGAGCGTAGCCAATACATCATTCAAACTCGTTGGTTGTCTGATGATAAAATTACTCTGCAAGATTTGGCTGAAAAATATCAAGTTTCTGCTGAACGAGTTCGCCAAATTGAAAAAAATGCAATGAAAAAATTGCAGAGCGCCATGACTGCCGCCGCTTAGTTGCAAAATTAGGTAACAAAAAAGCACGCTATGCGTGCTTTTTTTATGTTTATACCTATCAAATTGGATAGTTAAACCCATTCGCAATGATAATAGGGTTAACTTAGCTGTTCTTCAGCATCTTCAGAAATAGGTAATACTCCAAATAATCCGGAAAACTCTGCGACTGGTGTATCACCGTCTAATATGGCCACTTGTAATTTAATAAAACACTTTTTATTTTTGAGCAGACCGTCAAATTTGCCATTAAAAGATTCAATGTTACATAAGGCTCGTGGTTGCATGGTAATAGGCTTGTGAAAGTGGATGTTGCCATCACCTAAAACAATATCACCGACCAAGCCTTTTTCTTTGAGCTGTAAAAAGATCATGCCCCAGCCAGTTAACGTTGCCAAAGAAAAAATACTGCCAGCAAACATGGTACCGTGTAAGTTGATGTTTTTATTTAAAGACGCTCTAGTTTCTAAGGTTCGGCCTGAATATTGATAAATCTTAATACCCATTTGTTCACTAATAGGAATGGTCTCATACCAAGTATCTTGCAGTGTTTTACACCACTTGGGATGCAAAAGAATGGTGTTAGGACTGCTTAGCCTTTTAACCATTTGTTGGCGTTTTAGCTTGCCAAATTCATTGGGTGCTTCTTTTTCAATTTCAAAACCAGCACTTTCAAAAAATGGTATTGATATTTGACGACTATTCGTGACTAACCTAATCGCTCCTTCTTCTCGCGCAACCGATTCAAGGGCTGCTAAAATTAATTTAGCTAAACCCTTACCCTGATATTCTTTATCAACAGCAATATGACGGACTTGCGCCTCGTCTGACGAATTCATGTGAATACGACCAACTGCAACAACATCGCCATTGTGATTGCGGATCATTCGATGCTGACTTACCTGCTCGTATTCATCTTTTTCTGAACCTAAGGGGTAATTCCAAGGTTGCCGCAACATTTTCCAGCGCATCTCAAAGTACTGTGCAAAATCTTGTTCGCTAATTGGCGTATCAATTTTATACATAGTTCCTATTTTCTCTTAAGTGGCTACCTACAACACTTCACAAAGGCGAAGCTAGCCGACTATTAAATCCTATTAATGCAGGCTCGGCAATTTATACTTGTAACATGAAGGTCACTGGACCATCGTTTTGCAACGACACCTGCATGTCAGCCGCGTATATCCCTGTTTGGCAAGGCACTGACGACTGCTTCGCTAAATACACGAAATGGTTATACAACTCTTTCCCAAGCGCTGCAGGCGCCCCGCAAGAAAAACTTGGGCGATTACCGCTTTGGGTGTCTGCGACCAAGGTAAATTGCGATACGATCAACAGCTGCCCTTGCACCTGCTGGACATTGAGATTCATCTTGCCATTTTCATCCGAAAACACCCGATAATTAAGAATTTTCTTACACAGTTTTTCAGCACTCAGTTGGCTATCTTGCTGTTCAACGCCCAACAACACCAATAGTCCTTGGTTTATTTCACCAACAACCTCCCCTTCTACCTCCACTTTGGCGTGCTTGACACGCTGAATTAACCCTTTCACGTTGTCTCCTGTAAAAATTTTGCCATGGCTTTAGTTGCCAGACTTAATGCCGCCGCTATCTTGCTTTCAAATGCACTGTGGCCAGATTCAGGAACAATAGTCAGCTGACTGTTTTTCATCACCTGATGCAGGCTATAAGCTGCCTCAAGCTTGCAAACACTATCGTAACGTCCGTGGATTATATTGGTGGGAATATCTTTAATTTTATCGATTTGCTCGATGATAAAATTTTCGGGAATAAAACACTGATTTTTTACGTAGTGACATTCTAAAATCGCCAAACTGATGGCATTGTGCACGTCACCCACCAATTTATCTTCGTCAAATTGAGCATGCAGACGGCTAATACGGGTTTCCCATAAGTACCAAGATTTGATCGCATGCATCTTACTAATTTCATCATCGCTGATAAATAAGTCATGGTAAGCATCAACCAAGGTTTTACGATTTAGTTGGGATTTCACCGGTTCAACAAAATCTTGATAATAGTCGGCAAAAAGCTGTGCTGCACCACCGTCATCAGCGAGAAACCAATCATAATCTTGTTGTCGAGCTAGAAAGATCCCCCTTAGTATTAAGCCGCTTACCGTATCTGGTTGGTCAATCGCAGCTAATAAGGCCAAGGTCGAGCCCCAAGAGCCACCGAATAGTAGCCACTTTTTAATAGCAAAATGTTCACGAATGGCTGAAATATCAGCTAATAAATCTTGGCTAGTATTGTGAGTGATCGCGCCAAAAGGAATGGATTGGCCACAACCCCGTTGATCGAAGCCAATTATCCGGTACAACTGGGGATCAAAAAAACGTCGATAGTCTTGACCTATGCCAGCGCCTGGCCCGCCATGAAGAAACAAAACAGGGATCCCTTTTGGATTTCCGGTTTGTTCAATATACAGGGTATGTCCATTCCGTACAGGCAACATTTGGCTGTCATAAGGCTTAATTGCTGGATATAGCTCACTCATAGGTATTTACACTTCCGGTTTGTCAATTACACAATTATGATTTAACTTAGCTGATGAATACCAGCCCCAAAATACATTAGGAGTTAAAAATGGCAGGACAAGGTTCAGGTGGAAATGTATTAGCCGCTATTTGCAGCTTTTTTATCCCAGGTTTAGGCCAGCTCGTACAAGGCAGAATATTAGCGGCAATACTGTTTTTTATTTTTGCGGGTATATCTGTTGCATTATTTATTCTTTTAGTTGGCTATGTTTTGTACCCCATTATTTGGCTGTGGGGAATCATTGATGCCGCACGTTATAAGGGTAGCCTATGAAAAAGTTAATTTTAGTTAGCCTGATAATTTTAGTCAGTGCATGCCAAAGTGCCTATTATGCGGCGTGGGAAAAAGTGGGGGTTGAAAAGCGCGATATCTTGGTTGACCGTGTTGAAAATGCGAAAGACTCTCAAGAAGAGGCACAAGAACAATTTACCTCCGCACTTGAACAACTGAGCGTTTTAATTAATTTTGATGGCGGAGAACTACAAGACGTATATGACGCCTTAAAAAATGAATTTGAAGCCAGTGAGAAGTCTGCAGAAGAGGTCAGTGCACGTATTAATAAAGTTGAAAGTGTGGCAGAGGCCTTATTTGACGAATGGCAAGACGAGCTAGACCAATATACTAACGCCAGCTTAAAACGTGATAGTCAAGCCAAGTTACGAGATACACAAAAACGCTACAAAACATTGTTAGCGGCCATGCGCAAAGCTGAATCTAAAATGCCCCCCGTACTCGATGCATTGCGCGATAATGTGCTATATCTCAAGCATAACCTGAATGCTAACGCGATTGGTGCATTGCAAGCCGAATTTAAAGGTATTAAAAATGATATTGGAAAACTGATTGTAGATATGAATAAAGCAATCAAAGAATCGAATACGTTTATTGCAAATATGCAAACTGAATAAGCCTTACTATTACATGAGAGAGTAGAGCCTAGCCTTTGCTCTCTTGTTCAAACATCTCTTCTGGCTCTTCGTACAAGTACACCTCTAATACGTGGGTAAATTCTGCCCCCAGTAGCACCACAACCCAAGATAAATACACCCAAACAAATAGAATAGGAATAACTGCTAAAGCGCCATAAATAAGCTGGTAAGAAGGAAAACTGGTTATATAAAAAGCGAAGGCTTTTTTCGATAATTCAAACAACAAAGCGGCAACAAAAGCCCCAGCAATAGCGTACTGGGGTTTTATTCTTTTATTAGGCACAAGCATATAGACCAAAAAGAAGGCGCTAATAGAAGCTAATAGCGGCACTGCTTTTAATAAAAGCGTCGCTAAGCCGGGCGTATATTCATGGGCATAACTGGCTAAGCTCACCAAATAGGAACTCACCAATACGCTTGAGCCAATCAACAGAGGTCCCAAGGTCAATACCATCCAATAAATCGCAAAGGTGAATATCATTGGCCGCTCGCTCTTAGCCTGCCAAATTCGATTCAGTGTTTTGTCGATATTTGATATGAGTAACAAAGCGACCACCACCAGCGATGCAATACCCACTGCGCCCATTCCGGATGCGTTACCGATAAAGGTTGTCATGTACTGTTGCAGTTGCTCACTGGATTGAGGCACTAAATTACCAAAAATTAAGGCCTCTAGTTCACCTCGCGCTTCTGAAAATGCAGGGAATGCCGATAATATCGTGAAAAACACCATAATAAACGGCACCAAAGACAATAGTGAGACATAGGCCAAGTGACCCGCTGAAACCGTAATACGGTCCTGGCTACAATGATCAACAAATAAACGGCCAAACGCCCACGCATGTTTGCTCGCCCCGATACATTTACTTTGCCATTGCATTATTGTCGTCATGACTTGTTTTACTTAGCTCTATTTGGAAGCAGTAAAGCACTGCTTGATTGTCAATTAGCAAGCTAGTTTACCTACTTATCGGCTCTAACTCCAAGCATATGACAAATGGCATAACTTAATTCACTGCGATTTAAAGTATAAAAATGGAAGTTTCGTACCCCTTCTTTCGCTAATACTTTCACCATATCCATCGCAATACTCGCGCCCATCAAATTGCGCGTAGTCTGATCGTCTTGCTCTAAACCATCATACATTTTGTGCAACCACTGTGGTACGTGCACATTAGTGAAACCAGCAAATCGCTGTAAGGTTTGATAGTTTGTCACGGGTAAAATACCGGGCACGATATCCAAATCAATCCCTGCTGCTGCAGCGCGATCTCTAAAACGTAAAAACACCTCTGCATCAAAGAAAAACTGACTGATTGCCTCTGTTGCACCAGCGTCTGCTTTGCGTTTTAAATTAAGTAAATCGAATTGGCTGTTGGGTGCTTCGGGGTGTTTTTCAGGATAAGCCGCAACCGCGATATCAAAATCTGCAACACTTTTTAACAGTGCCACTAAATCAGCAGCATAAGATTGGGGCTTTTCAACGCCAGGGGGCAAGTCTCCCCTTAAGGCAACAATTTTTCGAATGCCGCTGGCCCAATAATCTTTTGCTATTTGAATTAACTCTTCTTTAGTTGCATCAACACAAGTCAAATGCGGTACTGCGGCAATTCCTGTTTCAGCTTGGATACGTTTAACAACATCGTGTGTACGATCTCGCTCACCGCTGTTTGCTCCGTAAGTCACCGACATATAAGCAGGCTTTAATGGAGCCAAACGCTCTACTGATTTCCACAAAGTGCGTTCCATAGCATCTGTTTTAGGCGGGAAAAACTCAAACGAAACATTAATCCCTTTCACTTCAGATAAGGACTGATTTAATGCATCTATGCCTTGTGCATATGACACCATGTTAACTCCAATATAATATTTAGCCGTTTAGACGTCTAAACTAAACTTTGTACGTAAAGCCGTCAAGATGTTTAGCAGTCTATCATTGACCTTTAGCCCGTATTAGTTAGAATTTCGGCGTATAAGAAAGATAAAAGCGAGTAATAATGGCAAATTCAACAAAATGGAATGGCGAATATATTCATCCCTACGCCGACCATGGTAAAAAAAGTGAGTTAGTTAAAAAAGTTACGGTATCTATTCCACTGAAAGTACTTAAAGTATTAACTGATGAACGCACGCGGCGTCAGGTAAATAATTTGCGTCATGCCACTAATTCTGAATTATTGTGTGAAGCTTTCTTGCACGCATTTACTGGCCAACCTTTGCCAGATGATGGAGATCTCGATAAAGATAACGATCTGCATATCCCCAAAGAGGCACGTCGCCAAATGCGTGAGATGGGGCTTGAGATTGAGGACGAAAAAGAATAAACCTACCCTAGCTGCATTATCACTTACGATAATGCAGCTAGAATTATGCTAATTAACACTTACACTGCCAGCAAAAACCCCTTTTAAGCGTAATCGTATTTACCTCCCCTCGCCAACGCCGCTTGATACGCAGCTCTGTCATGCACCTTTTTAACAAAGGCAGCAATATGAGGGAATTGCTGAGCAGCTCCGCGCGACACAGCTGCTTCCAATGGAAAACTCATCTGAACATCTGCCCCCGACATCTGCTCGCCAGCAAACCATGTGTGGCTTGCCAAGTGTTGTTCAATAAACTGCATGTTAGCCGTAATGTTGGGTCCAAAATATCCGCCCATGACCTTATCTGCAATTTTGTTAGCAATGATTTTAACAAAAAATGGTTTTGCATTTGCACGCACCTTATCAAACACCAATTTAGCAACCATCGGTGGCATTAAGGTACCTTCAGCAAAATGCAACCAATAGCTGTATTGTCTATGCGCTTCTGTCCCCATTGGCGGTAACATACTTTCTTTGCCATAGGTGTACGCTAAATATTCAATGATAGCGCCTGATTCTGCGATGGTAATAGCACCATCCGTAATCACTGGAGACTTACCGAGGGGGTGAACTTGCTTCAGCTCTTTGGGCGCTAAATTCGTTTGTGCATCTCTTTGATAAGATTTGATTTCGTAAGGCACACCAAGCTCTTCCAACATCCATAAAATACGTTGTGAGCGAGAGTTATTTAAATGATGAACAATGACCATAGGACTTCCTTTTTATGTCTGATGTGGGTGCTTACGCATTTGTCGATAAATTAGACCATGGCAAAGGCTATTCAATGTCGAGACCAACCGCTAAAGCTTTTTCCATTACTTGTTCTTTTACCCAAGCCCATAAAGCAGGATTTGCTTTTTCGATTGCTGCATTTTTGCTTAAAATTTGCTTGACGCTCACGTTGTGACTCAACCAGCTTTGGCAACCATTCTGCAGGTTTTGCAAAATCGGCATCAAACGGTCTATCGCCTTAGCAAACTGTGCTTCGGGGCTTTTCGCCTCTTCAAACTCTTCCCACAAAGCCAAAAACTCATCACCTAAAGGCGCTGGCAATAAGGCAAATAAGCGTACTGCTGCTGCATGTTCATTGGCGTAATCATCATGATTTGCATCATAAGCAAACTTATCGCCCGTATCGATTTCCACCACATCGTGCAGTAGCAGCATAGTGACAACTTTCAGTTCGTTAACCGACTGACTGGCATAGCGGCTTAAGGTCAGAGCGAGCAAGGCAATCTGCCAACTGTGTTCGGCACTGTTTTCAAAACGTGATAAACCTGCGGGCTTAATCCGTCTTTCAACATTTTTTAGTTTTTCAAGCTCAACAATAAACGCGATGATGGCTTTAAATTCTGCTATCTGTTGCATAAAAGCCCTACTATTTTCCTGAAGGATCGAGGCTTGCGTAATAAGCTGCTAAGTTTTCAATGTCAGTGTCAGTTAAGCCAGATACCATAGGCGACATCAGCATATTTTTTCTTTCACCATCCCTAAACGCTTTTAATTGAAGCACTAAATACTGCGCTTTTTGTCCTGCTAAATTAGGATACATTGGGATCATTGAAACCCCTTTGCTACCATGACACGCATTACAGCTAACGGATTTCGCTTTTCCTGCCTCAATATCGGCCGACCAAACAGAAAAATGCAAGCCAGAGGTGACTGCGATACTGAAGATGAAAATTGTTTTTTTTAATAATGACATCGTGACTCCCTATCTAATGATATTAACAACGGATAACTTTACTTTGGAACGTGTAATTTAATGATCTTAGACCATTCATATGCTAATGAACTCAATGAATTAGTGACGCACCTTAAACCCCAATCGCTAAAGAATGCGCGAGTCGTCGCGATAAATCAATCTTTACGAAGTCAACTAAATCTGCCGTGGGAAACTCAAGACGCATGGCTTAAGGCGCTCTTTTCAGTTAATAGTCCCTTGACCCAACACTCTGTTGCGCAAAAATATGGTGGTCATCAATTTGGACATTGGAATCCCGACCTCGGAGACGGTAGAGGCTTATTACTCAGTGAAGTGGTAACGCCTGAGGGCAAACGATTTGACCTGCACTTAAAAGGCTCAGGGCCTACACCCTACTCTCGGTTTGCCGATGGTCGCGCAGTATTGCGCTCAACAATTCGAGAATACTTGGCGAGTGAAGCCCTGTTTCACTTAGGTATTCCAAGCTCCAGAGCTTTATGCTTGTTAACAAGTGATGAGATGGTTTACCGTGAAAAGTCTGAAAAAGCAGCAATGTTAATCAGAGTAAGTCAGAGCCATCTGCGCTTTGGTCACTTTGAATATTATTTTCACAGCCAGCAACTTGAAAAACTGCAATCTTTGTTTGATTACAGCTTTAAATACCATTTTAGCGAGTATGCTGACCAAGCAAATCCATATGCTTTAATGCTAAGTAAAATTGTCCACGATACCGCGACGATGATCGCCAAGTGGCAAGCCTATGGTTTTAATCATGGCGTAATGAATACCGATAATATGTCGATTCATGGCATTACCTTTGACTTCGGTCCTTATGCCTTTTTAGATGACTTTGACCCTCGCTTTATTTGCAATCACTCTGATCCTCAGGGTCGCTATTCCTTTGACAGTCAACCCGGGATTGGTTTGTGGAATCTCAATGCCTTAGCAATGGCCTTTACTCCTTACTTAAGTCGGCAAGAAATAACCAACATTCTGCAAGAGTACGAACAACAACTGCTCAAAGAGTACGCCAAGATAATGCGCGCTAAATGCGGTTTGATCGAATTTGGCGCCCATAATTCAACTATTATTAACGAATGGTTAGACATGTTGGCGAGCGAAAAAAAGGATTACAGTCAATACTTTAGGTTTTTATGTGATTTTGATCCTACGCTTAAGGATACATCTCTGCGGGATAGCTTCATCGACCGTCCACGCTTTGAACGATGGGCAGAAAGGCTATCCCAATCAATCGCCGAGCAAGATTGGACAAATGAACAACGAAGCGCCAGTATGAAAAAACACAATCCTAATTATATTTTGCGCAACTATTTAGCACAGCAAGTTATCGACCGAGCTGAAGAAGGGGATTTTAGTCTTTTTGATGCTTACTTAACGGCCTTATCTTGCCCTTTTAACGAGCATCCTGAATACGCTAAGTTTGCTGCACCGCCGCCAGATTGGGGTAAAAAAATTGAAATATCGTGCAGTAGTTAAGCTAATGAGCAACATCTTATCATTACCATTTTGCGTATCCTGCTTATGTTTCACAACACATTTTAGAATTAATGCGATAATGTTGTCGCGTATCGCTTATCCATCGGAAAAATAATGCAGCCCAAAAGCCAATTTTTATTCTTGTATCTTTTGTTGATGACTCTGTTTTCAGCCCCCTTGTACGCTGAAAACAAGCAGTCAATAGTACAAATAAGCCACAGCGATAGCCGCCTTAACTTACTTAACCGCATGAGTTGGATGGTGACAGATAGTCACATTCAGTTGTCCGACACACAATTGCTTGAAAATTGGCAGCAAACCTTGCCTAAAGGGCCGCTGGCTTCACATCAGAGCATTTGGGGAAGATTAGAGCTCGATTTTAATTATAGCAGTCAACATAGCTACTTTTTCACCATAGGTAATCCACAACTAGACTACGTGGATTTATACCTATTAGATGATAAAAACCGTATTTTGAGCTCCTACCTATTGGGGGCAAATCGTGAATTTGATAAACGCCCGATTAATCATCGATTGTTTGTTGTGCCACTGACGCCTAGTCAACAGGGTCGAGTGAAAGTTTATATTAAAATCACCGATGACGGCCCCTTGGTAGTTCCCATAGAATTATCAACTCAAGCATCGACCTTAGCCAAAGAACAATTGGTATTAGTAGCCATCGGGTATCTGGGTGGTGGACTGAGTCTTTTGGCCGCATATTTTCTACTTACCTATATCTTTTTACGCAGCCCCATCCGTTTTTGGTTTGCTATCTCGTGTGGTTTGTATTTGTTACTGTCGCTGAATATCTCTGGCTTTATCGCGCAATTGATTGGGGTCAGTGCTTACATATCCCACACCAATAACGCTTTATTTGGTTTGTTGCTGCTTTCTACCGCTAAAGTCTGCTTTGTCATACTTGAACGGGTACCAACGTTTTGGCGCTACTGCTCTTACCTTATCGGTTTTTTGACTATTTTTTCGAGCTTAATACAAAACAGCTATCAGCAAATTACCGGGGCTAGCTTTTTAGCTTTGCTAGAGGGTTTTCTACTGATAGTTTTAGCTCTGTTTTATCATAAAAAAGATAAGGCTTTACCTAACTTGGTTGGCCTAATCGCGTTAACTATTATTTCAACAATCAGCATCATTCAAGTCAGCCTATTTATTTCTGGCACAGTAATAAGCAATTCGGTTACGTGGTTTTTTACCCTAGCGTCGGTGGGCGCCATTATGATGATCGCCTTAGCAATCGAAGCCCATGAACGAGTGTTGGTTAAACGCCAGCAAATTAAACAACAATCCGCTATTACTGACCTTCAACACTTTTATGATTTGTTTCGCAATTCAGCAGAAGGCCTTTATACCTCAACCTTGGATGGTAAATTAATTTCAGTTAATCCTGCTATGTGCAATTTGTTTGGTTATGACAGTGAAGAACAATTGATTGAAAGCGTAACTAATACCAGTCAATTTTACGCTGAACCACGAGACCGAGAGTTACTCCTAGGAGAGCTGTATCAAAACGGCAAAGTCATCGGTAAAGAGCTACGAGGATTGCGCAAGGACGGCAGTGAGTTTTGGTTTTGTATCTCTACCCAAATTAAGCAAGAGAACACCACTAAGTATATGTTTGGCTCAATTTTTGATATTACCGAACGTAAACAATCTAACATTAGCCTCGAGTTTTTGGCCACCCATGATTCGTTAACGGGGGTGTTTAACCGCCGTGAATTTGAAAAACGATTGAGCAATGGCTTACAAGAAGCTCAAAAAAACAACAGTGAATTAACGTTGCTTTACATGGACTTAGATCAATTTAAAGTGGTGAATGACACCTGCGGCCATAAAGCGGGTGATGTACTGATTAAACAGCTCGCACAAAAATTACAAGATGTGGTGCAAGACAAAGGATTGCTGGCGCGGCTAGGTGGCGATGAATTTGGTGTATTACTCTTAGGTGATAATGCCCAAATGGCCTACCTATTAGCGAACAAATTATTGAATACCGTCAAAGAATTTCGTTTTATTTGGGAAAATCGCATTTTTACCTTAGGTGTCAGTATTGGACAGGTGCCTTGGTTTCAAGATATCAAAACCCCCGAACAGCTGTTGAGCATGGCTGATTCTGCTTGTTATTTAGCTAAAGAAATGGGCCGAAACCAAATTCATACTTATTCTTTTCACGACAAGCAAATGCAACGTTATGAATCAGAAATTACTTGGGTTTCAGACATAAACTACGCCTTACAACATGACTGTTTTGTACTGTATTACCAGCACTATCAGTCTTTACAAAAGTCTGCGAGCGGTCATCATTATGAGATATTACTGCGCATGCTTGACCAAGATAACAACATTATTGCGCCCAACGCTTTTTTACCGGCAGCTGAACGCTATAACTTGACCTCTAAAATTGATCGCTGGGTGGTTGAACACTATTTCTCTTGGTTGCAAGCAAACCCCGAACATCAAGAACAGCTAACTCGCTGTAACATTAACCTAAGTGGGCACTCACTCGCTGACAAAGACTTAAAATTATTTATATTAAATGCCTTTGAAAAACATTCGATTCCGTATCATAAAATTTGTTTCGAGATTACAGAGAGCATGGCCATTGTCAAAATGGATGAAACGTTGGAGTTTATTAATACCTTCCATCGTCTGGGTTGCCAGTTTTCACTTGACGACTTTGGCAGTGGCTTTTCATCGTATTCTTACTTAAAAACGTTACCGGTAGACCAAGTTAAGATTGACGGCAGTTTTGTAAAAGATATCTTGCTTGATCCCATTGACATGGCCATGGTGAACTCAATAAATGATGTAGCTAAGGCGATGGGAATGGAAACCGTAGCCGAATTTGTTGAGTCTTCAGAAATTCTGGTTGAATTAGGTAAGATGGGCGTAGATTATGCGCAAGGATATGGAGTAGCCAAACCTACGTCCCTGAGCGAATTTAGCAGCTTAAGCTAATTCGGCGGAAAAATTGCCTTGTAAAATGGCTAAATATGCCCATATCTGGTCAATCAAAGTATCGGTATATTTTTACTTAAGAGTCTAATTTTTTGAATACTACAACGTCCTCACTTTATCAGTATGTCAGTTCGGCCAAATTACCCACGCGTTGGGGATTATTTTATATTCATGGTTTTGTCGAAACCGCCACGGCTCAAGAGCATGTTGCTTTGTCTTTTGGTGAATGGCAGTCTGATGAAGTTATTCCTATTCGTATCCACTCTGAGTGCTTAACCGGGGACGCATTATTTAGCACCCGTTGTGATTGCGGCACCCAATTAGAAAAAGGCTTACAAAATATTGTGGCTAACGGTAAAGGCGTACTATTGTATTTGCGTCAAGAGGGTCGTGGTATTGGCCTCTTAAACAAAATCCGAGCGTATAAGCTGCAAGATAGTGGCATGGACACCGTAGAGGCCAACGAACATTTAGGTTTTGATGCCGATATGCGTGACTATGGTATTTGCAAACTGATGCTTGAAAAATTACAGGTTAAAAAAGTCAACTTGATGACGAATAATCCTAAGAAACTCAAAGCCTTGGAGTCATTAGGAATAGAAGTCGTTAAACGTACCCCGATTGATCACGGAATTACTGATGACAATCGTCACTATATTCGCACCAAAACAGAAAAATTGGGTCATGAGTTTGACCCCCATTTATTGAAATAAGCGGCTTGTTTCTTTCCAATACAGTTATGATTGTGTAAGGCCTTATCTGCTGAGATCTGGCCTTTCATAATATTTAATGTTCTATTCAGTTTTGGTTAAGGCCATTGGGTTTATAACTTAACTTAATGATTGTTATGCAAACCTCCTTGCATAACACCTTGATTAGGAAACTGATATGTCACACCCCAAAAGCAATATTAAACATTACCTATCGCTAATACCCATGCTTGTGGCTTTAAACATTCAGCCAAGTACTGCCCAAACTCAAGTCATTCAATTGAAAGGGCCGGATGCAACAACTCTTGCAAATACCGATGAAACAGCAGTAGAACTCAATCAAGCTGAGCTTGACCAGTTGCTTGCACCTATTGCACTTTACCCAGACACTTTATTATCTCATATCCTTGTTGCAGCAACTTATCCTTTAGAAGTTATTCAAGCCGCTCGGTGGCGTGCAGCCAATGAAGAGTTTGACGAAGACCAAGCTTTAAATGCAGTTGAAGATAAAGATTGGGACCCTAGTGTAAAAGCACTTATCCCTTTTAACGAACTATTACAAAAATTCAGTGACGATTTGGATTGGCTGCAATCATTAGGTGATGCATTTTTAAATAATGAAGGACAAGTGTTAAGCACCGTGCAAAACCTGCGTCAAAAAGCCTATGCCCAAGGTAATTTGAATAACAACGATTACCTTGAAGTGAATCAAGAGAACGATCAAATCACTATTCAACCGGTAAATAGAGAAGTTATTTATGTGCCTTACTACGATACCAGAGTGGTTTACGGTCCTTGGTGGTGGGATACATACCAACCCTATTATTGGACTCGACCTGCTTCGTATGTTTGGCATTCTGGTTTCTATTGGAGTCATCGTTATACCATTACTCCAACATTCTATTTTGGTGGTTTTAGATGGCGCGAGCGTTATGTTTACGCTGATTATAACTACCGAAGCCGTGGTTACAGAAACTGGTCACACAGTAATCGCCAAGTTGTATTAAATAGAGAATATTCAAAATGGCAACACAACCAAGTGCATCGCCGTGGTGTGCACTACACCACTGCGGGTAAAGCCAGCAGTCGAGACTATCGAAATTTAAAAACCAACCCAAATCGCTATGTTACGCACTCTACTGAATATTCAGGACCAAAGCGTCAGCAACTCGATAAACAACGGGTGCTTGACATTAATGAACATAAAAAAGAAAGAACTTATCGAACGGAACACGCCCTACATGATGAAAAGCGAGCGCAAAAAGTTCAACGAGATTTACAGACCAAAAAGTACGATAGCCACGACAGACAGCGTTCGGACAGTAACGCCACCCAGCAACAATGGAATCAAAAACGGGAGAATAAACAACGAGATATATCAGCGAACGCACAACAACAGCGTTTCGAGAAACAAGAGAAAAAAACGAACTGGCAATCTGCTAATACTCAAAAACAACAGAAAACAGATAATCAAAGAACAGAAAAAGCCCAAAATAACAGACAAGAGCAAAGCCACTATCGCGACACGAATAAAACCAACCGTCAGCGAGAATCGTCGCAAAATAACGATCGCAGCCAACGAGGTCATAGGAGTGAAAGTGCCCAACGGAGTAAATCTAACCACGCTGAACGTCGTTCCAAAGAATAAGCAATCAGTTAGGATTTTTTAAGCCAATACTTCTTACTAATAGGTGTTAACACCCTCACACACCTTTTAGTATGAATCTTTTTGATAAATGCTATTGTGCAGCCTGCGGTGTATCGTACGTAACTTGCTTCAAATAACGCAACCAATCTAAGCGTGCTCGCAAAAAAATGCAGTAAAAACAGGCACAAAGCTAGCAACCTCAAGTTCAAATATAGGCAACTCACTCTTCGCAACAAATAAGTGCTAAAAGCTCATATTTTCTCTCCACTGCTCACTGAACTTTGCTAAAATACCCAACACTTTTTACCCAATGGTATGTGCGAATTTATGAAGTTTGAAGGCAGTCATATTCTCTCCGTCAATCAATTTGACCGCGAAGCAATTGAAAAAGTGTTCAGTATTGCCAATCAGATGTTGCCTTATGCAAAACGTGAAAAGCGCACCACAGTATTAGATGGTGCCATACTTGGTAACTTGTTCTTTGAGCCCAGTACACGAACTCGTGTCAGTTTTGGTTCTGCCTTCAATTTACTTGGTGGCGATGTACGCGAAACCACCGGAATGAGCAATTCGGCGCTAGCCAAGGGTGAATCATTGTATGATACAGCCAGAGTGTTGAGTGGATATTCAGATATTATTGCCATGCGCCACCCGGACTCTGGTTCTGTGGCGGAGTTTGCCGAAGGAAGTCGCGTTCCGGTTATTAACGGCGGTGATGGCGCCAACGAACACCCAACCCAAGCTTTATTGGATTTATATACGATTCAAAAAGAGTTGACCTATCATGGCGCTAACATTGATGGTATGCATATCGCGATGATTGGTGATTTAAAATATGGGCGTACAGTTCATTCACTTTCTAAACTTTTATGTTTGTTTAAAAATGTACGCTTTACTTTAATTTCACCCAAAGAATTAGCTATGCCCACAGCGATTATTGATGCAATCGATAAAGCTGGGCATAAGTACACGATCACTGAACAGCTTGAAGGCTATTTAGACGCCGACATTTGTTATCAAACCCGAATTCAGGAAGAACGCTTCCCCTCGCAGCAAGAAGCCAATTTATATCGGGGTAAGTTTCGCTTAAATCAGTCTATTTATACCAAACATTTTCAGTCTAAGACCGTTATCATGCATCCATTGCCTCGTGATTCTCGAGCAGAAGCGAACGAATTAGACAATGACTTAAATATCAATCCTAATCTCGCGATTTTTAGACAAACAGACAATGGCATATTGGTAAGAATGGCACTGTTTGCCTTAACACTAGGTGTACAAGATATTGTGCACAAATTTGATCGTGACGTGCATTGGCACGTAAAGAATTAACTGTTGTGGGTTATGCCACGTTAGAAACACACTGGCATAACACTATTTTTAATGGCCTTAGGGCTTTGTTAAGAAGTAATTATGCAAAAATCAATCGACTTATTTCATCGTGCGCAAAACCATATTCCCGGTGGCGTTAATTCACCAGTGAGAGCATTCAAAGCGGTAGGTGGCACGCCCCCCTTTATCAGCAAGGCTGACGGCCCTTATATCTTCGACGTCGACCAGAAACGTTATATTGACTACGTGCAATCATGGGGACCAATGGTACTTGGCCATAACCATCCTGAGATCCGCAATGCACTAATAGAGGCGGCTCACAAAGGTTTAAGTTTTGGCGCCCCGACTGAAGCGGAAGTCAACATGGCTGAGTTGGTCAACAAGTTAGTCCCCTCTATGGAAATGCTGCGTATGGTCAACTCTGGCACTGAAGCTACCATGAGTGCCATACGCTTAGCCCGTGGTTACACCAATCGCAATAAAATTTTGAAATTTGAAGGCTGTTATCACGGCCACGCGGATTCCTTATTGGTCAAAGCGGGCTCAGGTGCATTAACATTTGGCGTGCCCAGTTCGCCTGGCGTTCCGGCAGATTTTGCTCAACACACCTTAACAGTAGAATTTAACAATCTCGACTCAGTGGCAGAAGCCTTCGCTCAGCACCCTGACGATATCGCGTGTATTATTGTTGAACCTGTCGCAGGCAATATGAACTGCATCCCGCCAGTAGACGGATTTTTAAGTGGCTTACGGGATATCTGTAATCAATATGGCGCCTTACTCATTTTTGACGAAGTGATGACAGGCTTTCGTGTTGCCCTAGGTGGCGCACAGCAAAAATACGCCATCACCCCAGATTTAACCTGCTTAGGGAAGGTAATTGGTGGCGGTATGCCAGTAGGCGCTTTTGGTGGGAAACGTGAAATTATGGAACGTTTAGCACCCGTTGGGCCTGTTTATCAAGCGGGGACTTTATCGGGTAATCCGGTCGCTATGGCGGCAGGTTTAGCGGCGTTAACGGCTATTCAGCAAAATGGACTGTACGAACAACTGACTGAAAATACTAAAATGTTAGCGGAAGGCTTTAAAAGCATGGCCCACAAGCACGGTATTCCAATGACAGTGAATTATGCTGGTAGCATGTTCGGTTTGTTTTTTACCGACGTAGAACGCGTAACGAACTACCAACAAGCGATAAACTGCAATACCAAGCAATTTAATCAGTTTTATCACGGTATGTTAGAAAATGGCGTTTACTTAGCCCCAGCATCATATGAGGCGGGATTTGTATCTGCTGCCCATACAGCTGATATCATCGAGCAAACCTTGCTTATAGCTGATAAAGTGCTAGCTGAAGTGGCTGCCACTAAGTAGTATCAGTCAAATCGGCCTACCAAACCTCGTTTTGTAGGCCATTTTCCTCATTGCTTAAGGGCACATTACATGACCAGTATTGCATGCTAGCTCAGTTGACTCAGCCACTGCCCCTAAGCTTGTTGGTCATCATCGTGGTATATACGCTGCTACTGATCCTTATGTGGCGCAAACTACCACGCCCCGAAAAACAAATGTTTCCTTTACTGAGTGCATCATCGAGCAAAGTAGATGAGCATCAAGATGCTGAAGCCATTCAACGCTTCAAAGAAAAAGCCGATGAATCCATGCGCTTAACTCAGACCTTCCGAAAGTTTGTGCCCAAACAGTTTGTCGATCATTTTGCCAAACACGGTTCTTCATCTCTTGAACTAGGCCGCGCTGATGAAGACGAACTAGCGATCTTATTTTGTGATATTCGCGGCTTTACTGGCCTGTCTGAAAAAATGAGCCCACAAGAATTAATGAATTTTCTCAATTCTTACTTTTTGCGGATGAACGACCCCATTCATCAAAATGGGGGCTTTATCGATAAATTTATTGGTGACGCCATTATGGCTTTGTTTGATCGTCCGGAAGGCGAAAACTCCGACAAAGCGCAAGACGCCATTCGGGCGGCACTTGATTTACGTTATGCCATCAATATTTATAACCAACATCGGAGTAACTCAAATTATCCGCCGATCAATATTGGCATAGGAATTCACTTTGGCCCTGTCATCATTGGTACCGTTGGGTCTGATGATCGCATGGATACCACTGTCATTGGTGATAGCGTGAATATTGCATTTCGCTTAGAAGCCTTAGCGCCACTTTACCAAACAGATATCGTAGTGAGTGCCGCAACCCTTGACGTTGCAGAAGCCAAGGCGCACTTTAGTTTTCGAGTATTAGATCTGGTGAGGGTAAAAGGTCGTCGTTCACCTATAGAAATTTATGAAATCATTGATCACTTACCCATTGAAACCCAGCGTTTGAAATTAGCCAATTCAGACTTAATCGCCAAGGGCTTACGCAATCGTATTAAACAAAACTGGCCTAAAGCGCTAGGGTATTTTGAACAAGCACGGCAGATCAATCCACACGACTCATTGGTAAGACATCACTTAGAACAATGCAAAAAATTACAGCAACTCGAGTTAGGCACTGATTGGGATGGCGCGGTTTTACTGTAATAGTAAAGAACAGCGTTTATTGATTTTTGGCGTGTTGCTTAATAAAGTTTACCGATGGCGCAAAAAAAGCACCGCCAGTTTGGGCATTCATATAATCCAGTAATCTGTCGTACATACCTTGTTCTGTTCCAAATATCATGCTGCGCAACATCTTTTTAAAGGGTTGTGGACTGCTTGCACAACTAACAAACATACTGCCTTGCACCGACATATCCCCAAAAGGCATACTGTGGCGTAATAACTCAATTTTTTCTAGATTATCAGCGCTATGGTGACTGCGCTTGGCGTGCGAGTAGTCAGCCATTTCGTCAGTATCAAAGGGGACATTGGCACTCTTACTGCAGCCCATAATGTCCTCTTGCGTGGACTCATGCAGTAATTGCCAGCTTTGCATATTAATTTGATAGCGTTGCACGTGCACATAGCTGCCACCAGCAAAATCAGGATCCTTGTCACCCACAACTGCAATAGCAAATTTCTGCATGCCCTTGGGATTAGAAACCGACTCCATAAAACCGGTTAATTCACGCCCATCTAAATAGCGAAAACCTCTCACCTCCTCCACTAAATCTACATGAGGTTTAAGTAACTGACAAATTTCGACGCCTAAGGCATGGCATACATCGAGTCTATCGGCGCGAATTTGCACGAATAGGTCGCCAGGTGAAACTGGGGCATTGCGATCTTCGCAATGCATATCAGGAAATGGCGCTAACTCTTGAGGAATCAAACCAGGATACAGCTCGTGCCAATAATGCGCGCCAATGGCGATAATGCCAGACACCATGGCCTCATAATATTCGTCATCAAAATGGGTAAACAATTCCAAAATGTAAGCCAGCTTCGTGCGTATAGCTTCATCTTCATCGTCGACAACGTTGAAGATTAAGTACAAAGAGTGCAAATTCGGCTCTGCACAAATGCCTTTCTGGGCTTGGGTCATATAACCAATAGTCGCTTAAATTTCTTAAGCTAACTATACGTTATTATTGAATTTATTGAAGTTTTTAGTGGCAATTTTGCGCCATAAAAAAACCCCGCTATTTGCGGGGTTATGGCCTTCCTGGCTTAGGTATACGAGAGATTTTTAATCTCTCGGCCCCATGGTGCTTTTATTATTTTTATACCATTTAACTCTTTGAAAAATTAACCGCGTTGGCTAGTGAAATCAGGATAGGCTTCTAAGCCACACTCGCTAATGTCAACACCTTCGAACTCTTCTTCTTCACTGACGCGGATACCGATGACTGCTTTGATAATGGCCCAAACAATTAAGCTCACTACAAATACCCAAACAAAGATGGTAGCAGCGCCAATAAGTTGACCAGAGAAGCTTACGCCGTCGTTAGTCACTGGCACGAGTAATAGACCTAATAAGCCGACTACACCGTGAACCGAAATCGCACCAACAGGATCATCAATTTTTAATTTATCTAAACCTAGAATACTTAATACAACCAAGATACCACCCAAAGCGCCAAACAAGGTTGCTTCTAATGGAGAAGGTGTTAAAGGCTCTGCAGTGATTGCCACTAAACCAGCTAAAGCGCCGTTTAATGCCATGGTTAAGTCCGCTTTTTTGAATAAGATACGCGCTAAAATAAGAGCGGCAACTAAACCACCAGCAGCAGCTGCATTAGTGTTTAAGAATACTAATGCGACTGAGTTAGCACTTTCAACACTGGCAAGGGCTAATACTGAACCACCGTTAAAACCAAACCAGCCCATCCATAAGATAAACGTACCTAGCGTTGCTAAAGGTAGGTTAGAACCAGGAATAGCATGAGTTTTTCCATCAGCGCTATATTTACCTTTACGAGCACCAAGTAATAACACACCGGCTAAGGCTGCAGCAGCACCTGCCATGTGGACGATACCTGAACCTGCGAAGTCAGAAAATCCTAAATCACCAAGAGTGTACATACCAAATACAGACTGTCCGCCCCACGTCCAGCTACCTTCCATTGGATAGATGAATGCTGTCATGACAACTGCGAAAGCTAAGAATGCCCATAACTTCATACGCTCAGCGACCGCGCCAGATACAATTGACATTGCGGTAGCAACAAAAACAACTTGGAAAAAGAAGTCTGAAGCAGGTGAGTACGTAGCTGGCTCTTCGGCTACGCCAGTTGCACCATCCGCAGCGATACCTGATAAGAACATAACAAACTCATCGCCACCGTACATGATTGAGTAACCACAAACCATGAACATGATGCAAGAAATCGCATACAACGCGACGTTTTTAGTTAAAATTTCAGTGGTGTTTTTAGCACGGACTAAGCCCGCTTCTAACATGGTGAAACCAGCAGCCATCCACATGACTAAGGCACCACAGATTAAAAAGTAAAATGTATCGAGGGCATAGCCCAATTCAAATGTAATTTCCATTGTTCTCTCCTAAGCTACTAAATGGCTTCGCCGTCGATTTCACCAGTACGAATACGTACAGCGTGCTCTAAGTCATAGACAAATACTTTACCGTCACCGATTTTTCCGGTTTTAGCCGAACCCACAATGGCTTCCACTAGACGGTCGACATGATCGTCTTGAACTGCAATTTCTAATTTTACCTTAGGCAAAAAATCAACCTGATATTCTGCACCACGGTAAAGTTCTGTATGACCTTTCTGACGACCAAAGCCTTTAACTTCGGTTACAGTTAAACCATCGATTCCAATTTCGGAGATTGCTTCGCGTACATCATCAAGCTTGAAAGGCTTAATGATCGCAGTTACTAATTTCATGGTGTTGCTCCCAGTGTTTTATTGATTTTGTATTGCAAGTCGCTGAACAACACATAACAAGTCCTATGCCACAAACAAAAAACATTATATTTCAATGTGTTAATCAAATTACGACCCCAAAAACATGTTTTTTTTGCACACAATTGGTTCGCAAAACGGTTTTCGACCCACTTTGGTGCATCAAAGCGTTTTGCTGGCCCTGATGAGTAACAAGATAAACAGTCGTCAAAGAAAATTGCTTCCCTTATAATCACTTATCATCATCTCACTTGGTAAACTTTTCTCTGAGCCGGTGAAGCCACACTGTTTCAGCCTAAAAAGGAGCGCGTATGCAATATGAAATAAGTACTGTTAACGACACCGTTACGGTTAAATTTGAGGGGACCCTTAGCGCATTAGATTTAATTTTTATGAATCAAGATCCAAGCTATCGACAAGCGCTGAATCACAACACTAAGTTGTTTTTAGACTTCAGCCAAATTGTTGGCTCAACGCTCACTGCCGAAGATACTACTGGTTTAGCATTATTAGGCAAACGGGATGCCGAAAAAGCCACCAACATCCATTTGGTGATATTGCTTGGGTATGCTGAAGCTGAAAGTATTGGTATGGTTTTAAAAACTATTTTTGCCGGGAGCACTTGGAAAGTAACGGTTGCAGAAACTCGAGACGAAGCTCGACAAGCACTGCAACAATAGAACCTGAGGGGCGAAGGGAACTTTATGCTTTTTATAGGCTCTACGCTTGACGCAAATAAAATGGATAGGTCGATTCGATAAGTGCTAAAAAATCAAAATAGTCGATTGGGCATTATCGTAGTTGCTTCCATTTTAATCCATGCTGTTCTCATTGCCGCGCTTTATTTTGGCAAAAAAGCTCCGATTGCCCTCCCTGAGACGCCGTCAATAATTCAAGCCGAATTGCTGTTTGTAGATACGGCAAGCTTTTTACCTGCCGAAGCATCACAAGCTCAAGAAGAGGAACTGCCCGCTCCCGAGCCAGAACCTGAACCTGAACCTGAACCTGAGAAACCTAAACCAAGCCCAGCGACGACTGAAGAAAAAACGCGAGCACAGGCGATTATTTCTGAGCCGAATGAGCCGACTCCTCTACCAAAGCCAGAGGTAGAAGAACAGCAAGAAGACCAAGAATTGACAGATGACGTCGTGCCTAATGAAACACAAGAGCCTTTTGCCAACGATACCATCTTGTCTGCAACTGAAGCTGTAAAAAGCTCAGAAAACACGATTTATCAACAACCCATACAGGACGTTGCAAAAAGTCAGCTGCATTCACTCCAACAACGTCAGTTAAATAGCTTAGCTGCGCAAGCAGCGAGTGAGTACCGGCAACAGCGTGATCATCCAACAATAGGTGCGCCAGAAGGGGATTCATTCTTAACTGAGGAAGAACGATTTACGCAAAAAATCACAACCAGTGTTGATTGCAGCTCAACCACTAATCAAACGCTAGCGGTTGTGATGGGAATAATGGGCGGTCGAGTAAAATGCAGTGAACCGCCCCCTTTTGATTCATTTATTCAAAAGCGCTTAAACAAACGCGCAGAGTTACCCGCATTGCAAGATAAAAACAAGCCGTAAAACGGGTAGCCCTGGCATCACGCTCTTTGCGATTATCCGAACAATCGTTCCCACAGGCTTTTGGATTTTTCTGGCTTGTTTGACTCACCGATGCAGTTTTTCGGTGCCTTAGGTAAGGCAGCGCTAATGGCAGGCAAGCTCATGGTATTTTTACACCCTGCCTGACTGACCATACCGCTAGCAATGTCAAAATGCGCAATACTGAGGCCCTCAGGAAAACGTCTTACAAACGATTTGGGCGCTTGGCGCTTTTGATAATCGATAAAGATTTGCATTGCGCCGCTGGCACCACTTAGGTTGACCGGTTGATTGTTGTCTTTGCCAATCCATGTTGTCACCAAAATATTATTATCATAACCACTGAACCAGCTATCACGATAATCATCCGTTGTACCGGTTTTACCCGCCATATTGATGTCAGCAAACTGCTGATGAACTTGTTTAGCCGTACCTTCTAACGTTACTTTATGTAGCGCATAATTTAGAAGATAGGTGGCTTGTTCGTCCACCCTTTGCTCGGCCGCTTCAGTAAAGCGCCATAACAAATCGTTATCTGGCGACATGATGTTAGTAATGCTATGCAAGGGTAGATAACGGCCATGATTCGCGATAGTTTGAAACATTTGATTGACTTGTATAGGCGAGAAATTTACCGCGCCTAAGGTCAAAGCAGGATACAAATCAATATCCTCTTCAACGCCTAGCCGCCAAATTGTATCGCTTATCGCGCCTAATCCGAGTTGCATACCTAGCGACACGGTAGGAACATTTAAAGACTGCACCAAAGCCGTCATCAAAGGCACTTGCCCTCTAAAGGTTTTGTCAGAGTTCAGCGGCTCCCACACCTTTCCTTGACTACTCTTTAGGGTGATGGGTTCGTCGGTAAGCAAGGTCGCTAAGTTATACTCAGCAGATTGCTCGAGTGCAGTAAGATAAATGGCTGGCTTGACTAAAGAACCAATGGCGCGCTTCGCATCGATGGCACGATTAAAGCCAGCATAATTAAAGTCTTTGCCTCCCACCAAGGCACGAATTTCACCTCTGGCAATATCCGTTACTACCATCGCACCTTCAAATTCTGTTTTTCCTAAGCGCTTCTCTTGTTTCGCCACGCCTTCTGAAAGAGCAAGCTCGGCCTTAATTTGTGCATTGGTATCTAGGGTAGTAAACACCTTCAAACCCGACTGGCGAATGTCAGGATTAATCAACACTGTATTGAGTTCACGGCGTACCTTATCCATGAAGGCAGGGTGTTTGTCTTTTTTCAAACTCGCACCAGAGGCGAGTTGCAGATTATTGGCGACCGAATTTTTGTAATCCTTAGGCGTCAATAGGTTATTTTCCAACATGATGCGCAACACCAGATCACGGCGTTCTTTAACACGTTCAGGGTGTTTACGTGGATTGTAGTAAGAGGGCCCTTTGATAATACCCACTAACATTGCCATTTCTTCCACACTTAATTCATTGATTGGGCGATCAAAATAAAAGAAACTGGCTAAACCAAAACCGAATACACCATTATTGCCGTTTTGACCAAGGAATACCTCATTTAGATAGGTTTCAAGAATTTCATTTTTGCTGTATTTCGCATCAATGATAATCGCCATGTAGGCCTCTTTTACTTTTCTAGATAAGGATTTTTCATTGGTAAGAAATAGGTTTTTAACGAGTTGCTGTGTAAGGGTACTGGCGCCCTGTACCGCTCTACCCGCTGCAATATTGGCTAACAAAGCCCGCATGATAGACATAGGAGCCACGCCATGGTGTTGATAAAAATCATTATCTTCAACTAACACCAAGGCTTGTAAAAATGCCGGAGGAACATCCTCTAAACGCACTAACATACGGTCTTCGCGGCCCCCACTGACAAGGCGCGTGACGAGCCACGGCTCGAGATCAATTTGTTGCAGGGCATTACCCACGGGCAACTCACTAATTTGGCTCACTCTACCCGAAGTTATAGCAAGTTCGATATGACGAATGTCTTCAGCACCGTGAGGGAAATCAAATTTTCGCCTGACAAAACGAATCTTATTTTGCCCAAGAAGCTGGTACTCTCCCGAACTGTCTGCTCGATTTACCTTGCGATATCCTAGTAACTTAAGCTCTTCGATGATTTCAGACATGCTGATTTCTTGTTTGAGCTCTAAATGTAAGGGACGAGCAAAAATTTGAGCTGGGACCTGCCATTTATTACCACCAAACTTGGCTGAAATTTGGGTATTGAGGTAAAAGCCATAGGCGGTAAATACGACCAGACATACGAGAGTCAATTTCCACCAATGGCGCATCAACCATGCAAATGGATTTAACTTTTGCCACAGTGAACGTTTTTGAGTCGTTGCTGCGCTTGCTTTTGACGTGTTAGATTTTGTGGATTTGCTCATCAGGATAAATTCATTTTCTTTTTAGTGGTGGTGGTCGCAGGAGAACTAGCTGGCTCGTCTGGCCAGAAATGACGAGGATAACGACCTTTCATTTCTTTTTGAACCTGTTTGTAACTTCCTTGCCAAAAACCCACTAAATCTTGGGTTGTTTGCAAGGGCCGATGTGCCGGTGAGAGTATTTCTAAGGTTATCGGGATCAGACCTCGCGCCACTTTTGGGTGTTGTTGCAAGCCATACAGTTCTTGCATACGCACGGCGAGTGTCACCTCTGAATTTTCACCATACGACAAAGGATGATGACGACCACTTGGCAACATTAACTGGGCTGGTAATAATTGCTCAATAGTTTGCCACTGTTGCCAATCAAATTGATTTTTAAGCAAGGCATAAAAGTCAACCTTAGTTAATTGCGCCCAGGTGGTGAGTTGCTCAATAAACGGCAGCAGCCAGGTGTCTAGATCAGATAATAGTGCCGAATTAGACATATCTGGTAAGGGCTCTTGCGGTAACAAACGTTGAGCAAGAGCGACTTTGTGCTGCAGGGATAAACACGCCTCGTTGAAACCAAGCGCTGCAATACCGCGATCTTCAATAATAGTCCGCCAAATTTGTTGTATTTGCTCCGCTGAGGGTTTCGCTAAATTGTCTTTTTGCAGGACTATTTTCCCTATTCTGACTTCTCGAACTGCAGAAATTCTTTCAGCCGATTTATCCCAACTGAGTACGTCTTTACGTTCAATTGTTTCAGCAAAAATAGCCATCACTAAATTGGTACTCAAAGGTTCTGCATAGCGAATTTGCGCGTCATCTTTTTGCTGGTCGGTGATCATCATATTGGCCACAATGAGCCACTCAGCGCCAACCA
The DNA here is from genome assembly GCF_030730205.1 of Paraglaciecola sp. GTDB lineage: Bacteria > Pseudomonadota > Gammaproteobacteria > Enterobacterales > Alteromonadaceae > Paraglaciecola. Next base: position 46,496 of record NZ_JANQVQ010000331.1, read on the forward strand.
GAGAGTCATCTGCTTGTAATTTTACGCCAGAGCCTGAGGCTAACAAGTAACGATCGTTTTGCCGACGCTTGGCCAGCCATTGAGGAAAAGCAAAGGACAATATTAAAGACACATCCTCTAAAGGCCATATCGACAATGTAATCTTGAACTTTTTATGCCATTGATGAATTTGCTGCCATACAACATGCTGTTTATTTGCCAGTAAAAAATTAAGACGTGCACTGAACTGTGCGCCTGCTTGTAAGCCCAAGGGATCTTTGTGTTCGAGTAAGGATGCAATAGCACAGGCTAAGCTTAAATGGGCATCACTTTTAACGGCACTTTTTAATAGCATATTGGCCATACTCGGATGACAGCCAATTTGATGCGCTTGGCGTCCTTTTTCAGTGAGCTTTAGTTGCTCATCAACAAACCCTAAACTCTGTAATAACGCCTGTGCCTGCTGTATTTGCGCCACGCTAGGATAGTCTAATAAGGTGAGTTGTCTGATATCCGTACCCCACACAGCCACTTCTAAAACAAACGAAGCCATATCACTTTGCAAGATTTCAGGGCTCGATTGTTGACTTAGGCGTTGCTGCTGCTCTTGACTCCATAAACGATAACATACCCCTGGACCCAGTCGTCCCGCTCGCCCAGCACGCTGCGTGGCGGAGGCTTGAGAGATTTTTTGCAAAGATAACTGACTGATCCCTCGGTTTAAATGAAAAACAGCACGTTTTTCAATGCCACTATCAATAACGACCTCGATGCCTTCAATAGTTAAACTGGTTTCAGCAATATTGGTTGCTAATACAATTTTACGTTTACCCGCGGGACTGGGTTGTAACGCTCGTTGTTGCTGCTGACTACTAAGATCACCATACAAGCTATGAATTTCAACCTGCTCAGCAAAGCGCAGTATTAAACCTTGAGCCACTCGTTTTATGTCTGCAATACCCGGTAGAAATACTAGGACATCTTTTTGATGTTTCGGGAACACCTCTGTGACTAATTTAGTTACTTTGTCAGCCAAGGATGTTTTGCCAGTGTCAGGGCGATAATGAAGGTCAACCGGAAAGCTTCTACCGAGTGATTCTAATACCCGTGCGTCAGGTAATATTTGTTGTAAAGCAGTGACATCCATAGTGGCAGACATTACTAACAAGCGTAAATCTTCCCTCAGACCTTGTTGTACCTCTAAACAGAGTGCCAACGAAAAATCAGCATGCACACTACGCTCATGAAATTCATCAAAAATGATTAACGCTACTTCTGGTAAGTCAGGTTCGTGTTGAAGCATCCGAGTAAGTATGCCTTCAGTAACAATTTCAAGCTTGGTGTTAGCACTTACTTTTACTTCACCTTTTATTCTATAGCCAATGGTTTGACCCACTTGCTCATTTAGTTGTTCTGCTAAGAACTGTGCAATGTTTCGTACCGCAATACGTCTGGGTTGGAGCATAATGATTTTTTGGTCTGCAAATAACGCTGAACGCAACAAACTCAAGGGCAATTCGGTTGACTTACCTGCACCAGGCGGCGCAACAACAATAGCATTGCCCCGTGTAAGTTGAATATGCAACTGCGGCAAAATGGACGTAATAGGTAACAAATAGAATCTCGTTGAACTATAAAGTAAGTGGGGTAAGCTAGCCCTATGATAACAAAATATTGGTAAACCGTATGCGTGCTTTTTTAGGACTTGAGCCTGATGTATCCACTAAACTTGCTATCGACAATTGGCGCACCACATCCCTTCCCCCCTATCCAACTGCAGTACCTGCCGCAAATTTCCACGTGACTTTAGCGTTTTTAGGCACCATCAACCTTGAACAACAAGACAAACTACAACAACAAATTGCGGTGATGGAAGATATTTCAGAATTTAGTGTGAATCTCGATATAGCAGGCTACTGGGCTAAACCCAAAGCCTTCTGGATTGGCTGCTCAAACCATGCTTCAGCGCATCTGCAATTAGTAAAAAAGCTCACTACTGCAGCCCACAGTGCCGATATTGCTACGCAAAAAAATGCTTATCAAGCCCATGTAACGCTAATCAGAAAATGTACTGAAAATCCCCCAGCACCACTGGTCACACCTAATTTTACGTGGCGTTCGCAAGCGTTTCACCTATACGAATCACTTTCAACCGCGAAAGGCGTAGTGTATGCCATCAGACAGTCATGGCCCTTAATGCCTGAGTTAGCTGTGCGTAAAAGAATATAATCACTGTCTGTGAGCGCATCATTCAAGCGAGTGATGCCGATAGAAAGACAACAAATCTTAGACTTAATCTTATCGGCAAATGAAGAAGACTAAAAATGAAGCGATTTACGAGCTATTTTGTGCAACTAACATTAAATGCTTCTTCTTTAGTCTTTTTCATTCTTTACCCACGGCTGAATGTAGGGTCAAATTGGTGTATCTACGACAAGTTTCAGTTCTGAGAATGTAAATGCAGCAAACCTTTAGATTAGTCATCGATTGTCCTGATCAAGTTGGCTTAGTAGCGAACGTGAGTCAGTTTTTAGCTTCACACAATGCCACGATTGTGGAAGCCAATCATCATACGGACTTACAAACTGGACGCTTTTTTATGCGTCATGAAATTCGTGCTGATTCTGTCAGTATGAGTATTGAAAAAATAAAGCTGGCTTTTGCGCCAATTGCTGAACAATTTTCAATGAATTGGAAATTAAGCGATTCGATGCAAAAACAAAAAGTGGTTATGTTAGCTAGCCATGAATCACATTGTTTGATGGATATATTACACCGCTGGCATAGCGGTGAGTTGTATTGCGATATACCCTGCATCATCGCGAATCACCCTCAAATGAAACAATTTGCCGATTGGCATAACATTCCTTTTCATTGGGTTGATTTTAAAGACCAATCCAAAGAGCAAGCCTTTGCCGAGATTGAAAGATTAATTGTTGCTTATCAGGCTGACTTAACGGTATTAGCCCGATTTATGCAGATCATTCCCGATCATCTTTGCCAAAAGTTAGCGGGTAAAGCAATTAATATTCATCATAGCTTTTTACCCTCATTTGCGGGAGCCAAGCCTTACCAACAAGCTTATGACCGGGGGGTAAAACTGATTGGTGCAACATGCCATTATGTGACTAGCGATCTCGATGAAGGACCAATTATTGAGCAAGAAGTGATGCGAATTAGCCACAGCGATAGTTCAGCTGATATGGTTAGAAAAGGGAAAAATTGTGAAAAAACGGCCTTAGCTAATGGTCTTCGTTATCATCTAGAAGACCGTGTTATCATTCACAAACACAAAACAGTTGTGTTTGCTTAATGTCCTTATTTTTAATTCGTCACGGTGAAACAAACAGTAACCGTGACAAAATTATCCAAACGCCTGACACAGAACTGTCAGATCTGGGACATCAACAAGCTTATAAATTAGCCCAGCGCTTTAATATGAATGACGTTGAACATATCTTGTGTAGCGATTACTTGCGCACTAAGCAAACGGCTTCTCCCTTGATTGAGGCGCTAGGTTGCAAGATAAGTTACAGTTCTCTTCTACGAGAGCGAAACTTTGGTGATATTAGAGGCTTATCTTACGATGAGGTTGGTCATGATTTTCATCAAACTGACTATCGACCGGTAAATGGGGAAAGTATCGAGCAGTTCAGCGAACGCACTACTCAAGCTTGGCATTATATTTGTGAACAAAGTCTTAACGCTAAGGGGCATATTCTGGTTATAACCCACGGTCTGGTGCTTAGAGAACTCGTTAAACATCAACTCGACTTAACATTGCATCCCAATTGGCGTATGGCTGAATACGCCAATACCAGTATAATTGAAGTTGATCTGAAGGATTTAAAAACCGTTTATTTACTCTGTGATACCGAGCATTTGAATAATGAAGAGATAAATCAAGGGGGAGTCGTTTAAATTCCTAAGTAAACACTTCACTCCGACTAAAAAGACCCATTATAAGACAACGTGAGCTTGTTATCAGCGAGTCCTCTTTCAAACCAGTTTCCGTACGACTGATTTGTCTGCCACTTTTTACTAGATACCATCAATTCCCAATAGTGGCCTTCTTCTATTCCGTGAATACGAGATGAAGCAAGCCATTCCTGACTACTAGGTAAATCAAATTCGAGCCCTTGGGTTGTTTTAAATTTAACGTCAGACTGGCTGACCATACCAAAGCCAAGGCTCAGTCGTTCAGATACTTGATAACGTGGCACTAAAGAAAGTTCGTAGACTGATACTTTTTGGCTAAATACGCCCCACTGAAGTTGACCTTTCGAATATCCGAGAGACGTTTCAATAGAAAATTGCGGATTAATAGGCTGAGTGATGCGCATTTGGTAATCACGGTGTTTGCAGCCTGAAAACTTTAAGCCATCTGAGGCTACATCGAACATGGTATCCTCAGGCAAGGCGTCCACAACCCACTTAACCGAACGGGTAAGCAATGAATTCTCAGCCAAGCAAGAAAAACTCGATATGAAAATAATTGTAAACAGAATACTTTTCACTGAGATGACCACAAAAAACAACATGACGCTAGTGTAGCTGTTGTAGAATTTTTAAACGTATTACCGATGGCCAATAGGTATTTGATAAAATACCTTTATTTAATGAATGGTGACAAATGATTATTTATTACATTTTTATGCTGCAATTCACAAATTAAGCCTTTAATCTGTCAAGCAAATACACATCTTACTATCCACTGCATGTATAAAAAACATTTAGGTTTCGCCTTTAATATATTGTCTTTAGGCTTATTTTTCCCCGGTATATTACTCACTATGTTTATGCTTGATATGAGTATGCTCGTTGATCTCAGCGGTTCTAGTTTGTCTTCAGCCCTCGTGAATAAAGAGTTATCAATCATAGATACTATTCAAGAATTGTGGCAAGACGATAGAATACTCGTGGCTAGTCTAATTTTTATGTTTACGGTTTGTATTCCGCTCTTAAAGACCATGGTGATGACTGTGGCTTATTTTACTAAAAACCTGATTATGGAACGTCGTTTAGTTAACTTTGTTAATAACATCAGTAAGTGGTCAATGGCTGACGTCTTCGTAGTGGCAGTTTTTTTAGCTATTTTGTCTACTAACCATGCAGACACCGTGAATACCCAACAACTTTCAATATTTGGCTTTAAAATAGTATTTGAAGTCAGTACACAAACATTTTCAGCTGCTGGGGAAGGCTTCTATTATTTCACAGCCTACTGTTTTTTATCCATGTTGGGGACCCAGTTTGCGTCGTCCTATATTCAAAGCAAACAGTGTAGATAGCGCTTTTATTCATAAGAGCTAAGTCTGTCTTGGTGATTTGTGTAATGCAGTAGAATTCTTTGAATCTCGCCGTTTTGCTTTAAGGAATTTATCGCCTTATTTATATCAGGGACTAAATGACTGTATTCGGCCCTTAATCTCATCACCATATACCCCTGAGTATGAATACTTCCTAAACTGATAGGCACATGATGTTTAGCCGACCAATACCTAGCGGCGAATTGTTCCATAATCGCAACGTCGTAACGTTTTTTCGCCAAGCCTAAAATGACTTCACTTTCAGAACGAAAATCTACCCGTTTAAAATGCTCATCATCATAATAGTAATAACCTGAAACCGTGCCGACGGGTTTACCATAAGCAGAAGAAGCCTGTAAATACGACTTAGCATGTACGGGTAAACTGATAAAATATTCACTGATTTGAAATAAGGCATCACTAAAAACAAATCGCTCCTTATCATCGGGAGATAACCAATCAGGATTTACAAAATCGAAGTCTAGTTCATCAGCATATAAGGCCTTCACGGCGCGCTTGGTCGGCATGTAAGAGTAGACAAAATCAATTTTTGCTCGCTGAAACAACAGAGGAGTGAGTTCGATAAAGATGCCTGGATTATTCGGATCGTCAGTAATATCAAATGGCACCCAGGTGCCCTCTATATCACGGTTTCCTCTTAACGTTTGAGAATGCTGTGCATGACAAAAAGGAGTGAGAATAATTATAATCAAACACAGCCTTAGCAAGATATTTTTGACCTTTAGGGCTTGAGCCAGATTTCTTTTATTTTGAGATTGGCACAAATATAGACTAGAAATAAATGTCTCTTCTGAATAACAATGTCATCGAAAAGTAACAGAAATAAGGACGCTTGCACAAGAGAAAATTTTTCAAGCAATCATCAAGACAAGTGTGGATTGATAGGCATTAAAATCAGCCACAGTGAAAACAACGACGCAAACAAAAAAGGCACAGTTCTCACGAACTGTGCCTTTTAGCATTCAAAACTATCGCTTATTGAGCTTTAGTTACGATTTCTACCAATGTCCAATTTTTGGATTTAGACAAAGGACGGCATTCACGTACTGTGACTACGTCGCCTTCGCTACATTGATTAGTTTCATCGTGAGCGTGTAGCTTAGTAGTACGCTTAATGAACTTCCCATAAATAGGGTGTTTTACTTTACGTTCTACCGCAACAGTAATGGTTTTATCCATTTTGTTGCTAACCACACGACCTTGTACTGTACGAATAGTTTGTTCAGTCATTACGCATCAGCCTTTTCAGTCAGAATGGTTTTAACACGCGCAATATTACGACGCACTTTACGAAGACCATCAGTTTTTTCAAGCTGACCAGTACTCGCTTGCATACGCAAGTTGAATTGTTCACGTAATAAACTTAAAAGTTCTGTGTTCAATTCTTCAACGCTTTTTTCTTTCAGTTCTGTCGCTTTCATTACATCACCGTCCGAGTTACAAAGGTGGTTTTAAACGGCAGTTTCGCAGCTGCCAATTCAAATGCTTCGCGAGCTAATGCTTCTGGAACACCGTCCATTTCATATAACACACGACCAGGTTGAATTTGGCATACCCAGTACTCAACGCTACCTTTACCTTTACCTTGACGCACTTCGAGAGGCTTCTGAGTAATTGGTTTGTCAGGGAAAACCCGAATCCAGATTTTACCTTGACGTTTAACAGCACGAGTCATGGCACGACGAGCCGATTCGATTTGGCGAGCAGTCATACGACCACGGCCAACTGCTTTAAGAGCGTAAGTTCCGAAACTTACGTTGCAACCAGTGGCTAAACCACGGTTACGACCCTTATGCATTTTACGGAACTTCATACGTTTAGGTTGTAACATAATTATTAGCCCTCACGCTTAGCAGTACGAGGCTTCTTCTTAGGTGCAGGGGCAGCAGCTGGCTGCTCATGAGTAAGAGGCATTCCGCCTAATACTTCACCTTTAAAGATCCATACTTTTACGCCAATGATACCGTAAGTAGTTAAAGCTTCTGACGTTGCATAGTCGATGTCGGCACGGAAAGTGTGTAATGGTACACGGCCTTCACGATACCATTCAGTACGTGCAATTTCAGCGCCGCCTAGACGACCGCTTACTTCAACTTTAATACCTTTGGCTCCAATTCGCATTGCGTTTTGAACCGCGCGCTTCATAGCACGACGGAACATAACACGGCGTTCTAACTGGCTTGCGATGCTATCAGCAACCAATTGGCCATCTAGTTCTGGCTTACGCACTTCAGCGATGTTGATCTGAGCTGGCACACCGGCTAACTTAGAAACATGCTTGCGGATCTTCTCAACGTCTTCACCTTTTTTACCGATAACTACACCTGGACGAGCAGTGTGAATAGTCACACGGATCGCTTTTGCAGGACGCTCGATAATGATTTTAGACAAAGAAGCCGCTTTAAGCGCTTTAGTCAGATACTGACGTACCTGATGGTCGTTAAAAAGGTTATTTGCATAATCTGCAGTATTCGCGTACCAGGTAGATGTCCATGGTTTGCTGATACCCAGGCGTATACCTGTAGGATGTACCTTCTGTCCCATTATCTTCTCCTAGTTATCAGACACAACAACAGTGATGTGACTGCTACGCTTAAATATACGATCAGCACGGCCTTTGGCTCTTGGCTTAATACGCTTCATAGTTGGACCTTCGTCAACGAAGATTTGTGAGACAGTCAATTCATCGATGTCTGCACCTTCGTTATGTTCGGCGTTCGCAATCGCTGATTCTAATACTTTTTTGATTAGATCGGCGCCTTTCTTCGGACTATAAGTCAAAAGTTCTAGTGCCTTTTCAACGTGTAAACCACGAATTTGATCTGCTACCAAGCGTGCTTTCTGAGCCGAAGTACGGGCATGACAATGTTTAGCTAAAGCTTGCATTTTTATCTCCCTTATCTCTTGGCTTTCTTATCCGCGACATGGCCGCGGTAAGTACGCGTTGGCGCAAATTCGCCCAACTTATGGCCGACCATTTCGTCAGAGACGAATACTGGAACATGTTGGCGACCGTTATGGACCGCAATGGTCAACCCAATCATATCTGGGATGATCATAGAACGACGAGACCAAGTTTTGATTGGCTTCTTGTCGTTCTTTTCCACTGCAGCCTCAACCTTCTTCAACAAGTGTAGGTCTATGAAAGGACCCTTCTTGAGAGAACGTGGCATGGTGAATCCTCGCTATTACTTATTACGACGACGTACGATAAGTTTATCGGTACGCTTGTTACTACGTGTTTTCTTACCCTTAGTAGGAATACCCCAAGGTGTAACAGGATGACGGCCACCAGAGGTACGACCTTCACCACCACCATGTGGGTGATCTACAGGGTTCATGGCAACACCGCGCACTGTTGGGCGAACACCGCGCCAACGAGTTGCACCAGCTTTACCAAGTGAACGTAGCATATGTTCTGCATTACCGATTTCACCTACGGTGGCACGGCAATCTGCCAATACTCGACGAACTTCACCAGAACGTAAACGAAGAGTTATATAACCTTCGGCACGAGCTAGAATTTGCGCGTAAGTACCTGCTGAACGAGCAATTTGTGCGCCTTTACCCGGCTTCATTTCAATGGCATGTACCGTAGTACCCACTGGCATGTTGCGCATTGGTAAAGTATTACCAGCTTTAATCGCTGCATCAGGACCAGATTGAATCTGATCACCGGCTTTTAAGCCTTTAGACGCTAGGATATAACGACGCTCACCATCTGCATAAAGCACAAGTGCAATATTAGCAGAACGGTTAGGATCGTATTCTAAACGCTCAACAACAGCAGGAATGCCGTCTTTGTTACGTTTAAAATCGATTAAACGGTAATGCTGCTTGTGACCACCACCAATGTGACGCACGGTAATGCGACCATTGTTGTTACGACCACCAGACTTGCTATTCTTTTCTAATAAAGGTGCATGAGGTGCGCCTTTATGTAAATCAGGGTTGGTTACCTGAACTACGTGACGACGACCAGGAGAAGTCGGTTTAGCTTTCAATAATGGCATATCTAATCCCCTTCTTACTCTGCGCCGCCAGTGAAGTCGATGTCTTGACCTTCTTTAAGCACGACGTAGGCTTTTTTCCAGTCTTTACGCTTACCAAAAGATGCACCGTGACGTTTAGTTTTTCCCTTAACGTTTAAGGTACGAACAGAGGCGACTTCAACTTCAAACATTTTTTCAACTGCTTGCTTGATTTCTTCTTTGTTCGAATCTTTGGCTACTTTAAGTACAACAGTGTTGTTCTTTTCAGCAGCTAGCGTAGCTTTTTCAGAAACATGTGGTGCTAATAACACCTTAAGTAGACGCTCTTCATTGATCATGCTAACGCCTCCTCTAATTGCTTCACTGCAGCTGCAGTCATCAATACTTTCTCAAATGCAATAAGACTTACTGGGTCAATGCCCTGAACATCACGTACGTCAACTTTATATAAGTTGCGAGCAGACAAGAATAAATTCTCATCAACTTCTGATGTCACAATAAGCACATCTTTAAGTTCAAGAGCAGCTAATTTAGAAAGTAATTCTTTCGTCTTAGGGCTCTCAACTGAAAACTGTTCGACCACGATTAAACGGTCTTGACGTACCAATTCAGACAAGATGCTTTGAATCGCACCACGGTACATCTTCTTGTTAACTTTTTGGCTATGATCTTGTGGCTTGGCAGCAAAAGCTACACCACCTGAACGCCAAATTGGGCTACGGATTGTACCAGCACGGGCACGACCAGAACCTTTTTGTTTCCAAGGTTTTTTTCCACCACCGCGAACTTCAGAGCGTGTTTTTTGTGCTTTAGTACCCTGACGGGCGCCTGCACCGAATGCAACTACTACTTGATGTACTAGTGCTTCGTTAAATTCACGTCCAAAGGTTGCTTCGGATACTTCAAGAGCGCTTTGCGCATCTTTCAATACTAATTCCATCACTTAACTCCCCAGACGTTACGCTTTAACTGCAGCTTTAATGATGACATCGCCACCCGGAGCTCCAGGAACGTTACCTTTCACTAATAAAAGGTTGTTCTCTAGATCAACACGTACTACATCCAAAGACTGAACGGTGATGCGCTTGTTACCAAGCTGACCAGCCATTTTTTTGCCTTTGAAAACTTTACCTGGACTTTGGTTTTGACCAATTGAACCAGGTGCACGGTGAGACAAAGAGTTACCGTGTGAGTTACGTTGATGACTGAAATTCCAGCGTTTAATAACACCAGCAAAACCTTTACCTTTTGAGGTACCCGCTACGTCAACTAATTTAGTTTCAGCAAACATTTCAACAGTTAATTCACTGCCTACTTCAATGCCTTCGCCTTCATTAGCGTCTAAACGGAATTCCCACAAACCGCGACCAGCATCAACACCCGCTTTAGCAAAATGACCTGCTTGAGCTTTGTTAACGCGGCTAGCTTTTTTATCGCCAGCAGTTACTTGTAGCGCTTTATAACCGTCTGTTTCTTCAGTACGTAACTGAGTCACACGATTAGGAGTTGCTTCAATAACAGTCACAGGGATTGAAACGCCATCTTCAGTGAAGATGCGAGTCATACCTACTTTACGACCGATAAGACCAATCGCCATGTTAAAACCCTCTCTTGTTAGCCCAGGCTGATTTGAACATCAACACCAGCAGCCAAGTCCAATCTCATTAAAGCATCTACTGTTTTATCAGTAGGCTCAATGATATCTACCAAACGCTTGTGTGTGCGGATTTCATACTGATCACGTGCATCTTTATTTACGTGAGGAGAAACCAACACTGTGTAGCGCTCTTTACGAGTAGGTAGTGGAATAGGTCCGCTAACCTGAGCACCTGTACGCTTCGCAGTTTCAACGATTTCAGCCGTAGACTGATCGATCAATTTATGATCAAACGCTTTCAAACGAATACGAATTCTTTGATTTGGCATCGATTAAGCTCCAATCGAAAGAACAAAAAAAATCATCCTCAACCACCTAAATCCGGGTGGGGGGATGTGTGTGTTTACCGCTAACCCCCAATTGGGGTCTTGTAGTTAAGATTGCCTTTGTAGCCGAAGCTCTAAGTCAAAATCACTGTTCATCAGAACAAGTGGGCGCGAATTATACATGCGCTGATTTATTATGCAATACCAATTAACAAAAATTGTAGTAATGATTGTGGCTATGATTCAGATCAAACTCTTCACCAGGTTACATACCTACAATGAGAACTTAAAGCAGGGGCTTTATGGTGGAGAAATAATGAAAAATAAGCGTCTATTGTTATTATTAAAAATCTGCATGTTTACAGGAATGGGTTTAATTACTCTAGGTCTGTATTTTCATTTATTCAACGACACTATCGAAACCATGGGGATCCGAGGAATTCTCATCAGTGCAGCATGTGTCGCTGTGGGCATGATATTATCAATACCCACTAAAATGGTTCTGACCTTTATATTAGTCAATCGCGAAATTAAGCACGATTTAAAAGTCAAACAACTTCGCTCAAAACGGCAACGCACAAAAGCTTAATGCAAAGTTGCAGGTCTCTGCACTCTGGTACTTGCCACATCTTTAACAGAGCTAAATCATCAAGCCTTACAGCGTCTTTGATATCTTAGTGTCAAAAGTGTTACTGCCTGATACCTATAGATAGTAAAAGCTATTTGCCTAAGATATTGGCTACGTTATAGTAGATGCTTGAATTAAAAAAGATTAAACATAAAAATAACGATGACTAACCCTGACATTCACGCCGATAAACTGAAACATATTAACCAGCTCCTGGCGGCTCACCCATCGTTGATGGATGCCTATGGCAAGCTTGAGCCTTTCATTCTTGAGTTGTTTAATACCGAACGTATGAGTATTTTTCAACGTCGTCGCCAACATCAGGATTTAGTCGCACGTTTTAAAACAGGTAAAGAAACAAAAGAAATCAAGGTTCCTATTAGCCCCTTGTCTATTGCCGGGTATGTCGCACTGAGTCAAAGCCCACTACTTATTAACGACCCATATAGTAAAGAAGAACTTGCCGCTATCCACCAGCGCCTTAAATTCGCTGACCGTTTTGATAAAAACTCCACTTTTAAAACCCGAAATGTCATTTGCGTGCCCATACTTGATTCGGGTGTATTGATGGGTGTTATGCAGATTATCAATAAAAAGGAAGGAGCCTTCGAACAAGCTGATCTGGATCTTGCTAATGCAGTGGCGGAGATAATGGGCAAAAAGTTTCGCTATGAATTAGGGGGTACCAGTAAACCTTTTGATTATTTAGTGCATCGTAAACTCATCACTGAAGACCAATTAAGCAAAATTTGTGAAGCGAGTGGTGATAATCGACAAATTGTTCAACGCTTAACCTCTGAATATCGAATCCCAGACGAAGAATTAGGTAACGCTTTATCCGTGCACTTCCAAGTGCCATTTCTACCTTATTTACCCGACAAATATCATATGTTTCAAAGTGAGAGCCGACTTAACCTCTCGTATCTAAAACGTAACTTTGTCGCAGTGCTGGCAGACGTGGCTGAAAACCCCATTGTATTAATGGCTGAGCCCAATAATGCAGCCCTGCTAATGGAAATAGAAAGTGCACTGGGTATCGATAGCTATGAGATATCAGTAAGTTTACCCAATATTGTATTGCAATATTTAGGTGAGGCTGTCGGTGGTGCAGGCCCGGGCGCTATGGATGAAATTCTCGATGAAATCAGTGGCAGTGCAGACGAGCTAGATGAAAGTACCGATGAAATGTCAGATGATGCGCCCGCAGTGGTGCGTTTGGTAAGCCGTGTTTTACATGATGCAAAACGACTGAATGCTTCTGATATTCACATTGACCCTGAAAAGAACGCCCCCACTCGCGTCAGAATGCGTATAGACGGTGTATGTCGAGATATAACCCAAGTACCTGCCTCGCACCATAGCGCGGTAATTGCGCGTATCAAAATCATGTCCAATTTAAATATTGCCGAAAAACGGGTTCCACAGGATGGTAAATTATCCTTTCGCATGAGTGGCCAATTAATTGAAGTTCGGGTAGCAACCATTCCGACTGTGGCGGGTGAAGGCGTAGTTATGCGTATTCTTGCCTCTGGCGGCGCCCTACCCATTGGCAAAATGAATTTGTCTCCTAATAACTATGCCACCATAGAAACTATGGTTAAGAAACCCCATGGTATTTTGTTAGTGGTGGGCCCCACAGGTTCGGGTAAAACCACCACACTGCACGCCATTCTTGGACACATTAATACGCCTGAGAAAAAAATCTGGACCGCAGAAGATCCGGTAGAAATAACCCAAGCTGGTCTGCAACAAGTACAAGTCAGTCCTAAAATTGGTTTCACCTTTGCTAACGCTTTGCGCGCTTTTTTGCGGGCCGACCCCGACGTAATTCTAATTGGTGAGATGCGGGACAAAGAAACTGCCCATGCGGGTATTGAAGCTTCACTGACCGGTCACTTGGTCTTTTCAACCTTGCACACTAACTCAGCACCAGAAACCATTACCCGTTTATTGGACTTAGGCCTTGACCCGGTAAACTTTTCAGATGCTTGTGTGGGCATTCTGGCTCAGCGTCTCGTGCGTACCATTTGCCCCAATTGTAAAGAGAAATATCCAGCCAGCGAAGTTGATACCGCCTTTATAAAACGCCAGTATGGCGAAGCTTATATTGCAGAATTGAACCTGCCGGAGCAAATCATGCTAACCCGTGGCAAAGGCTGTGATGAGTGTGGCAATACCGGTTATCGTGGACGTACTGGTGTCCATGAGTTATTAGCCATGACCGCCGAACTACGGGCACTGGTATATAAAGAAGCCTCAGTACATGAAATGAAAGCCCAAGCCATGAAAGACGGTATGCGCACTCTGACACAAGATGGCATATTAAAAGTGTTGAAAGGTGATACAGATATCGCGCAAGTACAGATTATTAGTGGTTTATCATAATAGTTAGTGAATATCTGAACGCTCTATTTTGAGCGTTTTTTTTACACTTTGCGTACACGCTTTTTTGCATTGATATTAGTAAAGGTCGTACATCTTTATTAGACTCTCTAATCAGCTACGCTAGAGCAGTAAAAGTGCGTCAGCCATACTAAAAAATAAAATACGGCAGGAAAATCCATGATTAAAATTAATACCACATTATTGGGCATGACCCTTGTTTGTGCTTTTGCGGCATGCAGCCACGTTTTTGCTGCCGAAGAAACAAAAGAAAAACCCAAATGGGATGTGCTTAACCCTCCCTTTCCTTTGCAAAGCTTACGCATTGAAACCGAACAAACGACATGGTCAAGCCTGGATATCACTCCAGACGGTAAAACGATGGTGTTTGACATGTTGGGCGATTTATATGAAGTGCCCTTGTCTGGCGGTCAAGCCAAAGCCCTAACGCAAGATTTTGCGTGGAACATTCACCCAGCAGTTAGTCCTGATGGTAAGCACATTGCCTTTATTTCAGACAGAGGCGGTATTTCAAATCTTTGGGTAATGGATAAAGACGGAACAAACCTCAAACAACTCAGTAGTGAAAAGAACAATTTAATTCACTCACCTAAGTGGAGCCCTGACGGCGAATACATCGTCGTAACAAAAGGAATCATGTCTTCACGCAGTATTCCTGCAGGTGAGATCTGGCTTTATCATAAAAGTGGTGGTGACGGCTTAGCTTTAAAAGAGCGTGTGAATGGTAAAAAAGACCAAAAGAACATTGCTGATCCCGCATTTTCTGTTGATGGAAAATATGTGTATTTCACTCAAGATATCAGCGGTGGCAGCACATTTAGCTATAACCGAGATCCACTAAAGGGGCTTTTTGCTATTACCCGCTATGAGTTAGCCAACGGTGATGAAGAAACCTATATCAGTGGCACGGGCGGTGCAGTTGTGCCAACACCTTCGCCTGACGGAAAACACATTGCTTTTATTCGACGTGTGCAAGAAAAAACCGTACTGTTCGTTAAAGAAATAAGCACCGGTATTGAGACCCCACTGTACTTCGATCTTGAAAGAGACATGCAAGAAGGGTTCGGGACAGAGGGCTACTTTGCCTATTTCGATTGGACTCCTGACTCGAAAAATATTGTATTTTGGACAGCAGGAAAGTTTCATCGTTTAGATGTGGAAGACGGTTCTGTAAATACGATTCCAGTCAAAGTAAACGCAGAGCTACATTATGCAGACGCTTTACGTTTTGATGTTGATGTGGCGCCCGATACATTTAAGGTCAAAATGGCGCGCTGGACCCAACGCTCACAAGACGGCTCCACGTTGTTGTTTCAAGCCTTAGGTAAGCTGTACACCAAAGACATCAAATCTGGCAAAATCAAACGCCTCACCAAACAAAACGAATACGATGAGCTTTACCCTCGCTACTCAAATGACGGAAAAAGCATTGTCTACACCACATGGAATGATCAAAAGCTGGGAACTGTTCGCACAATCAGTGTTTCTGGTCGTAACGACAAAGTAGTCAGTACAACACCAGGTCACTATATAGAGCCGAGTTTCTCTACTGACGATAAAATGATTACTTATCAAAAAGCCACTGGTGGTTATCTACTTAGCCCTAATTATTCAGTTGAACCTGGCGTTTACGTACTTGATTTAAAATCGGGCAAAAATATACGTGTCAGTCAATCAGGTTGGGCTCCACACTTTGCCGGAGATAATAGCCGTGTGTATCTGACCACCTCAGTTCCAGGCAGCAGTTATCCAGAAACACAATTAATCAGTGTTGATTTAAATGGGGAAGACAAACGAGAGCATTTATACGGTGCGGATAATGTGTCTGAATATCGTCTGTCTAATGACAAAAAGTGGGTTGCGTTTGTGAACCAATATAATGCTTATGTTGCTCCTTTTGTTGATACAGGTAAGCGAGTAAATATAGGCCCAAAATCTTCGGCTCTACCTGTTAAACAATTATCCAGTCATGCTGGTGAATACTTAACATGGCGGGCAGATAGCCAAGCAGTCAGTTGGTATCATGGTGCAAACTACTACGAGCGCGAATTAAAAGATGCCTTTGATTTTATTGCGGGTGCACCTGAAACCCTTCCAGAGCCAGTCACTGAAGGTATTAGTGTGTCTTTTGAACAGCCAAGTGATAAACCTACTGGTTATAAAGCGATTGTGGGTGGCAATATCGTGACCATGCGAAACGCAAACAACGAGCAGGAAGTCATAGAAAATGGCGTTATCCTGATTAAGGATAATCGCATCGAAAAAGTCGGTGGCGCAGATACGGTCAAAATACCTAAGGGTACGCTAATTGTTGACGCCAAAGGCAAAACAGTTGTGCCTGGACTGGTTGACACCCATGCCCATGGCGCGCAGGGCAGCAATGAAATCATACCTCAACAAAATTGGGCGATGTATTCAAATGTCGCTTTTGGTGTCACCACCATTCACGATCCTTCAAACGACACGACAGAGATATTTTCAGCAGCAGAATTACAAAAAGCTGGAAAAATCGTGGCACCACGAATTTATTCAACAGGTACTATTTTATACGGCGCTGAGGCCTACGCTTACAAAGCCGTCATCAACACCTTAGAAGATGCGCTTTATCACGTGCAACGCCTCAAAGACACTGGCGCTATTTCAGTAAAAAGCTATAACCAACCTGCTCGCTCACAGCGTCAGCAAATTTTAGCTGCGGCAAAAGAGCTCGGTATGATGGTAGTACCTGAAGGCGGCGGTAAATTTCAGCAGAACATCAGTATGTTGGTGGATGGCCATACTGGACTTGAACACTCCTTACCTATCGCAACAGGCTACGGTGACTTAACGTCTTTATGGGCGGCAACTAAATTTGGCTATACTCCCACGTTTGTCGTGTCTTATGGTGGCATGATGGGTGAAGAATACATGTACGATCGCAACGACGTATGGCTTAACCCCCGTTTGTTACGCTATACACCAAGCTTTTTATTAGACGAACGTGCAATCGTAAGGCCCACAGCGCCAGATTCTCAATACAATCATCCTAGAGTGGCGGCCTATGCTAAAACGCTACGAGATAAAGGTGTAAGCGTGCACATTGGTGCGCACGGTCAACGTGAGGGCTTAGCTGCGCACTGGGAACTCCAACTTATGACTCAAGGTGGCTTCACCCCTTGGGAGGCATTGCGCGCGGCAACAATAGATGGCGCAACGCATTTAGGCATGGATAAACACATTGGTAGTATTGAAGAAGGCAAATTAGCTGATTTCTTTATCACCGATGGCAATGTATTGAATGATGTGAGCCGCAGTGAATATGTTGACTACACCGTGTTAAATGGTCGTATTTACGAATCAGCGACCATGAACGAAGTCGGCAGCAAAAATAAACGCCACAGCTTTTTCTTTGAAAACAATCATCAACTTTATATGCCAAAGGAAACAGCGGACGCCATCAAAGCCAAAGCACAGAAACACCACTGGGTACATTAATATTGAGCGTTAGGTAAGGTGCGCTAAGCGCCTTACCTAACTAATCTAAACCTCTGCCTCCGCTCTACTTTGCAACTAACATCGAGTAAAGGTTTAATGCTCTGTGTTTCAAGGCTAGACTACGCTTAATTTCATGTGTTTTCATTTAAGTGGGCACTCATCCAATGTCTGACAAAAATTTTGAAATGTCTTTTAGTAATTTAAAGCAAACGATTCCTTTGCTGATTAAACATAAAGTAGCCGCTTTGCCAATAAATTATGCGCTGTGGTACACCTATGTGTCGAATGAAGTACCTGAACTTAATCTTGCCTTAGAAGGGGTTATAAAGCAGGAGCGACCAATTACTGAAGCAAAAACCAAAGAACTATATCGTCAGTATTTGTCAGAGAGCCAAGAGGTGACGGCATGGGAACTACGACAAAGCATGGAAGCGATGTTAATAGAGCTAACTCAGTCAATCACTGATACTCGCAGTGAAACAAACGGCTTTAAAATTACCATGGACAACTGTGTTGACAATCTGACTAAAGTTGAAAAAGAGGGTTTATCCATCGAAGAAGTGATGGCCTTGGTGCGCAATTTAGTCAAAGAAACCCAAAATATTCGGCGCAGCACCATGAGTTTTAATTCTGCTTTAGCAGAGGCACAAACTGAAATATCAGCCTTGCGCTCGCAGCTTGAAAAAAGCCAACAAGAAGCCTTGTATGATGCCCTAACTGGCCTGAGCAACAGACGCTATTTTGATGAAGAATTAGCCAGTCATGCAGTGCATCCAAATTTGTTTTTAATTCTCGTTGATCTAGACCATTTTAAAAAAATCAATGACAACTATGGGCATGTTATGGGCGATTTAGTGCTCAAGGCCGCAGCCAAAAAAATACAGGCCTGCTGTCGAGACAGTGCCCAAGCTTTTCGCTTCGGCGGTGAAGAGTTTGCCATCATTGTGCCTAACTCAACCTTTGCTAAAACCCGAAGTTTGGCTGAAACCATGCGCCGCTCTATGGAAAAAATCGCAGTCAAAGACAAAAGAACCGGTGAAGTACTCGGCGACATTACGGCTTCATTTGGTATTGCTGAATTAAGAAAAGGAATGAATCCTTTGGTGTTAGTTGAGAGTGCAGATAAACAACTCTATGAAGCCAAACGTCTTGGACGTAATCGAGTGATGCCTATCATGTAAGCAAATTCAGCCCGTTTTACCTAAAAATAATCAAAATTTTAGACCCATGCTGGCAATATATTGATATTTCTGCAAAAAGAAATCAGCAAGCTGCAAAAATATCTTGTATAATCCCGCGCAATTTTTACTCAGACCGAAGTTGAAACAATGACAGACTTATCCTTATACAGAAACATCGGTATTTTCGCCCACGTTGACGCGGGTAAAACTACCACTACAGAACGTATCCTAAAACTTACCGGTAGAATCCATAAGACCGGTGAAGTACATGACGGTGAATCTACCACTGACTTCATGGAACAAGAAGCTGAGCGCGGTATTACTATCCAGTCAGCAGCAGTAAGCTGTTTCTGGAAAGGTCACCGTTTTAACGTTATCGATACTCCTGGGCACGTTGACTTCACCGTTGAAGTTTATCGTTCACTTAAAGTACTTGATGGCGGTATCGGCGTATTCTGTGGTTCAGGCGGTGTAGAACCCCAATCAGAAACTAACTGGCGTTATGCGAACGATTCTAAGGTTTCACGTGTTATTTTCGTGAACAAATTAGATCGTATGGGTGCTGATTTTTACCGTGTTGTTGGCCAAATCAAAAAAGTATTGGCTGCTAACCCGCTAGTTATGACGCTTCCAATCGGTATCGAAGACGAGTTTTGTGGTGTTGTAGACGTGCTAGAACGTAAAGCCTACATCTGGGACGACACTGGTTTACCAGAAAACTACAAAATTGAAGATGTTCCTGCTGACATGGTTGATAAAGTTGAACAATACCGTGAGCAATTGGTAGAAACAGCTGTTGAGCAAGACGACGATCTAATGATGGCGTATATGGATGGTGAAGAGCCTTCTATCGAAGACCTTAAGCGTTGTATCCGTAAAGGAACTCGTGACCTTGCTTTCTTCCCAACGTTCTGTGGTTCAGCCTTTAAAAACAAAGGCGTTCAAAACGTACTTGACGCTGTTGTTGACTATTTACCTGCGCCAAACGAAGTTAATCCTCAGCCATTAACTGACGAAGAAGGTAACCCAATTGGTAAATTCGCTAAAGTTGATGCGGCTG
This sequence comes from Paraglaciecola sp., assembly GCF_030730205.1. Classification (GTDB taxonomy): domain Bacteria; phylum Pseudomonadota; class Gammaproteobacteria; order Enterobacterales; family Alteromonadaceae; genus Paraglaciecola. The sequence continues at coordinate 66,466 of NZ_JANQVQ010000331.1, forward strand.
AACCTTTCCGCGCATTAGCGTTTAAAATCATGGACGACCGTTTCGGTGCCCTTACTTTCGTTCGCGTATACTCAGGTGTATTGAACAAAGGTGATAGCATCCTTAACTCTTTCACTGGTAAGACTGAGCGTATTGGCCGTATGGTTGAGATGCAAGCAAACGAACGTCTTGAAATCAGCTCTGCAACTGCCGGTGACATCATCGCAATCGTGGGCATGAAAAACGTGCAAACTGGTCACACTCTTTGTGATCCTAAGCACCCATGTACACTTGAAGCCATGGTATTCCCAGAGCCAGTAATCTCAATTGCTGTTGCACCAAAAGATAAAGGTGGTTCTGAGAAAATGGGTATCGCAATCGGTAAAATGGTTGCTGAAGATCCTACTTTCCGTGTTGAAACCGACATTGACTCTGGTGAAACCATCCTTAAAGGTATGGGTGAATTACACTTAGACATCAAAGTAGACATTCTTAAGCGTACTTACGGTGTTGACTTAATCGTTGGTGAACCGCAAGTTGCTTACCGTGAAACTATCACCAAAGAAGTTGAAGATTCTTATACCCATAAGAAACAATCTGGTGGTTCTGGTCAATACGGTAAAATCGACTATAAAATTCGTCCTGGTGAAGCTAATTCTGGTTTCGCATTTAAGTCTTCTGTTGTGGGCGGTAACGTTCCTAAAGAATTCTTCCCAGCCATTGAAAAAGGCTTCAAGGGCATGATGAATTCAGGTACCTTAGCTGGCTTCCCCGTATTAGACGTAGAAGTAGAATTAATGGACGGTGGCTTCCACGCAGTTGACTCATCTGCTATTGCGTTTGAAATTGCGGCTAAAGGTGCATTCCGTCAGTCGATTCCAAAAGCTGGTCCTCAATTGATTGAACCTATCATGAAAGTTGACGTGTTCTCTCCTGATGATCACGTTGGTGATGTAATCGGTGACTTAAACCGTCGTCGCGGTATGATAAAAGACCAAGAAGCTGGCGTAACGGGTGTTCGCATTAAAGCCGACGTACCACTAGCAGAAATGTTTGGTTATATCGGTACACTACGTACGATGACTTCAGGCCGTGGTCAGTTCTCTATGGAGTTCTCACACTACATGCCTTGTCCAAATAACGTTTCTGAGAAAGTTATTGCCGACACTAAAGCGCGTAAAGCAGCTGAAGCTAAAAAGTAATCACTTAGTGATTTAATAAGTGTTATTAAAAGCCCTGCCATTGTGCGGGGCTTTTTTATATCTAAAATAAATCTCCGTACAATTATATTCCTCTTCGCAGGCATAAAAAAAGATGGAACAAGTCCATCTTTCTAATAGCGCTATAAAGCATAAGCCAGATGATTAAACCCGACGTACTCTGCGACCCAGTAATAGTAGTGCTATCAGCGATAACCATCCAAGCGCACCACCACCGCCTGAATTTGAATCACCACCATTAGAACTGTTAATCAAGGTATTATTAGCCGGCACGATTTCAGGGTGAGTAGAAACTGCAGGATCAATAACTACCACATCAGAAATCAGTACTAAGTTTGCCTCGGTGATTTCAACCTCGTTATCTGCATCGGCAGAAGTATAATTTCTAAGTGGCATACTGGTTGCTGCTCCGCCTAAATTGAAACGATTGAGCGCTGCAATAGCATCAACTATTTGCATGCCATCACCGAGCACCTGACCGAATACAGTGAACCCACCATTTTGCACATCTAAGTTTGCACTGTTGTTATCTAAATTAAAAAACCATTGAGAAGTCGCACTATTTACATTACCGCCTTGTTTCGCCATGGCAATGGTGCCACGCACATTAGACAATTTAGGCTCATTTTGCGCAGGAGTTCCGGTGGCAACATTGTCCAAAGGAAAGTCGCCAGTATAGCTAAAGCCACCAGCCTGAACGACAAAACCCGGTTCAACGCGATGCACCACATTGTTTGCATAAGCCCCCGAGTTAACGTAACTGAGAAAGTTACTCACCGTTTGCGGGGTTGTATTGTCAAATAGATTAACTTGTACGTTTCCTAAAGATGTCCGTATTTCAACCACAGTCGCTTGACCAAATTGACTTATCGAAGACAACATTAAGCCAAACATAACCGCTTTTGGTGTTCGTTTCAGTTTTGGTAAAAATCCTTTCATATGAATATTTTTCAAGTTATTTCTGCCATTTTAATTAATTCCTCGCGCAGCTTAATTTAAGTTTATGCACATGAAAAGCAGTGACTTGTATCAATTTGCAATCACCACCCTGAGAAATTAATAGCCATTAAATATAACTAAAAGGGGAGCGGAAATTCACGCAATGTTAAGTTAATGTCCGATTTCGCTTTTGGTGATAAGGTCATTGAAAACGCCGCTATATTTTCTTTTAACTGCGACATTGAAGTCGCACCAATAATGGTCGAGGTGACGCCTTCAATCTGATCACACCAAACTAACGCTAGCTGTGATGGCGTCATATTATGCGCGGCGGCTAAGTCAACATAACGAGCAATCGCTTTTTCACTCATTGGCGTGTGACGGAATAAGCCATTGCGTTGAACTAGGGTCCAACGGCTTCCTGCTGGGCGTTGCTCGTAGAGGTATTTACCGCTTAATGCACCACCAGCCAATGGTGACCAAGGTAAATATGCCACGTTTTCTCTGACACAATTTTCAATCAAATAGGGCCAATCTTTTGAGTGCAGTAAGTTGAATTCATTTTGAATCGATACCATTTTTGGCAAACTGTGTTTTTCACTGAGCTGAAGATAGGTATTTATTCCCCAAGGAGTATCATCAGACAGTCCACAAAAGCGGATTTTTCCCGCTTTTATGCAATCATCTAAAGCTTGCAGGATTTCTAGCATTTGTTGCTTTTCATCTACCGTTTGAGTCTGCGAAAAGGATATTTGACCCGGCCAATGTTTACCAAAATGCGGAGACACACGATTAGGCCAATGTAATTGAAATAAATCAATATAATCAGTTTGCAGTCGCTTAAGAGAGGCATCGACTGCTTGGATGACTGTCTCACCGCTGATAGGCGCGCCGTCGCGTAAATAAGAAAATCCAGCACCAGCGATCTTAGTAGCTAAAACAAATTCCTTGCGACGTTTTGGGTTAGCCGCTAACCAGTGACCAATAATGGTTTCGGTACCACCATACGTCGCTTCAGCAGGGGGGACTGGGTACATTTCAGCCGTATCAATAAAATTAATACCGGCGGCTAATGCATAGTCAATTTGTTCATTAGCTTCGGCCTGATTATTTTGAATGCCCCAGGTCATTGTGCCTAAACACACCCGTGATACTTTCTCGTTACTTGAGCCTAATGTTGAATATTGCATAATTACTCTCTTTGGTTCTCACTAAACGTTAGCTTACGTTGGCGCTCATTAATTAGTGCATTATAGTGTGATGATAGTTATCGAAAAGCAACTTAACTACGTCACCGAAAAAAGTGGCAATCACCTGTTACTAACAAGGAGGAAACGTCTAATGTCATCAATCATTTTTCGCAGTCTATTTTTTACCGTTTTATTTTACAGTTTGTCGCTTAGTGCTGTTTATGCACAAGAGAATAAAAACCTATACGACCCTGTGTTAGCTCAGTCACTTGGTGCCGATGATTATGGGATGAAAAGTTATGTGTTGGTAACCTTACTCACCGGCGATAGCAACATCACTGATGAACAACAACGAAATGCGCTATTTCGGGGACATTTTGCTAACATGAATCGCCTAGCTAAGGAAAAAATACTTGTGGTTGCAGGGCCATTTATGGAGGCCGAACCGAAACGCGGTTTATACATTTTTAACGTAACAACGTTATCCGAGGCAGAAGCTTTGGTGAATACAGACCCAGCCGTACAAGCTGGAATATTTAAGTACGAACTAACTAAACTTTATAGTTCCGCAGCGCTGATGACCGTGGGAAGTACCCACAAAAAAATTCAAAAATTGGCCGTCGAGTAAAAACTAAAAAGCCAGTTACATAGGCAACTGGCTTTTTAGGATCTAACTTAGTTTACTTGAAGCATTAAGCTAGAATGTCGAGTAATTCAACATCAAAAACTAAGGTGCTGTGTGGACCAATAGCGCCGCCAGCTCCCTGTT
>NZ_JANQVQ010000331.1:70662-74429 GCF_030730205.1 Paraglaciecola sp.
CCCTGTTCGCCATAAGCTAAATCAGCTGGCACATGTAAACGCCATTTAGAGCCTACTGGCATCATTTGCAAAGCTTCAGTCCAACCGCGAATTACACCCCCTACCGGGAACTCAGCTGGCTCACCACGATTGTAAGAGCTATCAAAAACACTGCCATCTAATAATGTGCCGTGATAATGGGTGCGCACTGTTGATGATGCGGTAGGAAGCGCGCCATCACCTGCAGTTAATACTTCGTATTGTAAACCGCTAGCCGTTACCGTTACTTCTTCACGTTTCGCATTTTCAGCTAAGTAAGCTTCGCCTTGTGCTATAACCGCTTGAAACTGTTCTGCTTTGGCGGCTTGCATAATCTTGTGAATTTCATTGAATGCCTTACCTAAGGTATCGTTGTCTACCTGAGCTTCTTGACCGTTAAATGCATCAGCAAGACCGATTTGCACCGCTTCAATGTCTAAACCAGCAAAAGGATTAGCACGTAATTGCTCGCCCATTTGTAAACCAATACCGTAACTTGCTTGAGATTCTACCGTCGAAAATTTATGTGCCACTTGAGCTCCTAATAAATGAGAAAAGCCACGGTTTTAATCAACATTAACCCCTTGATACCGTCGCTAAAATAAAAGCGTAAGAGTATATACTGAAAAGCCGCTAAAAAGCAGGATAAAACCGCAATATACTGATAGTTTGGCCCTCATTTAGGTATATCATATCGTAGATTGGCTTAGACAAATTCAGCCTACATGAGTATCTTACTGCTTAGAATAAACGCCATAAGGAGCAAACTGTGCCACATATTCTTGATTCTCAATTAACAGAAACCGTTCGTTATTTAGGGGCCACCTTAGGTGACACGATTCGGGATCAGCTTGGTGAAGACTGGTTACAGCGTATTGAAACTATCCGTAAAGACGGACGTAAGGCGTATCAAGGCAACGACGAGTCAGCGACAAAACTCAAGGCCCTTTTTGCTGAACTCGGTAATGATGAATTACTCACCATTGGCCGTGCTTTTTCACAATTTCTTAATTTAGCCAATATCGCTGAACAAGAATTTAATAGTAATAACACCATCGATGATCCTATCGAAAACCTTTTTCAGCATCTTGATAAAGCCTGTGTTGGGGCGGATACTGTTGAACAAGCCTTACAACAACTAAACATAGAATTAGTGTTAACCGCTCACCCTACTGAGGTGACACGCCGCACCCTTATTCATAAACACAGTGAATTAGCCAAATGCTTAAGCCAAATTCATTCAACAGGTTTAAGCGCGACGCAACGAAAATTAATTGAAACGCGCATCTCTGAGTTGATTGCCCAAGCGTGGCATACTGAAGAAATTCGTACCGTAAGACCAACCCCCGTAGACGAAGCGAGATGGGGTTTTTCGGTGATAGAAAATTCACTCTGGGACGCAGTTCCTGAATTTATCCGAGAACTAAATCAACGCTTTGTAGCTAAATACGAGCTTCCTATTCCACTTGATGCACGCTTGGTTAATATAGGCTCGTGGATGGGTGGAGATCGCGATGGCAACCCTTTTGTTACCTCAAAAGTCACAGAACAAGTTCTACTATTAGCACGTAAACGGGCTGCCAAACTATTTGCTCAAGACATTGACATCTTACAAACCGAGTTATCAATGAGTGATTGCGATGATAACCTTCGGGCAATGGTAGGCGACAAATTAGAGCCTTACCGTGCTTTGTTACGACCATTACTTGATAAGTTGAAAAAGACCCAAGAAGGTATCATCGATACCTTAGCAGGTGGAAGCGCGGCCAACTTAGTCAATCAAGATGATTGGGTAGCTAATAACGATGAACTGCTACAACCTCTTATGGCTTGTTACCACTCATTAAACGCATGCGGTATGCAAGTCATTGCAAATGGCCATTTACTTAACACCATTCGCCGTGTGCATTGCTTTGGTGTGCATTTATTGAAGTTGGATGTACGTCAAGATTCAGAACGCCATGCTGATGTTTTTGCCGAACTCACACGTTATTTAGGCCTTGGCGACTATGGCCAGTGGAGTGAAGAAGATAAACAAGCCTTCTTGCTACGCGAATTAAGCTCTAAACGCCCCTTATTCCCACCATCGTGGCAACCAAGCGAAGATGTGCAAGAAGTCATTGATACCTGTAAAGTCATTGCAAAAAATAGCCAGGCAGGTTTTGGCATTTATATTATCTCTATGGCAAGTTTGCCCTCAGATGTATTAAGTGTTGTCTTGTTATTAAAAGAGTTAGGGGTGACTTGGCCCATGCCAGTCGCGCCTTTATTCGAAACATTAGATGATTTAAACAACGCTGCCCCCGTCATCAAACAGCTAATGTCAATTGATTGGTATCGTGGTTATATCCAAGGCCATCAATACGTCATGATCGGTTATTCAGACTCTGCTAAAGATGCGGGAGCAATGGCTGCAGGTTGGGCGCAATATGAGTCACAAGAGGCCTTAGTGGCTGTAGCAAAAGAGAACAATGTGGAACTGACTTTGTTCCATGGTCGTGGTGGCACAATTGGCCGTGGAGGTTTACCTGCGCACGCTGCCATTTTGTCTCAACCGCCAGGATCATTAAAAGGTGGCTTCAGGGTAACAGAGCAAGGCGAAACAATACGGTATAAGTTTGGAATGTCTATTTTGGCACAACGTAGTTTGAATATGTATGCCAGCGCGATACTCGAAGGATTAATTTTACCGCCCCCTGCTCCCAAAGAGGAATGGCGTGAGGTTATTAGCAAATTGGCCGCAGACGGACGAGATAATTATCGAGGTATCGTACGCCACGACCCCAAATTTGTACCGTATTTCAGAGTAGCAACCCCCGAGCAAGAACTTGGGAAGTTGCCCTTAGGTAGTCGGCCGGCTAAACGCAAACCTACCGGCGGGATCGAAAGCTTACGAGCTATTCCTTGGATATTTGCTTGGGCTCAAACCCGTATGGTATTGCCTTCGTGGCTCGGTAGCATGAAAGCCGTACAAACAAGTTTGGATGAAGGTGCTGGCCCGATAATAGAAGATATGTTAAGTAATTGGCCATTCTTTTACTCGCGCCTATCCATGTTAGACATGGTGTTTAATAAAGCCGATCCGCGGATCAGCGCCGAATATGACAAACGCTTAGTGCCTGAGGATTTACGTCATTTTGGTGATGCCTTACGTCAAGAGCTTGAACAAAGCATTGTGCTGTTACTTGATTTACTCAAGCAAAAAACCGTTATGGAAAGTGATCCTAAAGGCGCGGTATCGATGAACATTCGAGCCAGCTATTTAGAACCCTTACATTATTTGCAAATCGAGCTACTCAGCAGAATCCGAAAGTTAGAAGATGTTGATAGTGACCCCTTACTAGAACGCGCTATGATGGTAACCATTGCGGGTATCGCAGTGGGCATGCGTAATACGGGCTAATAACGGACTTTCAATAGAAAAAAGCCAGTGCGAAAACCGCGCTGGCTTACAACCGTCAATTTAGTTTAGGACGGGACATTTTTAAACTATCTAAGATAACGACTCCCGCAATATTAGCTCCGCTATTTGTCGGCGAATAAATGCTATCAAAATGCAGTGTTAGCCGTCTTATCAAAGCAATCCTGTATTTATATGTTCGAACAAACTAGGTTTAACCTACGATAATTCATTCGAGCGGCTCACCAATTCTAATAAAATACGGGCATTTTTATTAAAATTAATCCATTTTTAATGGTTTTTCACCAACTAAATCCGGGTTCCATTTTCTAAAGGTGTTGTCCAAAAA
>NZ_JANQVQ010000332.1 GCF_030730205.1 Paraglaciecola sp.
ACAAATTCTCTGAGCTTTTCACTATCGTAACCTTTGTCTGCAACAACCATTTTGCGTGTTGGACAATTGGCTACGAATGAGTTTGTCCGTTGGTACAACACTGAACACCGTCACATTAGGATCAAGTTTGCTAGCTCATCCAAGTTAAGCATTTTAATAATTAGATGTGTTTTGTCCAGCAAATGGTGGGCTTACATGGCGGACATTATGGAGACTAATTCAGATAACTCACCTGTAGTGTCACCACTGGACATGGTGTTTCATTTGGAATAAATAATAAAACTAAAAAGCCTGCTTTAAATTTTTAAAGCAGGCTTTTTTTCTAAATACGATATACAACTAAGTGATATTTTAGTGACGCTGCAAAATTGCATCAGACTGATTGAAATAAAGCGTATCTATATAGTTTGGAAACTTTAATTGTACCGTGTAGACATCTGTTTCTTTGTTAAACTTAACATCGACGAGAGGAAAATCTTTTTCTTCTATAAACGGTACTAGAATACTTAAAAATTTGGGATTAACGGCATCAACCGTCACACTCGCTCTGCGCAAATATTTTGAATAAGCATATTTTGTACCTCGATTTTCGAAAGTCGCCGTTTGCATGTCATCTTCAACGACTTGCACTTGCTGTCCTTGACTAAATACCATTAATTTAGCTGAAGCCTGCCCACGTTGCCCTTCAATTACAATCGCTTTTCCATATGGCTTAATTTTATTTTTTGGATAGGTAATGTAACGACTAACATACTCACCTGAACGATCATGTTCAACCTGTGCATCATCTCGCATCACCAAATACGGCACCGGACCTCTGACAAAATAAGCCTTTCTATCAGCATACCCAACTACCACCTTATCAAAGTCATATGCCTCCTCAGCTTGACCTTGCACCAAGGCACCAAATTCATCTTCTCGATACTTAGCAATACGTCCATCACCACCTTTGATTTGCTCAGCGCCTTGAATTTTCAACGTGGTATGGGCTTCACTGCGCTCAGGCTCATATTGTGGGTCGATAAGGAATCCTTCCCCAAACGCGTAAAAGGTCACAGAATTTTCATCTTGTTGGTCGTGTCCACGATGAAAGTCATAACCAGACGTCATTGAAAAGTGTGCAGCGTCTTCGCCTTCCCAATTACTACGTAACATAACCCTGCCACTTTCAAAATGATGCCCCAAAGGTAGCTTGTCTTTAGGACTTACCGGCACTAAGGGTTCGTCTCCCCACATAAACAGAAATGGAGCAGTGTAAGTTGTGCCAGCAAAGCCCGCGAGTAAGTCCTTGTTGCCTGATTGATAGACTGACTCCAACCACGCCCACAATTGATGTGGTTTTTGATAGATCAATGCACCAGCCATACTAGCAACATCGGAGGGAATTTCGTTGTTATCATTAAGAGCTAACATTCGCCCTTCGAAAGGAAGCAACTTCCAAAGGACTTGATCAGCAGCCATTTCAACAGTTGGATTTTGTTTGATTAAATCTGGACCATTTGAGCGCTTTAGTGCCCAAGCAAATACAGAACTGCCGCCTAATCCATAAGCAAAATAGTGATGTCCTTCTGTACCGTAACCTGTTTCATCAATGAAAGAGCCTAGATAACCATCAACTCGACCTATAGATCGTTGCAACCATTGTGTTTTTTCAGGTATCTCAACATTCCATAAGGCTAACGAGGCCAGACCTAATGCGCCGTAGTGCACGGTACTATGGTTACAAGACAACACTCCTGGCGCATCCATTCCCCAAGTGGACTTATGGTGAGTTAGTTCATGAGCAAATTTTTCAATTTCGTCTAATACCAATTTGCGTTCTTTTTCGCTAAGTAATGGATAAACTAAATCATACCCAAGAACCATACCTTGAGTAGCATCAGCGACTTGTAAATGTGAGCGCCAATTTTTTCTGTTGCTCGGCTCTGTTTGTCTAACTACAGCTAACAATAAATCCTTAGCCTTTTTTAAATACCGAGGTTCATCAAATAAATGGCCTGCGAAACCTAAGGTTCCAACAAAATTTTGTAAACCTCGTCCAGCAGTACCTATACCATTATATTGAGTTACAAGTTCATAAGGTTGTGTGCTGAGCTCCATATACATCTCAGCCTTTTTTTTCATTTCATCCCGCACATCATTGAGCCAAGGCAAAGCTTCACTACGCAGGCGGATATTAGGTAATTCTGACAGGGTAAAAAACAACGATGGATGACTCTCTTCGACCCTTATATTAGCTACATCAACATCTTCATAAGGCACCTTAAGTTGCTGTGCATGAGTATCAAGAGACAAGAGATGTGAGCAAAGCACAAGAACTGAAAAACAGGAAAATTTAATTTTTAGCATAATATTCTCTTTTGTATGGTTTCATTTCAATGATTACTAATCACCACGAGTAACAAGCAGTAAATATTTCATTGAGAATGATGGAGTAGTATAAAAATTCGCTTTATAGGCTTTGTTTGTCACCTGACATGTTTGCATCACATAACATTAAAGCTAAATGTCCTCTCAGACTTGTTAACCGGCAGCCAGCGAGCATACGCACTTTGTCGCTACTCGAGTTAACATGCCCAAGCACCTTAGGCATGTTAACTAACGAGAGGCTATTGATCGTAAATCCTAGACTCAGTCTTTAAACGAAAACGAATATTGACCGGCTGTATATAGGCTCGCTTTTTTACCTGGTAGAGTTACGAATGCACTGCTGTTGTTTGGTATCTCGATATGCCAAGATACTTGTTCTCCTTTTCGCTTCCAGCGGCTGCTAATTTTTCCATAGGCACTTGTAAAAGACACATCCACAGAAGATAGCCCCTTCGGAAATACCGGTCTGAGCTCAAATGTTTGAAATCCAGGGTTATCCTCTAAAGGTCTAATACCGCCTAATCCTTCATAAAACCAACCATCGTAGCCACTATGAAAAGGATGATTCAAAGAGCGGCCAGGTGCTGATGTACCTGTTGGATCGGCAGTGGGATCAAATCCGCCTTTGCGCTCCCATAAGGTGGTAGCATTTAAGGTATCGAGTAAATAGGAATAACCAGGGTAACCCTGTGCTTTAAATATATTAAACGCCGTATCACCGTAACCATAATCACTCAGAGCTAGGTACAAATAGGTTTGCCCAAGTGCACCAACTGATGCGTGCCCTCCCCATTTTTCTACCACATCTTTGTTTAAGGCATCTGCTACAGACTGACGCAAATGCGGTGGCGTTATACCAAATCGAAGAGCCATGGCATCTGCCGTTTGACTGCCATAATGGCCGGTATTAGGATCATAAAACTCTTGATGAAATGTATGACTAATTCGGGCATAAAGATTAGAAAAATATTCACTTCTCTCAGATTCATTTATTATCAAAGAGATCTTTGCCATTAAATTGGCTGCATTAGCTAGCAGGGCCGAACTAGTGATGGTGGGTGAAGTATGTTGTGGATTACAGCGTCCTCCCACTCTATCCATACCAGGCTGAAGAACAGGATCACACCAATCACCATAACCAATTCGAAGCAAAGAATCAGACATGGCATTTTCTGCAGCCTGCATATACTCCAGTAAACTTGCATAGTGCTTTTGTAACTGCTGAGTATCACCATAATGGCGATATGTTTCCCAAGCAATCATCACTTCTGCCACCGCCCAATCAAAACTTCCTCCATGAGTTCTTTTACCAGGCACAATAGCGGGGGCAACAAATTTCGAGGTTTCGAAGTCATCCAAATATTTACCCCAAAAATTCTGCATATTAAAGTTGTAGTTACCGGTGATCAGAGCAGCATGAGCATCACCAGTCCATCCAGCACGTTCACGTATTGGACAGTCCATTGGTAAAGCCATGAGGTTGCCCTCGTAGCTCCACAAAGCCATTTCATGAATTCGATTAAGCAAAGGGTCTGAACTTACAAATTTACCAACCCGCTCTACGTCGCTACGAACTAAGTGTGCACTCAGTGTATCTAATGGAGGCTTTGATTTAAGGCCTCTGACTTCAACATATCTGAAACCATGCCACGTAAATGCAGGTGTCCATGCTACTTGTTCATCATCTGACGCAACAAAGGCATCTACTTGTTTTAATAATGGCGCGGCTCCGCCTGACTTTTGACTAATATTGCCTTGTTTATCTGCCCATTCCGCATATCTAAGATAAACTGCTTGGCCATTTGATAGATTTATATTTTCTAAATTAAGTGTGGGTATTCCGGTAAAATTTTGTCCGAAATCAAATACCCAAACGCCTTCCTCAGGATTGAGAATCTCAATGGGAGTTACTTTCTTCACAGCCCGGATAGGTGGCAACATTTGCGGCTCTAAGCGTTGTGTAGGCCATGACGCTAACGCCTTAACTTTTTTCCAACCATTAAGTTGGTTTGCAGTGAGATTTTTGTTCCAGTTTTCCACCGCCCTATTTGCATCAAAAAGTTCACCAGAAAAAACACCTTCTTTTAATACCGGGGAGGGGTGACTTAACCATTGATCATTAGACACTACCAGTTGCTTGGTTCCATCGTTAAAAGTAAGCTCTAATTGTGCAATAAATGCAGGTTGACCGTAAGCGAGTGAATGCCCAGGTTTCGAAAAAGCAATGTCTTCGTTATACCAGCCACTACCCAAATGAACGGCGATGGCATTGTCTCCTTGGACAAGAAAATCAGATACATCATCAGAATTATACAAAATACGTTTATCGTAATCTGTCTGACCTGGATCCATAATTCGCTCATCAACTTTTTTACCGTTGATAAAGATTTCGTAATATCCTGCGGCAGTACTATGTAATCTGGCGTTTACCAGCTCATTTGCGTTAACGAGCGAAAATTGGTGCCTAAACAGACTCGCTGTAGGTTGATTTTCGAGCTGCTCAAAAACTCGAGATTGGGTCTTAGCTCTATTTTCATTGTTAACTGTACTTGCTATATCAGCCGCAAATATCATCCATTGTTTTATTGGCTCATTGAAAGGCGCAACGTCCAACGTTTCAACCTGCAACCATTTTGCTTCCCAGTCACTGGGGTCCAACAACCCCATCTCCCAATACGAAGGCTGACTCCAACCCATCAACTGCTCAGGAATGTTAGAGTCAGACCAGACACGTACTCGCCAAAATGCCTTATCCCTCGAGTTTAAAGTTTTGCCCTGATACAACACATTAGTGGAACGTTTAGATTGGACTTTACCACTGTCCCACAGGTCCGGAGAATCATTGCTCAGTTTGTCTTTGCTACTTGCAACTTGAACTTGGTAATGAGATTGACTTTCTACATTACCATGCCAAGACAATCGTGGGTTATGATTATGCACATTTAGCGGCTCTACCAGGTTTTCAACCAATAAACCTGTGGGTTCTCTCGACGAACTAGTGGGCACCTTACTGCACGAGGCCAACAGAACTAGAACCGTCAGAATAAAATATTTGACCATACATTTCTCGTAAATTAATCAGCGAGAAGATATCGACTTAGTGATGCGAAAAAACCTAAATTTAGCAGTCTATCTAAGCCGATATATTCTCTTAAAAAAAAAGCATATATTGCTTTAGTTGAATTCTGCTTACCTTAATTTGACCACTTAGCCATTTCTGACGCAGCTAACAACACTGCTCCTACACCGTATAATTGCGAGTCTGTTTTTTTCACCGGATCAGGTGATTTACCAACTTGCTGCACCCAATTTACTCGACCGTTTGGTTCAACCGCTTGTTGTAATGCGACCCACCCTTTTTCAACAATTTCTTTTGATTTTTTATCAGTCAAGATACCTCTATTAACACCCCATGCGAGACCATAAGTAATAAAGCCAGTGGCACTCACTTCTGGTGTTTTTACTTTGTCTGGATCCATTAACGACGCTGGCCAATAACCGTTTTCACGCTGTAGTTTCATAAGTCCAGCGGCATTCTTTCTATATAACTCGATGTAGCGGTCTCTCGATGGGTGCCCTTCAGGTAAATCATCAATTATCAACGGAATAGCAGCGAAAACCCAGCCATTGCCTCTTCCCCAGAATATTGGCTCGCCGTTATCACTTTTCATGTCAAAATAGCGGCTATCCCTAAAGAACAAGCCATATTTATCTGAAAATAAATAATCAGCTGCAGCCCAAAATTCTTTATCTGCATATTCGAAATATTTAGGATCACCCGTAACATTACTCAATTCTAACCACGTTCTAGGAGCCATAAATAAAGCATCAGCCCAGCACCATCTCAACTGACAATTACCTTCATGATGAACTGTCCCAGTGCCCTGAGCCGTGCTATCCACCATCTCTAAACCCACTTCCGGCTGATTAGCTAATATCCAATCAAAATGGTTTTGTGTAGGCTTATAAGCCTCAGCTTTTCCGGTTTTTTCTGCTACCCAAATGTAGGTTTGCCCTATGGTATGATCGTCAGCATGGTAGGGCCTATCGGTCAATAATTCATAATTCTGCTCTTTTGCAACTTTCTCAACATACGACATTAATTGCGGGTTGTTATCCACGTCCAGCCATTTAGTCAAACCTATATAAAATGCTGCTTGTATCCAAAATTTTGGATCTTCTGATTTAGCCCTATGAGACTCAGGAATGTAATCTAAGTGACCAAATTGTTCGATTTGCCATGTTGCAGCTCGAGTAGCAATGTCATAGGCAGACTTTTGAATCTCTTTAGTGGAGCTTACATTAGCCGTTGCAGGCTGTTGTTTTAATTGACTGACCTGCCCTTCGTCTTTGCTACAAGCTGTTAATAAAAGACTAATGGCGACAGAAATAACGCCAACTTTTTTGCATGTTTTAAACATATTTACACCTTAATTGAATACTTAATGAGTATATTTATTAATTGCTTTCAAATGTTGATTGATCTTTGCTTAACGTGGCATCCGATAAAGGACGTTGGATGGGTCCACTATCACCCAATAAATAAATCTTGCGATGTGGTGAGTCTTTAGACTTTTTCGCCACTAAAATTTGCGCATCAGGGTGAGCATTTTTTAAAATAGACGTTATGGCAAAACTCGAATTAGGCCGTCTAAGTAGCTCCTTGCCTTTTGCGAACTTTTGTCCGCCATCATTACTTGTCCACCAAGCAACAACGCCATCACTACCCTCTGAATCAGCGAGTATAAAACGTACATCATTAGGCGATTGAACGACAAAATCTCCGCGAGTGTCGCCTGTTTGCTGACCATTCACGCTGTTTCCACCAATCCAACTTTCGCCATCCCAGCGTATATGCCGGGTCAATTTAGGTCCCCCTGTTTTCGAACCTAAATCTTTTCCAACGTTAATTGATAAATGTGGGTAACCACTAGTATCCAAATGGGATGAACCATTAAATGTCCAGTCAAGCCCCGTGTTCATTGCCATCGTTTTTACTTCGGCATTTTCTCTAGTAAGTGGTAAAACAAGCTTTTCTCCCTGAATATTTTTCCAACTTCCATCCTTCGTATTGAAAACCATGTAGTGTAGATCGTGACGTTCCGTAGTGTGTCCACGACCATTAATGCCTGCACCATTATCCCAACATAGGTGGTAATCAAAACTGACTATGATGTCATCTCCCTGACCTTTGCCAACCCAGGCATACCAGCTATCCACTGCTTGCAGGTCATCGCGACGTTTGTGCTTTAAGAAAGAGACTGGCGCCTCAAAGGTGCGACCATTATCGCTAGATTTTTGATAGACCCAATCACTGCGATGAGCCCCATGGCGGTAAAACAAATAAATATCGCCGTTGTCCATTTTGACAGCTTGGTTATAAGTACCAAATACCGAAATATTGTCCACTTCCTCCCACTCAGAAATATCGAATGGTCGTTTAGAAATAGAATGTTTATTAGCCCCATGATGCACATTTCCAAGAGGATTAGTTCCATGTTCAACATCTCCCCCATGGCCACCATAAAAAATATGGATGTAGCCAGAGTCATCAATTAGCAGGGTTGGTTTACCATGATTATCAAATTTAGTGCGGCCTTCGCGGCGACCAAGTTCACTGGTTCCGGCTTTGAACGGACCTGCCCACTGTTTGGTATTATGGTTGTATGTGGAAACATAGGGATCTTCTAAAGGCCCTTGATAGGATACATAAGTGATCCCATTGTGATACTCGCCAGCGGGTTGTTGCACGACAGCCAATGAATTACCGGTACCATTGTCTGCAAAGTAATCAACAGATTCTATGACTTGCACCTTGGTAGATTCAGCGTTATTGGTACAACCACTAAGAGCTGCACTAGCAACCATAATCGAGCCATAAAAGACAGCCGAAGATAGCTCTTTTAGCGACAACCGTTGCAGCTTACCAATTAAGAATTTTGTCTTGTTCATTTATGCCCTACTTATTGATTGATCACTAAAGATTGATGTTTGCCGCTATGCGATATGAGCCTGGGTGCAGTTGCTTCAATTGTTCAGAAGAAGTCACTTTTGTGCCATCAATATGAATTGTTGGCGTGTCTACCCTTGGGAGTAATACATCGGCTTTGGTATTTTTTGGAATAACGATATCCAATGTAAGTTTCTGTTTTTCTATCTTCCAACGTACTGAAACCTTGCCTTGTGGGGTACTATATTCGCCGTAGGCATGTTTTAACTTAGAGCTAAACTGGGGTTCAATTTGAATTTTGCTAAAACCAGGTTCGAGTGACGTTATGCCTAAAATTCCCTCATAAAACCATTTAGCAACAGCTCCATAGGCATAATGATTGAGTGAATTCATACTGTCTTTATTAAAGCCCTCTTCTACTGAGTAAGAATTCCACCTTTCCCAGGTAGTCGTCGCACCGTTATTAATTGAATAAAACCAAGAAGGATAGGTTTCTTTAAAGAGCAATTCATACATCAACTCACTCTCACCTAACTCTTGCAACACTGGCGCGAGTAACGGCGTACCTAAAAATCCTGTGCCTAAGTGATTTCCAGCTTTGGAAATTGCAGCTATTAGATGCTGCTTAGCGATAGACTTCTCTTGATCACCAAATAGATCAAATGCAATTGGTAAAAGGTAGCTAGTCTGAGTACTGACTCCTTGCTTTACCCGCAGATTTTGAGCATAAAAATGTTGTTTAAAGGCGCTTTTAATTTGCTCATGCAGGCGCTCGAATTTTTCTGCATCATCGATTTTGCCAAGTAAACGAGCAGATTTAGCCGTATATTCCACAGAGCGCGCATAATAAGCCGTTGAGATAAGGGATTTATCGGTATCACCGCGTCGCCCTTCTCTACCCTCCACCAACGGATAAGGTTGAAGATGGTCAGCAAAAGTAAGCATTGTAGAAATCAGGTTTTGACTTTGGCTCGCATGGTAGTCTAACCAACGTTTCATCATGTCGTAGTTATCCTCTACGATAGTTTTATCACCCGTAAGCCAATAGAGCTCCCAAGGTATGATTGTTGCGACATCCCCCCAACCTGAAGATGCTTGAAAATGACGACGATTAGGGACATAGAAAGGCACCAAACCATCATCCATTTGTTCTTCGCGCACACTTTGCATCCATGCAGCCCAAAATCCATAAACATCTGCCATATACATAGATGGCGCCGCAAATACTTGAGCATCCCCCGTCCAACCTAAACGTTCATCACGTTGCGGACAGTCAAGTGGCACATCAAAAAAGTTGCCGCGTAGCCCCCATGTTACATTCTTCTGTAATTGATTTAACTTTGGATGAGAACTCTCAAAATTCGCATAAACCTTGAAATCAGAGTGCTGTACAACTCCTTTTATCCAATCCAAACTAGCTTCCTTAGTTGAATCATGTCCACTTAACTCAACATAGCGATAACCATGGAAGGTAAAGGTAGGTTGATATTCAATCTCTCCAGTAATATTTGGCAAATAATAGTCAGTAGCTTTCGCTGAGCGTAAAATCTTTTGATAAAACTCACCATTCTCGAGTGCCTCGGCAAATCTGAGTTTAACTTTTTGTCCAGCTATAACAGGGATCTTAATATGTGGCACGCCAACCATGTTTTGGCCCATATCAAAAATAATGACTCCACCTTTATCACTGACGACATCAACTGAGGGTAACTCCATTTGAGTTCTAATTGGGCTATGCCGCTTTGGTTTTAACGCTACATGGCCATCAATTTCTTCTGTAATAACAGGAGTCCAATTACTGTCATCAAATTGAATATTATTCCAGCCAGGCATTTCAAGAGCTTGCTCGTATTCTTCACCATCATAATTACCCGCCATGCGAATGGGTCCATTATGTGTGGCTTTCCAATTTCTATCACTCGTAACTACCTGTTTGTTACCGTTGGCATATATGATTTCTAATTGGGCCAGCATAAACGATGGCGGTACGTCTCTTTCTCTGTGACCAAGGATGCGGCCGGTATACCAACCTTCTGCCAAAGATGCAGATACAACATTCTCTCCCGCCATTAATAAATCAGTGACATCGTAAGTTAGGGTTTCAATGCGTTTCGCATATGGCGTCCACCCTGGCGTCATTACATCGTCAGCAACTTGTTGGCCATTGATATAAGGTTTAAATACCCCCTTGGCGGTTACGTAGAGTCTTGCTTGTGCTATTTCTCCTTTAGCGACAAACTCTCTACGTAAATACTGCGGGCGATATAGTTTGTTTTGGTATTCTTTACCTTCACTACCATGAGTTGTTGTTTCCCCCGTTTCAGGGTGACGTATCCATACGGCTTGCCAATCATCATTATTTAATAAGCCTAATTCAAAGCTTGCAGGTTCACTCCAGTGAGATGCAACGTCATTTTCGTCCCATATTTTTACTCGCCAAACCGCTTTTTGGCGGGAAGTTAACCTTTCGCCTTGATACTTGTGCCATGCATTGTCTGTAGAATTAACTTTGTGACTATCCCAAAGATCTGGTTTTTCGAGAAGTTGCGCAATACTTGAGGCCACTTGAATTTGGTAGGCGGTTTGAAACTGAGATGTAGCAGATTCAGAGATTCTCCAAGAAAAGCGAGGATTCGCTTCGTAATAACCAAGAGGATCGACAAAACCTTCTCCTACTCGCAAATCATGTAATGAAAATACCATAGGTAACGCGGGCGTTTGCAATTGCGAACAAGCAATCAGTGCGTAACAACACAGCAACAAAACGCTTAGAGTTCCTATCTTCTTTTGAACAAACTTCATGAATAATCTCTTAAATAAAATAGCTTAAACAAGATAGAAACAATAAATTAACATGAATAAAAATGCAACCTAATGATTCATATTGACACATGATGATTATTAACTAGGCAATTTAAATTAACTATGAGACAAAAAAGCTAGAAACAAAACGAATTAAGGTATTTCTAAAGCAGGGCAAGCTCACGAACGTTTTTTGAACGGAATTCGAACATAGTTTGAACGAACCGAGGTGGTAAATTCATCAGTTTGGTTTCAGCTTAAACCACTAAGGTTCAGACTCTGAACATTATGTTCACAAAATGAGCACTCATGCTCTCGCCCTGATTTCTAAAGAGAACACACTAAAAAAGTTCAGTGATATGAGTTTTGGAGATTTAAGGCCTAGTGGCCTCAGATAAGGCCACTAGTAGCTTAATCTAACTCGAAGATCTGATAGTTTGCGAGCGAGACTAATCTTTATGTTGTTCGAATAGATCAAAAAATTCTTTGGTTAAGGTTTGTTGAGTGGATGCCAAATTTTTAGATTCACCGGGATCTTTTATGATGTTATACAACTCAACTGGCGCATCTACACCATAACGAACTGCTTTCCACTGCCCTTTGCGAGCAGCTTGGAAAGTATCACCGATAACACCAGAGTTTGGATCTCCCACTTGTTTAGCGAACTCCCAGTATAATAAGCGCTCAGGCATGTTCTCAGGGCTGTCATTTAATAAACCCGATATTGAGACACCATTAGTACGCACACGAGGAACAATATTTAAATCAACTCCTGTTATTTCAGCTAAGGTTGGTAATACATCAGCAAAAAGCCATGGAGTATTATCAACTCTGGCTTGTTTAATCATTGCAGGCCATTGCACCAACATGGGAACGTGAATACCACCATCATAGAGATCACGCTTTTGACCTTTATAAGGTGCTGAGGCTTTAAAAAATTCAGGATCAGCGCCACCTTCGTCATGCGGACCATTATCAGAAGTAAATACTATTAAGGTATTATCTAATTTACCTTCCGACTCTAATACCGAAATAATTTGGCCTACATAGTCATCAAGAGCCGTAACCATGCCAGCAAGTGTTGCATTAGGTTTTTCGACAGCTGCAGGATAATAAGCGGCATATTTGTCACTTGGGGTACCCGAAGACATACCTGTATATTCTGTTTCTTCTAGCTCATATTGTTTGCTATATTTTTCAGGAACATCTAATTCCGCATGAGGTGAAGAAAACGCTAGCATTACAAAAAACGGATTTTCACGCTCTTGTTTAATATATTTAATCGCCTCTTCAGTAAATAATTCTTGTGCATAGGCGCCTTTTCTACCACCTTCATTTTCTGTAACCCTCAGTTTTTTTCCATCACGCCATACTATCTGCGGATACTGTCTATGACCTTCTAGGATAGAATAAAAGCCATACCATGTGTCAAAGCCCATCGCTAAGGGGTCGGTAACGCCCATCTGTGAACCGATAGAATACTTACCAAACAAGGCTGTATCATAATTGGCATATTTTAAAACATGGGCCATGGTTACGTCGATGTCGGCCAATTGCACCGTGTTGGCATTATTTGTCATAAATCGACCATCACGACCAGTAAATAGCGAAACTCGAGATGGAGAGCATACGGTATTACCTGAGTAAGCTTGGTCAAATCGAATACCATTTTTAGCCATTTGGTCTAAGTTTGGAGTTTTAATTGGTGTATTGCCGTAAGCACCAATTTGGTTGAACCCAAGATCATCTGTCAAAATAAAAATGATATTCGGTTTAGTTGCAGCTTGGGATAAAGTACTAAAGCCACCAATAACACAACTCACAAGAACAGCCATACTGAAGCGTTTAATTTTCATGCTTTCACTTTTCCTTTAATTCCATTAATACATTTATCTCATCGCTGATAGTGTAAAAATATGCAGAATGTTTAATTTTGACTTAGTATGATTAATATTAACATGTTAGTTATGGTTTTAAAGAAAAATTATCTGCTAGTAACATTACCAATGTAAATTAATGTTCGCGTTTTTCACGCTGACTCGGATAAATATATTTAGCTGACTTTCCTCTAGTGGTCGCTCATGACGAGCATCAACAAACTCACAAAAACAATAAATAAACTGATAAATCAATAGCATGAAAAAATTAAAGAACCTTCTAAAAGAACGATCTATCAGAATTAGTTCATACTCGTTATTACAAAATCTTACTTGAAGATAACTCTTTCAACACAATGAACATTAACACATAAGATTGAATTTGACCAAAATTGATTTACACGACTTACTACACTTGTTATATTTATTAACACATTGCTTACATTTATTTTGTTCAAGCGCTGAAAGGCGTTGAACGTTTACTTTCGGGAAACTCCACATGCATATTTCAAAAGGTTTAGGTAGCTTTAAATTAAACCTCACATCGCTGTGTATTTTTGCAGCCATAGTGCTTTCATTAGACATTATGGCAGCCCCCAGAGGACAACAAGAAGCAGAGTTCACCTCTTCAGCCATCGATCGTGTGTGGTCTGGTCATCGCATAAAACCTTATCTTTTAACACGTAATAACCAGCAATTTGTTGCCTATTATGATGCTAACCGACAAATGACAGTTGCCCACAGGGGCATAGGCGGTAAATGGCGCTATTACAAAGTTGATAGTTGGTTAGGCTGGGATAGCCACAATTATGTAACGATGGAAATGGATTCAGTTGGTAATTTGCATCTGGTTGGCAACATGCACGCAGACCCTCTTGAATACTTTCGAACTTCAGAGCCCTACAATATACGCTCGCTAAAACGTGTTCCAACTATGGTAGATAAAGGCCTAGAACAACGTATGACCTATCCGATTTTCATGCTGAATAAAAACAATGAGTTGCTAATAAAATATAGAGACGGAGGTAGCGGCAATGGCAACGAAATTTACAATATCTACGATACCAAAACACAGAGTTGGGAACGTCTGCACAAAAATCAGTTTTTAGACGGTGAAGGTAGGATGAGTGGTTATTTTGAAGGCCCAACATTGGGGCCGGACGGCATGTTTCACTTGATTTGGGTTTGGCGAGACACTCCTGATTCTTCGTCTAATCATAGTTTGTCCTATGCTAAAAGCCCGGATTTGAAAACTTGGCAAGATTCTAATGGTAATGCACTTCCTCTACCGTTAACCCTTAAAGGTACTGAGATTGTAGACCCTGTTCCTCCACAAGGTGGGATTATCAACAACAATAATAAAATCGGTTTCGATCAACATAACAATCCTATTATTGCTTACCACAAGTATGATAAAAATGGCGACACCCAAATGTATGTCGCGAGAAAAAAAGCCAACCAAAACTGGGATATAGTACAAATAAGCAAGTGGGATGGATTTCGCTGGGATTTTGGCGGGTACGGGTCTCTTGGTCGGTTTGAGGTCCAAACTTACGATCCAGAAATACTGAGTGGCAATACACTAGGCGTAATGGCCAGAAAAAACGATGACGTCATGCGCTTTGTATTAAATGCAGATACGTTGAAAACCGTAAAAGTTGAGAAGGCGGATGTCTTCCCACCCGTCATTGAACAAAAAACCCTTGCAGCTAATAAACACCTTGCCGTGAGTGAAAACAATAGCCTCGAAACCCAGGTATTCAAAGGCGTGGGAGATGAAAGTGACGGAATCGAATATTTTTTATCATGGCAAACTCAGCCGGGCAATAGAGACAATGCCCACAGTAGTATCTCTCAACCGAGTATTTTATTGATTCATGAAGTCAAGCATTGAGTAGATTGTTACTTTTCATTTTGTGGTCGATGGTAACTTGCTTATGAATTTAGCATTGGCCTATTAACGCTTATTCATGAACTCGTAAAAGTGAGGTTAAAAAATGCTATTCAGACTAAACAAATATATCGCTAGCGTGGCACCAATGTGTGTCGCGCTAGCAATGCTACAACCAATAAACAGCTACGCGACTCCTACTGATAGTAATAAAGAAATTGAAGCGCTAAAACAACCTAACATATTGATTTTTCTGATTGATGACATGCGTGTTGACTTGGGCGCTTACGGTAAAAAGCAAGTACACAGTCCAAATATCGACAAGCTCGCAAGTGAAGGCGTAAGTTTCAACCATGCCTATGCCCAGCAAGCAATTTGTGGCCCATCCAGAGTGAGCATAATGACTGGTTTGCGGCCCGAAACAACAGGCCTATATACCATCGATCGTTCTGGGCGTTTACGGCCTAATCAGCCTAATATAGTATCAATGCCTCAACTATTTAAACAAAATGGATACAAGACCATCAGTGTGGGTAAGGTTTACCACAGCTCCGATGATGATAAAGAAAACTGGACAAACCACATAGAAAAATTACCCAATTTTTATTCGATACCAAGTAATGCTGAGTCAAAATTTGCTTTCGAAGCGGGGGATGTCAGTGACTCGTTCTATAAAGATGGCAAGGTAGCCATCGATGCAATTGAAATCCTTAACAAGGTAAAAAACGATAAATTTTTGATGATTGTTGGCTTTAGTAAGCCACATTTGCCTTTTAATTCTCCCAGAAAGTATTGGGAAATGTACGATCGAGAAAAATTTATCGTTCCAAGCCGCGAAAAACCCAAGAATATGTTCAAACTTTCGCTGACTCAATGGAACGAATTAAGAATGTATGGTGGTATCCCTAAACAAGGTGATGTGGACGATGAACTCACTAAAACACTTATTCATGCTTATTATGCTAGCGTTAGCTATATGGACGCTCAACTTGGAAAAGTAATGACCGCCCTGAATGATTTAAAACTTCGTGAAAACACCATGGTTATTTTCATGAGTGATCATGGTTACAAACTTGGGGAATACGGCGCATGGAATAAACACTCCAATATGGAGTTAGACACACGAGTACCGCTCATCATCAGTCGCGAACTAAACCATAAGACTCGTCAGGCAGGCATTTCTTCAAATGCATTAGTAGAGAATATAGATATATTTCCCACAATTGTTGAAGCTAGCGGGTTACCTCTACCGAAAGTGGATGGGAAAAGTCTACTGACTCTCGTTGATTCACCTAATATGCAAAGGCTCAAAGCAGCCTATAGCTTGTATCCGAGGGGAAAGATAATGGGGGTTTCCGTCACCGACGGCGAATGGCGTTATATCGAGTGGCGCAATGCAGAAACTCAAAACATTGAATTCAAAGAACTGTATTCACACAAACTAAGTGATGTAGCACAAGCCAATGTATCTGGACAAATAAAATACCAAAACATTGAACACAACTTAAAACAGTTGTTAGATGGGAGGTACCCATTGGATGCTCCATCGTTCTTCGTAAGACCTGTGCTTTCCAATAACGACAATTCTGTCAGATAAAATTAAAAATGATAGTAAAGCAGGCTTTTATGAAAAAAATCGTTCTCACGTTTCTCTTCGCTCTCAATGTTCCATGTTGGGCTGACGCCACCGATACAAATGCACGGGTCAGTCCCAAGCCCGAGACTATAATTTATGACGCCACTGAAGATTTTCCTTTACTGAATGGGGGTAACGTCCCTTTTTACAAAGATATAGGCAATGGTGCTTTAGCGATTGATGCTCGTCATCATGAGTACCGTAATCTATTCCCTAAAGCGGAACTCACGTTTAGCGGGTCATAGGGAAGTATGACGTTATGATCACTACATTAACCGAAGAAGATGGTGAATCAATTTACCGCCTTTTGATCACCGATGTTGTTGGAACTTATCGCAACTCACATATAGGCAAAGGCGCTGCCAATGATTTGAAACCTGAACGTCATTCTTGGTCTGGTATCTCATTGGATGCATGCTTCGGTCGAATTCGATCACTCATTTCCGCTGCTCGAACTCAAAACAGCAGCCATAAAAGACCTTTGCACTTTTCCCTCATTCAAGCGCCTTACGGAACATTCTCCGCATTTAGGCTTTTTGAATTCTCACTGAGTGATCACATATAAATACTGAATGTTATTAATTGTACAAACCACTAATTTGATAACTCCCCGGCGGCAATTCGTTGTTAATATCAGCAATAAGTACACCGTTTTGAATTACCTGAATATTGTCGATATTAGACAACTCTAATTTAGCTTGTGTATTTTTAGGCACCGTTAACGACATAGTAAGCTGCGTGTTTTTTATTGACCAGCTGACAATAATATCTCCGTGCGGCGTAGCGTGATGCCCTGATGCATGTCCTAACTTGAGGTTAAACTGCGGTGAAATGGTAAAGTGTTGAAACCCTGGCGTAGTTTGCTTAATCCCTAAAATGCCACGATAGAACCAACTTGCCACAGCGCCATACGCATAATGGTTAAGGGAATTCATTTTTTCACCGTTAAACCCAGCTGCTAAAGAATAGGAATCCCATCGTTCCCAGGTTGTTGTAGCGCCTTGGCGAATTGAATAAAACCAGGACGGGTAGGTGTCTTTAAAAAGGAGATCATACATCACGTCACTATGGCCAAACTTCTGTAGTACTGGGGCCAACAAAGGAGTGCCCAAAAAGCCGGTGCCTAAATGACGCTCGCTCATATTGATTAATTCTAGTAAATGGCTCACGGCGATGTTTTGGTCATTAGGTTCAAATAGATCAAATGCCAAAGGCAGTAAATAGGTTGTTTGAGTAGCTTTTGGCGAAAAAACAACTGGCTTGCCGGTTCTTTCACTGCCGTTACTATATACCGGCGGTTTAGTGATATTGGCATTGAGCGTCATATTTTGATCAAAAAAATAATCCCGAAATTTACGCTTTATGTTGCTAAACAAGGTTTCAAATTGCGTGGCGTCATTGTTGAAACCAAGTATACGTGCGGATTTTGCAACAATATTTGCGGCGTGCGCATAATAGGCTGTCGCAATAAGATCTTTGTTTGTGTCTCCGCCGTTTTTGCCCTCTTCGCCAAATGGTTGTAACCAGTCTCCGTAACTGCCCATAGTGGAAATATGCTGGTTGCTGTTAAAAGTATGATAACCCAACCAGCGTTTCATCATGGTGTAGTTGTCTCGCAAAATCGATTCATCACCGGTAAATTGATAAAGTTCCCAAGGCACGATAGTCGCAGCGTCACCCCATGCAGCCCCAGTCAAGCTGGTTAAGAATGGGCGGAAAGGTACAAAATTCGGCACCAAACCATCAATATTTTGCTCTTCCCTGACACTTTGTAACCATGCTGCCCAAAAACCATAAACATCCGCTTTGTACAAAGAGGTCTGAACAAACACTTGTGCATCACCAGTCCATCCCAAGCGCTCATCACGCTGAGGGCAGTCAGTAGGAATATCTAAAAAATTTCCACGTAGGCCCCAACTGACATTTTCAGACAATTTATTCAGTGTGCGATCGTCACTAACGAAGTTATCATATACTTCAAAATCAGAATGTAGTACCTCGCCCTTCAACCAATCTAGGGAGGGCTTATGAGTTCTATCATAGCCAGATAATTCAACAAAGCGATAGCCGTGAAACGTAAAAGTGGGTTGATATTCAATAGTCCCACTGGAGCTAGGGATGTAGATATCGGTGGCTTTGGCTGAACGCAAATTAGCCACAGCAAACTGCCCGTTATCGAGCGCTTCAGCAAAGCGGACTTTAACCTGTTGATTGTTAATTACAGGGATCGTCAACTTTGGCACCCCCACCATGTTCTGACCCATATCAAATATAGTCACACCATTTCGCTCGCTAACTATACTCACCGGTAATATAGACATAGTCGAACGAACTGCGACATGACGCTTAGGTTGCAGTTTAACTTGTGATTCAAGCTGTTCTACAACAACATTTTTCCAACGTGTTTGTGTTATTTTGTCACTCGATTTTTCTTGTATAAAGTATTTAGTATTCCAGTTTTTGAGCTCAAAGTTAGCATCGTAAACTTCCCCGTCATAGTTACTGGCTTCGCGAATAGGACCCTGATTGCTGACTAACCAATCTTGGTCGCTTGTAATCCTTTGCACAGAACCGTCTTGATAACTTACTTCTAATTGCGCAATGAGTCGCATTGGGGGAATATATTGTTGCTCAGTAGGGTGGAAAATTCTTCCACTATGCCAGCCCTCACCTAGTATAGCGCCTACTACATTTTTGCCAGGTACCAGATACGACGTCACGTCGTAAGTGAGAGTTTCAATTCTTTTATGATAGGGAGTCCACCCAGGTGTCATCAAATCTTGGCTAATGGCAACACCATTGATATAGGGTTTAAATACACCTTTCGAGGTAATATACAAACGAGCTTGCATGATGTTGTCAGAGAGTTCGAAAATTCTGCGTAAATATTGTGTTCGTTGATACTTATTATTGGGTACAGGAAAACGACCATCCTTTATCGAGCTGTTGAATATTGTATCTTTATCTCTTTCAGTAGTATCCGGATGTCCAATCCAAAACGCGGTCCAGTCATTGTTGTTCAGCAAGCCCAGCTCGACAGAGGCTGACTCGCTCCAATCAGAAGGCTGATGAAGTTCATCCCAAATTTTTACTCGCCAATAGACTTTTTGTCTTGATGATAATTTAGTTCCTTGATAGGGAATCCAAGCATTTTTATCTGAGGAGACTTTTAGTGAGTCCCATAACATATGGCTACTTAAAAACTCTTTAGCACTAGCCACCTGAATTTGATAAGCCGTCTGAAATTGAGTATTCGCGTGTTTATTGAGTTGCCAACTAAAACGAGGGCGAGCCTCGTAGTAACCAATAGGGTTAATAAATCCTTCACCGACTTTTAGCTGAACAGGAGCAGTAAAGGTATGTGAGCTGTCAGTAAGATCAAGGTCATTTGGACTTGAGCAGCCCTGTAAACCAAAGACAACTAACATACCAGATAAAATTATTGGAAGGACATTTCCAGACCATTTGAATAGGTACTGTATATTTTTCCCCAATGCACTCAACATAAAAATCATCCTCATTAAGTTAGCTATTTTTTTATTCTCGTAATGAGCCAGCTACTCACAACGTAAATCAATGCCTAAAACGTTTTTAATATGAATAAACAAGTCAAAAAAGCTGACATTAGAAAACATATCACTTACAGTCATTTAACACCACATTTACGCAAATTATTTCTTTATGCGACTCAAATATTCATTCGTTTTTATTACCGTCTTCATCGTCACCTTTGCTCACCAATCAGTTGGCTCAACTAAACATATTCCACAGCTAAGTGTGCAATTACATTCTGTTAAGCACGATTTAACTCAAGACTTCGAGGGAACATTGCGCAGTATCGCTGAAATGGGTGTCCAAGGGTCGAATTTGCTGGTCGATATGGCCCCTATAAAGATGATCCAGAAGGACTCAAACAATTTTTATCTTCCATTGGATTGCGTGCCAGTGGAGCACACATTAGTGTCAAGCTGTTGCGTGGCAAGGAAGGTATAAACAACCTTACATTTTTGGAAAAACTCGGTGTGGAATTGGTCATTATTCCGCATGATAGCCGTATCGATCAGGCTGACGATATTGATGAGCTTATCAGTGAACTGGCAGAACTATCCAAAGTCGCGATATCCATGGGCCTTAAATTAGGCTATCACAGTCATTCAAAAGAGTTTGCGCCCTTTAAAGATGCTACTTTTTGGGATTACCTAGCGCAAAATACCCCAGATAGCTTTGTATTGCAGCTTGATGTGGGTTGGGTTAATTATGCCGGACACGATGCTATCGCCTATATCAAACGATATCCTGGTCGAACGCTAACCACTCATTACAAGATCAGAACTCTACAAGGACAGGAGGGGACACCGGTAATCATCGGCCAAGATAAATATGATTGGTTAAAGCTGTATTCAACCAATATTGAATTTGGTAGAACCCAATGGATTGTAATTGAACAAGAAGAATATCCCGCTTCTTATACACCACTGGAAGCAGTCAACGCTTCAGCCCAAAATTTACAAAAAATAATTACCGAATATACCTTTAAATAGAAATAAGAAAATATATATCATGTGGCCTAAGCCCTGTGCACTCCGCATTAACTTTACCCTGATTACCTGTTTAACAGCCTGTGTACATAGTAAATTAGAAGCAAGCGCAATAGAACAACAAGTAGGGTTGTACAAGCCAACGACGTCAAAGCAGTTGAACTCAAACAACCTAACATCGTGTTTATTTATACCGATGACCAAGCACCTTGGGCACTTGGGCGTTCAGGTAATACCCAAGCACTCACGCCGAATCTAGATAAGATGGCTGATCAAGGTATGTATTTCCCCAATGCCTACACTACGACACCAGTGTGCAGCCCATCACGAGCAGGTTTGCTAACATCAAAGTTTGGATAGGAAGTAGGTATTGATGATTGGATTAATGATAATCCAAAAGCCAAAACATTGACGGGCCATGAATTTGATTTGGGACTTGATGTTCTGGCTAACCAAACAGGATCGCATTGGGTAGATAACGACAATTGTGCATGCGGGGTGTGTAACACCATTGCGCTTGTCACCGGCCTCACGTGCGCTTTAATATACTGGCCGGTTGGCGCTGACAGGGGAGTATTCGACGGTTTTGGTAACACATCTTTATTCGTCTGCATGGGCGGCGCCAGCCCCATGGCATGGCGGCGAGAATAAAAGGTTTGTATGTGGATATTTCGTTGTTGGCAAAATTGTTTTGATGTGCCTGTAAATTGATCATGTGCGTCCATGATTTGCTGCCATTGTTTTGGGCTACGTTTGGGCATGATAGGTTTCCGCTGGTTGAAAACCCTATTGTCTGAAACCTTAGATATTTAAACTATGTGTGGTTTTAACGACTGACACAATCAACTTACAAAACTAATGTTCAGCATAACTGAGTAAAGGAGCGAAGAAGACTATCTTATTACTAATAATGATTATTTTTAGTTTTGTTCTGAATATGAATAACGTTTAAAAACGGCCAGTAGATGACTGGCCGTTTATGATTAATGAACTAACGCTTGAACTTAAAAACTATAAGTCACACTCGCCGAATAAGTACGACCGTCGTAGTTAATGCGGCTGACATTGCGCGCATCTTCACCCACGTATTCATAACGCTGCTCATCCGTTAAATTGTAGCCTCGTAAGTAACCTCGTAAGTTCTTGGTAAAAGCATAAGACGCTGAAAAGTCGAGCTGACCCCGCGCTTTAACATTCTTTTGATCTGGACCACCAAAAGATGCACCGCCATCAAGCTTGTATTCGTCACGATAGTTGTAAGCCAATCGAATACTAAATCCATCATTTTCGTAATAACCAATAGCATTGTACGAGTTTGGTGAAATACCGACTAAGCCATCTCCTCCCGCCTCTTCATTTTCCACATAAGAGTAGTTAAGGACGCCACCAAAACCGTTCCAAGGATAAGGTAGGAAATCAAGCTTCTGTTGAATGGCTAATTCATAACCCGTAACTTTAATTGTTTCATCACTATTGTAAGAACGCCGGATATTGACGTTACGATTCAGGGTCTCACCCTCATTGTTAGTAAACTCTTCAACTTGTCTACAGTTAAACGAGCCATCAGCCAAGTCTTCCCTGGTCAAATCACCAGTATTTAACGTGAGCTCCTCGGCTCCTGCTTCGCCCGGCATAGGACAGACTCTCTCATCCTGGAATAGACCCGTGATTTCCTTTTTAAATACCCCTATCGAGATGGCACTACCCTCACGGTTATACCATTCTAATGACAGGTCATAGTTGTCTGCGGTATACGGCTCAACATCACTTTTAGGGAAATCAATCGAGATACTACTGGGTCCTTCTTCAACACTTAACACGGGTGTTTGCGCTCGAATATTGGGGCGCACCAGTCCTTGGTTATAGGCTGTACGAAGAATAACGTCTTCGCTTAATTCAAAGGCCAAGTTAACTGACGGTAAGGTATGGTCATACTTCTTAACCAGTGTATTGGGCACTACTCTAAATTGGTTGCCATCATAAAATTCCTGCGCAGAGCCATCAATCGTCGTTTTAGTTTCAACGTATCGAACACCTACATTACCAGAGTAAAAGATAGCGCCTAACTCACCTTCAAAGTCAGCCATAACATACGCAGCAGTAATTTCTTCCGTAGCATCAAAATTCGTGTCCCAACGATCTAATACATTGTCGGTATTTCTGACGGTTCTGGCGACAAAACCACTCGAAGGGATTTGTGTAAAGCCATCAGGTACTACAAGGCCGTCTTGCAACTGCTCAACGATATACGGGATATTTAAAGTCAACCAGCCACCTTGAGAGCCTATACCACCCGGAATGCCACCATTAAACCAAGGGTTTTCAGACTCAGCGAGTATGTCGGTGCTTAAAAAATCAGAGCCAATATTACCCACATTCAGAAAACCTGATGACGGCGTATAGTTTTCATTTTCTAAGGTCTCTGAAGAGTAACGTCCACCAAAGTGCACGGTACTTACCATTAAAGAATCACCTAATATTTTATAATCAACAAAGCGATGCAAATTGAGTTCAGCGGTTTGCATGTCGCGTTTAGGGTTATCATGTTGGCCCAATACATAAAAATTGAGGTTCTTAGGATCTGACACATCCCCCACGTTCAAGTTAAGTGTATTACCCGCTCTGAACGCTTGATCATAATTAATATCTTGCCATCCATCAATGGAGACAAACATATTATTCAAATTACCTTGTCCTGTGTCGATGACTGCCGTTATGCCGGTAGGTTCGATACTCGCACTTCGACTGCCCTGCAATCTAAAATCGAACCCCGTTTGATTAAATTCATTTTCTGACTCTGACGCAGAGAGCGTGCCGTCGGCGCGCCAGCTTTCACCGATATAATCAAAATTAAAAAAGGCCCCTTTCGCTTCTTCAAAGAACCCAAAAATACGATTCGCAGGCACATAGGTCGCGTTTTCCAGCGTTACCCGTGAGATACTGTAAATAGGATCACCATCTTGGTTTGTCCCTGTTAAAAAGGGAATGGCATTGGCGTCAGGAATAATTTGTTCCTCGCGCCACTGAGATGCACCGCGGTTTCGCACCTCCGTGGATACTTGCTCAAAGTTACCGTCTTTTAAGTCCCGTTTGGTATACAGTAAATCTAAGCCCAGCTTCAAATTATCTGTTGCTTGATATTCAATATTTCCGGTAAAAGACAACTTATCACCGCGACTAACTTCGGCTAATTGCTGAACCGTTGAAGACGCCGTCACTACCGCATCTTCAGGCAACAAACCACGAGAAACGAGATCTTCTTTCCACACATCGTAATCAGCATAGGATATAGCATCGACTATTTCTTTGCGGGCAAACAGTACAGAGTCACGGCGAAAGTTTTGGTCTGAATAACCCAACTTAAACGCCACCGCTAACTTATCTTCAATCAAATGCTTTGAGCCCGATAATCGTAATTCATTATCGTAACCGTCCTTCAAGTCTTCATAACGTGTGCCCAAGCTAATGGAGTATCTGCCGTCCTTTTTGGACAAGGCCTTCTGTAATTTTTTATCGACGATACCGGCGATCCCGCCTTCTTGATTTGCCGCAGTGGGACTTTTAATGACGGTGACACCATCAAAGACACTGGCATCAAACGAACCAAAAGGATTGGGTGAGCCCACAGGTGAGGCACTACGACTTGGGGTAGTAAACGACTGGCCGTTGGCCGTCACTTTGACAAAACTGCCGGGTAAGCCCCGAAGGTTGATATCAGATGAACGACGCTCCCCTTCTCGATTTAACTGAATTCCAGGAATGGCTTGTAAAGCTTCCCCTAAATCTAGGGCAGGCAAGCTGCCAATATCAGCGGCCGATATAGCATCAACAATGGAACTCGCTTCACGTTTAGTATTAAGAGCGGTTTCCAAGGAGCTACGTATTCCACTAACCTCTATAACTTCCGTCTCATCTACTGCATTATTTTGACCATTTATGGCTTGTTTGATTTCTTGTGCCAACAAAGAAGGGGCACTTATGGTTAATAAAAGGCAAGCAGCCCCTCCAGTTATTATTTTGTTTCTCAAAGTAGCGTGCATATCTGTGTCCTACATTTCCAATGAAGTTATTGATAAATCGAGCGTTAAAGGCTTTTAATAACCTGGGTATAAACATCTCGCCGCATTTGCTAACAACCTGCCGCATTTGCATAACAACTTAATAACATTTCATAAAACATCGTGTCAACCTACCAATTTTGACTTAAAAAATGAAATGATAATCACAAAAAAGCTCATAAATGACCAATTAAAATGCAAACAACTGATTTAAATGACTATTAAAGAGCTATGATGAACTTATTTGATAAATTATGACCAAATCAACGCAATTCAAAAAATGAAATAAAGTAAATAAAATACAAAATATATTAAAACTCGGAATTCTTAAGCTATACCGTTCTTTTTTAGCATAGAAGTCCATGCTGGGTGTCAGCCATAGAGGTTTATTTGGGAGAGGTAAATATCAGGGTTAAGCAACTTCGACCAACCAAGGGGAAAAACATGCAATCTTTTTGTGATGAACTAACCGGTAACAACAGTTCATGTAAGCTTTACGTTATTGTATTTAACCGTCTACGGTATAAGACATAAAATAAACAAAACCAGTGTCCGGCATTTTCAATACTGGAGTTAAATTCGAGCATTTAAAATCGAGTAGGAGGAGAGCTTGCACTCTCCGTCCTCTCACACCACCGGACGTACGGTTCCGTATCACGGCGGTTCATGTTTAATACTTGAGACGCTGATGATAATCGATTAGCGATACCAGCCCAAGGTAATCAAAGTACTTTTTGGGTAAGGCTTGATTCATGTGCGAAGCGCCTGAGTTAAACCACGCCCCTCTGCCATTTACCGCGCTAGTCGCTGCTCTCGATTCATCTATACCCAATGCAATTAACCGCTTTATGCGGGTGTAAACACGTTTCCATTGACGCCATGCTATTTTGCGTAAATGGCGGCGCAGCCAACCATCCAAATCAAGTAGCACATTTCTGACGGTAATGTGTCGGTAGTACGTTATCCACCCTCGTAGTTTCAGGTTCAGCTTTTCCACCGTTCGATGAATAGACCAGCCTCTCGCGCTACGCAGTGTATGCTTTACCTCCTGCTTGAAACGCATTAGCACCGCAGGCGCTATTCGCAGCCGGATATTCTGTTTTCGAGCACATACGCTATACCCTAACAACTTTCGCTGCCAAGGCCGACCCACGTCACTTTTCTCTCGGTTGACCTTTAACTTCAAGGTCTTTTCCAGGAAACCCGTCACGTTTTGCAATACACGCTGGCCTGCTCGCTCACTTTTGACATAGATATTACAGTCATCCGCATAACGACAGAACTTATGCCCACGATGGTCAAGCTCGTTATCTAAGTCGATGAGTAGGATGTTCGATAGTAGCGGTGATAACGGGCCGCCTTGCGGTGTACCCATCGTTCGTTCATTGATCTGCCCGTTGTCCGATATGCCAGCCACCAGATAAGCGCGGATTAGCTTCAGCACCGCTTTATCTTTTACATGACGCGCTATCCGCGACAGGATGTCGTGATTAACCTTATCGAAGAACTTCTCTAAATCAACCTGAGATCTGGTTAAGCCAGCATCAAATTATTACCATTTAACAGCTCAAATTCTTGGGCTGTTAAATTCAAGGACGGCTTGTCCTTTTTCAAACAGTAAGCGATTAGACCACCTAACAGATTAAGCATGAAACCATGAATACTGCGGTGTCTGGAGTGTTCGATATATGAAATATTTTTCAATTGGTCATTGACCGTTTCAATAACAAACCGCTTCTTTAGAATTGCTCTGTCCCAAAGCGATATAAATTTCTTCTTCATGTTTTTGCGCACGGTGGTTATCAGTTCAACACCTTTCTCGTTTAATTCACCCGATAACCCTTTGCTTATATAGCCCTTGTCACCATAAAGTTTGCCGAAAATCGAGTCAGCCATGTCTGACACGGGTTGCCGATCATCCACATTACCTTTGGTGAGTTTAAGCGCCACTATCTCACCCAAATGATTGATAATCAGATGTAATTTAAAACCAAATGACCAACCCATTGTGCCTTTCCCATGCATGGCTACACCTGCAAATACTTGATTTCGTTTCGCTCGAATAATGTGGCAGACCTCTATTTTCGTAGAGTCGACAAACTGAATACCTGTGGGTTGACCTAACTTTGAGGTGAGGTAGCTGCACATCGGCATCACCACACTGGATGTGATACCTAAAAACCGCGTGTAAGTCAGTAATCCTGGGAAGTAACCTTTAAGCTGACGGCAAACATAATCAAGGTAATAGTTTTTGAAATCGCGATAATGTGACTGATGGAAATGAATTATTGTTGTCATTATCTCAGCGGTTGATAGCCTGCAAGCCCTGCGACGCTTAATATCTCCGTCCTCCAACAAGGTGCGTTGCCACTGTTCAACAAACA
>NZ_JANQVQ010000333.1 GCF_030730205.1 Paraglaciecola sp.
ATATAAAGCGGAGTCTTTTTAAAATCGATATCTGTAGCCTCTTTTCGATATTTATAACCTGTTTCTTCCTTCACTTTACCTGTCAAATTAGAGTAACCTCGCAGTTTTGGTAAAGTATGATTATCTACCGTTTTTCCTGCATCACCTGTTAATGATGTCGGTCCATTCCAGTTCACTACTCCATGCCCAAGTGCTTTAATTTTAAAATCAACGCTTTTAATACCTGTTACTTTTTCCATGATTAGTCCTTTGTATTGGTTAAGTTTTTGATTGAAATTGCGCCTATAGCTTGTTGTTCACATACGCCATAGTAAATAGCTGAGTTATGCCTCGACACCTCACCGCCAACAGGTAGTAAGTCGTTTGGGCTGTAACTCAGATAGATAGGAAACTCAGGATCTTTTGCATCGTTGAGTAAGATAAAGTCTTTGAAGGCTTTTTTCTCACCCATAATGTTGTGATGCTTTTTCATCATATGAGTCAAGAGGTTGTTATTACTGTCACCATAGCCTTGTATCAGTTCACATGATGCCGTTAAGTTATCTACTTCAATATTTTCGTCAGTTGAAATGGTGTAAGCATAGCCTTCGATAAAAACGGGATTAGTTTTATCGTTCAAATCGCATAACGCCATTTGCACAAACCGACTATCTCCACGTAGTGAATTACTACTAATTTTGGCGCGTTGTTTGTCTTGTTTTTTGCGCGTTATCATAGTTTGTGGTTCACTGATTTTGGCGGTAATAACGCCAACACTTTTTTTCATCGCTGCCACCATGTCTTGTTCAATAAACTCTAGCGCTGATGGTTGGCGGTAAAACGATTTGTATATTTCGTATACATTGGCAATCGTTTGGATCTTATTACCGTTTTCGGTTTTTTCGACCAATACGTTGTACCAGGCTCTTGCGGAAGAAAGTTCGTTAGAACTTGCGAGGAAACGAGTAACTGAACCTGTGCCTTTACCAGCTTTGAATGTTTCAGGAACCGCAATGGTATAGCGATTAATTTCTTCATTCTGGCCAAAGCGGTCTAAACGTCCCATGCGTTGCAAACAGTTTTCTGCGGTGGTGATTTCCGACACCATATAATCACAACTTATATTTAAAGATGCTTGTACAATAGGGCCGCTTCTTAGAATTTCGTATGCTTTGTTACCATCACGCTTGAATGCTTCAAACACCCTACTAAATAATTGCTTTTTATCACTTTTCTTGAATTTAGAATGCAGCAGAATAGCGTTTTCTTCACTTAGATTATTAATAAAACTCTTTTGCGCTGTGGTTGCTGTATTGCTTATAACAAATGTGGTGAGCGACTGTTTTTGGTACAGTGGATTGCTCTGATTTTCTTGCGTTTCATCGTATGTTGTAAATTCAAATTGATATTTTTTATCATTAAACGATGCCATTTCCACTAGGTCATAATCCACATCAATATTTAAGACTTCTTTGAGATAAAAATAGTAAGGTGTTTCTGAAACCAATAAGGTGTTAGCGCCATTATTCAACTCGTTTCTGGAAGCTATTAATTCGGCAAACAAAAGGTTAAATGCAGGCATGTTGATGTACTCATGATATTCATCAAATACCACGTGTGCGCTTAGGTAATTTAACAAACGGTCAGCTTTAGTATGGCTAATTACACTACTCAACAGTTGATCAATCGTGGTGATCACAATGTCACCAGTCAGATATTGATCTTCGGTCGTACTATTTTCGAAACTGTCGGTACATTTAAACTCGCCAGTAAATAGTTCTACGGTGGCATCTCGTAAATAGGGTTCATCAGAGGCTTTCAATTCAGTAAACATGCCTTGGCATATTTGCACTCTGGGGCATACCCAAATTATTTGTTGGGCAACCCTCAATTCAGCCCATTCCAACGCTATTTTGGTTTTTCCGCAGCCTGCCGCACCGGCTAGTACTTTGACTCTATCTGCATCCTGCGCCAATTTTTGGGCAACCAATGTTTGCTTGTCGCTACGTTCGCTATCTGGAAAACTACGAATGCATTCCCGAATGTGTGCAGTTAAATCACTCTCTATGGTGACATTAGTTATCAATTGTTCACTAACAAACTCATTTAAAGTTTTGTGTTTAATGTGCTGAGCAAGTTCTTTCGCTGACAAAGACGAAACCCAACGATCTGCAGTTATGAGGCAAGCTCTAATTTCATTATTATTCGAATTGGTGCGAACCTTACTTTCATACTCTCGAATATTTTCAGCCGCTTCATACTCTTTATAACTTGGTAAAGGAGTATGTTCATAATTAACTAATGTTTCGTCATCTACTTCGCTCATAAACGATTTTTTCAAGTAGCTTTCGGCGCTGCCACGGTAATTTATGTCTAGCTCGCAGACTTTATTTAACATGACAATTGAGTGTTCAGAAATCAATGTCCAAGCTTTATCTGCTAAGCTATTTTTTAGCTTGCTATAAATCTTGCCGTAGGTATCGAAGCCATCTTTGACATTAGGCCGGAAGGGCTTGGCATGATGCCAATAAATAGCATGTTTAATAGATTGTTTAATTGGCCTAATATCTTTCGCTCTATCGGCTATACATTGAAAGACAAGGGCAGAAATT
The DNA here is from genome assembly GCF_030730205.1 of Paraglaciecola sp. Classification (GTDB taxonomy): domain Bacteria; phylum Pseudomonadota; class Gammaproteobacteria; order Enterobacterales; family Alteromonadaceae; genus Paraglaciecola. The sequence continues at coordinate 2,592 of NZ_JANQVQ010000333.1, forward strand.
TCATTGTGCCTTGGATGTTTTTCAAAACTAAACTTCACAGTATCAATATGCTGACCATCGTCGGCTTGATAATTTTTACTTTTTGGATCAATCACCCATGTTTGAAATGATGGATCTAACTTACCAATATCGTGCATGCAACCAGCAATAAATGAGGCATTTGCTTGATTTTTTTTACTTGGATAAAAGTAGCTATATAAAGCTTGCGCAACATAACCAACGGCAAATAAATGGTGGTCTAATCGTTGTTAATGAGTATTTTCGTAAATCACAAAATTTTTCGGTTTATCCTGCGTAAAATCCATTGGAACCTCTTTTTCTGTTGTATTTACCGGCACCACGCCCAAACTATTAAACTTATGTCTATTTCCCACCACCCATAAAAACTGGCTTCGCGCGCGGCTGCGTATCCAGTGGCAACTTACTGCGGTGCTTTTGCTGGCGGTTTGACGTAGCATTTTTTTAACGGTTAATAAGCCATCTTTGGTGATCACGGTTTGCCAGGTGTTGTCGCCTATTCGGTCGGCAAAGGCATCCAGCACTCTGCGCGTTTTCTTTAATGCGTTTTTCTCACACTGACTGACAAAGGTGACCATCATAAAATGGCAACCTCTTGCTCGTTTTTACCTTGCAAAGCGACTTTTTTAACTTGCTCAAACATAAAATCGAGGGCTTTGTGGTCAGTAAACTTTTGCAGTATTTGCTGGCGAAATTCTTGTTCGGTGGCGTTTTCTTTGGCGCAGATAAAGGCCCAAGGCAACACGATGGCGTCTTTAATTAAATCAGCAATATCAAACACTAAAGCACCACGGCGGGTTTTACCGTGCATGACGGCAAACCCGTGGGGAATGCCTAGCACCCACAAGGTGGTGGCAGCTAAACCATAGGCTAAGTAGTTGCCGTGATTAAGAAAGTCGTTGGCTTTGTCGATGTTGCCCTTTGTTGTGCCTTGGTGCTGGCGGGTAAAATCACTGGTGCCGGTATTGTTAGCGGCAAACTTGTAAAGCACTTTGGTGAGTTGTGCTTCGGTCAGTAGTAAGTCAGATGATTTTTTGGCATCGGCAGTACGTTGTTCAAAGGTGCTTAATGCGCTTGTAATACTGCTGTCATTTAAGTTAAAACCTTCTTGTTTTAACTCTTTGTCTTTAGTCCAAACAGTGTGTAAGTATTCGATTCGCGCGGTTTGAAATTGTTTGGCGGCCTCAAGGCGTTTGCTGTCGTCAAACCAAAATGACAACCAGCCTTGAATGTATTCGGTAGGCCGGTATTCGCTTTGTGGGTTTAACCATTCAATCTCGTTGCCCATGTACAAGGGTGTACCACCGCCACCAGCAAAACCCAATAGTACGCCGGCTTGTGCCAACATGCGCACCGCAGCTTGGGTAATTGAGGTGCCATTGCCCAGCATTAACACTGTGGTATTAGCTATAGGAATATTGAAATACTGGTTTTCACCGTTTTTTTGCGAAGAGTTGGCTTCGGTCAGATACAGCACCCGCCCATCTTTTTGCATGACTCGGCAATATTCGAGGTAATACAAATTAGCTCGTTTAGAGTGCAATATGGTTTTTAAATCAGAGGGTGATAAGTCTTTCATTTCTTTGTGTTCATCCTTTAACAAGCCTCTTATTTAAATTGGTTTATTTAACACCGTAAATGTCACCTAATTTTTTACTCGCCTCAATCCCTGAAATATAACCAGTAAACTTTGTTTACAGGTCTTTATGCCAAAAACAACTTTAACCACTGAATAGCCATTTTTTTATGTCACTTTCGTTTACCAATACTAGTTGCTGGGCCTCAGGTGATTTGTCGTGAAACTTAAAATTAACCTGCAATTCCTGCAATAAATATTGGGTAAGGGCGGCGCGGGTTTCGATAACTAATTGCCCGTTTTGCATTCGATAGTCTTGCTCTAATACGTTTTTTTGCGCTGGACTTAGCCGTTGGTCTGGAGCGAGTATGATATTAATTAAGGTATTCCAGCCATCATCTTGCTCGGAATTATGTGAAGCTTTATCTAGTAGTTCTGGCTCGCCACGAAAACGACTCAGCACAAAATCGCGGAAGGCTTGATGTTTTTCGTCATAAGCTCGTAAGTGCCAACGTAAACCGGTTTTAACAAAAACATGAGGCTGTATTATCCGTCCTTCGCCATCAGGGTTAGACAAAGAAATATAATCTACTTCAATTCTACTTTGTTGGTTAATAGCGGCCACTAGGGCGCGCATTATATAGGGAGACACTTGTCGACTTGGTAAACGTAATGATGTGTAAGTCAGTGGATTGATGGCATTTATTTGATATATGGGCTGGGTTGGAGACATACTCAGCCATTCTAAATATTGTGTCACATCTCCATTGATATGATAGTACTTAAAATGTGGCGTGGGTAAAAAGCCTTTATCACTTGAACTGTAATTTAAGTTTAGCGGGTAGTGCTCTTGGTAAGCGCGAAGGTAATCTCCGGCGTGTTTTCGACTGATATTAAAGTACTTAACTAAATGAGTGGCGTTTACCTTACCTTGCCAATAGGCAATCAGTTCAATTAAATGCCAATGAAGGTCCTTTTCATCTTTTATCACGGTGCTATGACCTGTTGTTCTTTTTCACCACTATGTAAAAATTTTAACCTATGGTCAACTTGCTTTTTTGAGATAAATTTCAACCAAGTCACAAATGTGTTTGCAAGTTCAGTTAATGAGACCTTCGAGAAAAATGAATCCCCTTTGTATGATGTAATAAATGCTTTTCGGGGCAATAGATACTATTGAAATTCCATCCGGTGTTGACTGTCGACTTCGGTTTTATTATTTGACGTGCAGAATAGCAACATTGGCATATTGGGCAAAATGCAGTGCCTACCCCTTGTTCCACCACTTTTTGTATAACGTAAGACATTCGTCCCCATTCCTGAGGCACTCGAGCAATAAAATTCAGCTTGTTGTCTCGATATGCTAACCATCTAGCAATGGACGCTTCATCACTATGATAGCCGCCTTTACTCAATCGATCATCTGATAGGACCGTGGCTAACTCGTTGGCATCAAAAATGAAAGTGGATGGCAGGTATTCATATTCGGCTTCATTCAATCCTCTAGCAAACACTTGTTGCCCGCATAACGGTGGCGAATCCCATAATGCTTTAAGAGCGATTTCTCTTTCTTTAATCGCTTTATCAATATCTAAGTAGGGGATCGCGCGAAAAATGTCTGAAAAAACAAATTTGATTTCCCTAAACCATATAATCTGAAACACCAAGACTGGCCAAAATATTAGCCAGGCGATTATGTGAAAAATAAGTTGCTCAACACGAGTACGGTTTTTTACGCGCCGTCGAATAATGGAAAAAATAATTAAAAATGTAGTGGTAATAACAAGCCCAATCATGAAATACCACATTACGACATTTAACATTGAACATCCTTTTTATAAAATAGTGAACCAGTGCCTAACGATGTATTGTTGACCCCTACACAGATTGCTATTTACATTTATGCTCAAAATCTTACTTCACAAAAGTTGCCAAGCCAATCTTCACAAAAACACACAAAAATAGAGTTTGCCATAATTTTGCCAAAGTTTGTCTATCGCCTTGCCGCAAGGCCTTACAGGTCATGATTTTCCTAATACTGCGTTAGTAATTAGCGAATAAAAAGCCCTAGGGATTTCTTGTCCGACTCGCTATTAAACGCTCTCGCTGCTGGTGGATATATTGCAGTGAAACCAGTGATTTTAACAATCTCTTGTAGTGAGATTGTCTGAAATGATCGTCCAGATCATAGATATCAAGAGGTGAGCGTGACATCAAATAGTATGAAATACTGAAAAAAGACTGAGTTAAACCTAAGACGTAAAAGAACGTACGCAACTACTTTAAAATGAACTTACAGCTCGTTAACCTCGATACCAAAAGCTTTAATATGGTCAAATCCTGCTTGATTGTGCGCAAGCATTTCCAACTCAGAGTCTCGATTTTTAGGGAAATACATCTCTTGGCAATACCATTCATAAGTCACGTCACCAGATTCTAAAATTTCATGGTAACGCCAATTGGTAAATCGACTAACACCGTAAGCACCTAGTACAAAAATACCATCCATCTTTTTCAATTTGTAATGGCATATGCTTGACCCATTGGAAATTGAGCCCTGCGGATTCTTGTGCAACCATTCGAGGGTTATATCATTGGCTATAAAACCTTCCATCAATTGATTAAATTTTGTGACCATATCCATGCGATCTGTCCTTAAAGTTT
>NZ_JANQVQ010000334.1 GCF_030730205.1 Paraglaciecola sp.
TAGTTAATAATCTTGCGGCGCTCATTAGTCGCTTGAAAGAGGTAGGCTTTGAAATAGCCAAGCCTGGTGTTGCTACGTTGCATCGAGACAATGTGTATTTTGTCGACCCCGATGGTTTTGAGGTGGAGTTTGTCGTGTATTACAGCGATGTTGCCTCTCAGCGTAACCACTATGATTAACTGGGCAGTAAAAGTGACAAACTTTGTAACAATCCAGACGAGGGTGTTTTTGAGCGAAGCTTTGGAATTTCATCGCTTTCACTTATAGTGCTCACATTGCTTGTTAATGGATAAATATCATGGGTCAAGAAACCACTAAAATTCTCGTTGTCGATGACGATATGCGCTTGCGCAGTTTGCTTGAACGTTATTTAGTTGAACAAGGCTATCAAGTTAGAGCCGCGGCTAATTCTGAGCAAATGGATCGGTATTTAGAGCGCGAAAATTTTCATTTAATGGTGCTTGATCTCATGTTGCCCGGTGAAGATGGTTTGTCTATTTGTCGGCGTTTGCGCCAAAAAGACAATCAAATTCCGATTATTATGCTCACCGCCAAAGGCGATGAAGTTGACCGGATTATCGGCTTAGAAATGGGCGCAGATGATTATTTACCTAAGCCTTTTAATCCGCGTGAATTATTAGCTAGGGCGAAGGCGGTACTTCGACGTAAAACGAATGAAGCGCCGGGTGCGCCGTCGTTAGAAGAGCAAATCATTACTTTTGGTAAGTACTCACTTAATTTAGGTACGCGAGAAATGACTACCGAAGGTACACCCATGACCTTAACCAGTGGCGAGTTTGCGGTATTAAAGTCTTTAGTCACTCACCCTCGTGAACCACTTTCACGGGATAAGCTAATGAATCTAGCTCGTGGCCGTGATTATAGTGCTCTTGAGCGCAGCATTGATGTACAAGTGTCGCGTTTACGGCGCATGCTTGAAGAAGACCCTGCCAACCCACGTTATATTCAAACAGTGTGGGGCCTCGGTTATGTCTTTGTGCCTGATGGCGGTCAAAACGCTTAATGTTGAAGTAAGCTGCAAGTGAGACTCCTTCCTAAAAGTGCCTTTGGTCAAACGGTTTTGTTGATTGGCATGTTATTGCTGATCAACCAAATCGTGTCTTACTTGTCGGTTACGTATTATTTTATCCGACCCAGTTACCAGCAAATTAATAACTTGTTGGCCACCCAGATCAAATTGGTGTTTATCGAAGACCGTAAACACTTTGACCCTGAAATGAGCCGTCGCTTTTATGCCGCAACCGGTATTCGAGTTTATACAGAACGACAAGCCGAAGCTCAGGGCTTAGAGCAGGCGATTTATTATCCTTTTCTGTCGAGTCAGATGTCCCAACGTTTGGGCGGAGAAGCCGAGGTAAGGATCACACCAGGAGAGCCGTATTTATTTTGGATAAAACCGCCACAAAATCCTAACTTATGGATCACCATACCGATGACTGGAGTCGGTGAGGCAGATATTTCCCCCCTAACTATTTATTTACTGGTTATTGGTATTTTAAGTGTGGCCGGCGG
>NZ_JANQVQ010000335.1 GCF_030730205.1 Paraglaciecola sp.
GATGAAGAGTTGGTCGAATGATCTTCCCCTAAAATCGTAGACACTTTTTACTTAGTTAGCAGATGATCCGGAAACGTAGGTCAAAGGGCATGCAATTTATCACTTTAAAAATCGATAAATTACAGCCCTTTGAATAGTTTCTTAAAACCTTAATGGTAGGGGATAAGGAAAATCAACCCATGACTCTGGACTGAATCTCGAATTTAACAACCGGTTAATCAACCTCGACTTAGGCCTGTGACCCAACAAAAACATAATAAAGTCATCTGGGTAATGACGTAAACTGTGTTTGAAAATCGCATCAATCATCTCGTCTATCGGAGTACTCTCGTAAATGTCGATCAGATAAATCCACGACAGTATCTTAATTTGCGTTTCCGATAGATTGCGAACCTTAAGCACATTCAAACGAGCTGAATTGGGCGCACTAATATATGCTTTAGCCATGATTTTGAAGTGTGAGATCGACATATATTGCTTATTGTGTTTTACAACGAAGGGCATAGGCAGGCTAAACGGATTTTCAGCCTCTAACTGCACACCAAACTTAAATGATTCGCGAAGCTCAGCTATATTTAAAAAACATACAAATGCTGGTTCAGCTAGGGGATGAATCCCAATCTCATTAACCTTCTTCGAGCTGATTTTTACTTCCATTTTGTCAAACATCTTTATTTCCTTTTTTGATTAACGACGCTTAACTTAGTCGATCTCAAAAAAAAGCGGAAAAAGCTTCAAATATGCATAAATATCGATATAACAAGATAGAAGCCCTCTTAAAGGTTGCATATGCAACTATCTTTTATCAAAATGAAATACCTTTAATTAAGGAGTGTTGTGAATATGACTTTTGATCTTCGGCATAGAATGATGCCGTCACATTTTAAGGGCGTACTTGGTCTAGTCGAGAAAAACCTAGCCTCGGCCTATAAACAAGAGGATCTGACTGAAATACAATTCCAAATATTGGATGCATTATCTGGGAGCAAACGGTTTAATAACCAAGAATTTAGTCAAAAGTTGTTAGTACAAGTAACGGGTTTACCTAAACATAAAATCACTAGAAATTTAGACATTCTTGAACAAAGAAAATTACTCATGCGAGTTGATGATAAGCTTTCACGAAGATGTAAGAATATTCATTTAACTGAAGAGGGAAGTAAATTAGCCTACGAGGTTTCGGCTATATATAACAAGGCGTGCGCAGACGTTTTCTCTGTTTTGAGTGACGACGAATGCTCCATGCTTCAAAAACTACTTTTAAAGTTACGCGGGGTATAACTTTATTTTCAAGATATTGAAACACTATCCGTAATCACAAATTTGTAAATTTCTTCTACAACCAAAACCATCGAAATAAAAAACCTTCTTAAATTGCACTTTGGGTGCTCTCCTACATCTATCATAAAGATTCTTAGCGTTAAAACATACTTCACATGCGATCAAACAAACTGTTGTATTTGCAACAGTTTAAGTGGCTAAAGATTATCATTTTAAAATATCCCCGCTCGTAAAGCGGAAAACCTAAAAGATCGTGTCAACATAAGTTGTGAATTTGAATATAAAGGATGTTTTATGCAACTCAATTCACAACTTAAGCAAGTCGATCTGCGAAGAATACAAATAGCAGACGAAGCAAAAGAGGCATTTGCTCTTAGCTCTAGTTTTAACTATCAAATGGACTCGAGTTTACTTAACTCTCGTGTACACGCAAATCAGCCATGGGATTTTGAAATACCCTTCGCTTATATGAGTGAGGGCCTAATTCGGGTTTTTGCTGGTTGGGTTTCACTCCAAAGGCCATTTCAATCATTGTTACCGCGATCAAAGTTAATTTGTACGCGAGTGTTTGAAGACAGGCCAAGGAGTCTAGAAACAATAGCATGGCAATACGTCATGCATACATTGTCTAGATGTCAGCACCGGAATTTTGCTCTTGCTTATGTTGCGAAAATGGTTGAGCTTTGTCCAAATTCAACTCTGCAAAAACTAACAAAATCGTCCAGTAGTGCCAGTATTGAATCTGCTGTAATGACACTGTGTTCTGAAACTAGACAGCCTGTGCGCACACAAATCAAAAGACTGGCAAAGAGCAAGCAAGTTCAAGGCTGGAGGGTAGGAAATGTTTAGCCCTTCAAAAGATAAAAGAAAACAGAATCAGTCTTTATATTCGACTGCACACATAATCAAACGTAAAAAGAGATTATTGGGAGATGTGACGTGTTTGACAAATAGCGTTGTTAAGCCAGTCGTTATTAAATGTGCTCAAAATATTAATCTTGGCTTAGCCCCAAGTTATATTCTAGCCAGCCTTTTTACTGGGCGAAGCCTATTGCAATTGCTTGAGGCAAACATTGAAGTGCCAAATGAAGAACCTGGTGGTCAAATGAATCGAGCGTTCTATCTGCTTTCAAATTGGCAGCACCCAGTATTGAAACTACCTAGCAAATATCTTAGTTATTTTATGGTGCCTGATAGCAAAGGTGAAGTTTTGTTGCCATTGGAACTGCTGAAAGCCTTTCAAAAATCGCAGGATGAAGACTTAGTGATTGAAGATCTTGAGACTGAAGTAAAAGAGTTCATACAGCAAAATTTTGCAGGACTTTTTCAGCATATCAATCTGACGAGAATTCAAAATCACTTTAGTCACTTAGCGCCGAAATTCGGACTTTCAAGAGCAGACGTTGCATTTATTGCAGACTACGATCTGTTAGATAATCCGCATTGCAGCTACGGCCTCTTTGACGCTAGCCATATTATGCAAAAACACGCGCAATACATTAGTTCTCTTATAAAAGAAGCTGGTTTGTCTGGTTTTCAAGTCCAGAAGATTGACAAAAAATCTTTTTTTGGCAGTCATCGAGTATTAAAAGGCTATTCTGTTTCAGATTTTTTTAAATATTGTGTGAGACAAATTACTCGCAATCCTTCGACACATGCAGAACTTTTAAAGTCGTTTAACTTTTATACATTCTACGTTGTTACATTTCTTGAGTTAGGCACACTGCACCGACCTATACTCAGCGAATTTGGCAAGCTGGAAAGTTTTGATTTAATCAACGGTAACGTTGTAATTATTGATAAAGGTGAGCAGAGCTACCGGGTTATTCCGCTAAGTCAGACTGCCTGCACTATCCTCAATGCTTACATTAAATACCTTAAAAATCTAATTAGTGATCTGCGATTCACCTACCCAGAAATTTCGAATGCAATTGCGGGGGCTCTGATGAGTGACCGTGGCCTTTTTCAACTTTGGGATAGCAGGGGTATCAAGCCATACCACCCAAATAACGTATATACGTTGATCGAGTCAATTTTTCCTTTCCCGCAAAATTGGGCAAGACATTACATCGCAACAATGCTCATGAATGATGGTGTGTCTAGGAACTTAATTGAAGCCTACATGGGGCATGCCCCGTCAGGTGACCAATTGTATAACGAATACAGCTCTTTTGATTTCAATCATAACCGAATTCTGAGCGACAAAATCGATAAACATATAATACAAGATTTAAATTTACCGCTAATAATTTAGAAGAGGAATTGTCATGGAAGACAAACAAGCAAATAAATCAACGATATATCAAGTTGATTCAGGACAAGTAAAACTGAACTTACTAGCGGTTGAAGATTGCATCATGTCGATGCAATCTAACCAAATAACGCGAATTGTAATTGAAAACTTGGGGTTGAACTGTAGGCTCTCTGAGCTTGATAGCATTGTACTCAGTGATAATGAGAAAAAGCTTTTAAAGAATAATAATGAACTGGCTAAAAATGTTGTAAACCAGTATTTCAAGTCGCACTCGCCAGCGAAAAGGATAGTTATTGAAGAACTCGAAAAGACATACAAACCAATTTATGAAAAACGAGTTGTTGCAAGAACTATCAATACTCTCAATGTTAAAACACAGATTCTTGCAAATAAGCTTTCGCAGTTCTTAGCTCATCACTTCGATATAATAACCCAATCACCCCAACCGACTTATGAGTTTTTACTCGAAAATGTGGTTGTTTTTGCAGCTTTAGATGGTTTGGCGTTTGATGAAGTAATGGAGAGTCTCGTTGAGACATTACAAACTGAACTCAAACCAATTACGATTGTAAATGAACAGGTGTTTATTGACCTTATCTACAAAAAAGCGGGGCATCCCACAAACTCATATTTAGATGAAACTGCTGTAACGGTAAGGCGCTGGTACCCCACATCTCTCGGCAAAGCTGCGATTACAGCATTCTTGAAAAAGAAATCTTTATGTGTGGATGTGAAAAAGTTATCAATGTCTTCCATTTTTAAAAGCGTCTTGTCTCGATTTAACAAGACAACAGATATTCCACTCGCTAAAACAAAAAAGTTCTTTCCGGCACTCTTTATTGCTGGATTGAGATTAAGGTGCATGTCAATACCATATTTCTTGCAGCACTACGCTACAGGAAACCTTTACAGTGCTTCAATGCCTACAGAATCACTGCTGGCTCTACACAACAAAGTTATAAAAAATAATGTGGTCAGTAGCGAGGGTAAAACAGAGATACTAGATATCCGTCAGATCCAAAATAACGAAACAGAATATCTCAACGATCATGCTGTGCTTGATGACATTAAGAAAATATTGCGAGATGAAATCGACGAAGAGCAATCGCGTTACATCACATTGAACAAGCTAAAACAACTACGTATTAAATACGACTTTAATGTTCAGACAGAATTGGTTTTTGAATGGTTCCTTGAGAATTTAACCAATAATAACTGGAAGCACGGCTTGGGCACTGGCAATCGTTATCTGAATGCCATAGGGGAAGTCTGGATAGAGACCTGGAGAGGCGCAAATATCTTAGAAGTGGGAAGTGATGACATGGATATTTTGTTCGAACATATGATTGAGCAACGCATTGACCAAGACTCAACTGCTCGCGATACTCTCTTCTTACTATTTAAGTTTATCGCAAGTCGTTACACAATTGCAGTACCAGAGTCAGTGACAGATAATGTGAATGCATGGCACGTGCGCTGTGAATATATACCTGAGCACTTTTATGATCGTCTTCGAGCGGATCTGCAATCGAAATATCAAAGTAAAAATGAAAGATTCCGACTTACCGTTGATGTGATACTGATATTTTTGCGAAGAGGTCTCTTTCGCCCCTCTGAATTGTTCAAGTTACAAATGCGTGATATTGAATCGACAGAAGAACTTTGGATTTATCTTCGAAAAAATGTCTTTGGCAGAGTTAAAACGTTTAGTGCGACCCGACAAATACCACTCGGTATTTTGATAAAGCCAGATGAACGAATCATTGTTAATTATTTTCTGTCTATGCGAAAAGTTGAGACAGAGCACAGAGAAAAAGCCTTGTTATTTTCAAAGCAAACAAATCATAATGTCATATTCGATAGTAAAACTTTTTTACCTCAAATAACCGAGTTACTTTCAAGTTACGCTGGGCACAGATTAGTTGCATATCAGTTTCGCCATAGTGGTATCTCAAATTTACAATTAATACTGTTTGGCACTGAAGAGTCTGCAGTTCGTTACACGCTTTATTCTACTGAACAAGTGCAAAAAATTCGTCGCTTCTTTGCATCACACGAAAATGACCTTTACTACCAGATTTCAAGCGTCGCAGGCCACCTTAGCCCACGAACGACTATTACAACTTATTCTCATTTTACTGATCTGATTTTGAGTCAACATTTAGAGAAAGGTATTTTCTCTCAGTCACTAATGTTTTGGGCCAATTTATCTGGGATTTCAGTCACCAGGCTGTCTAATAACTTGAAAAGACCACATGGTCCAAATGAACGTGTTAGTAACCATGACGTAAGTGAATTTTTTGATCAGCAAATCAAAAAGTATTCACTCTTAGCTGTACAATCTGGGAAGCCTGTTTTATCCGAGAGTGCGACTTTAGATATTTCTCTTAAGCCTTCACTCGAGCATTGCGAACGAATATTAAAGCAATACGACAATCTTAAATCGTTGGATGACATATGTTTAACACTGACTTTACCTGAAAAATATGTAAAAGCAGTTATTGAGGCCGCTACATTAATCAAAAATCATCCTGCTTATCAAACAAAAAGAGGAAGATCGAGGCTTATCAGTTCTCTTTCAAATAGCATTAGACCTGCGACAATGTCGTCAAAAGAGGAAGACGCTGATCGCCTCAAAATTTGTGAGTTGTTGATGACACACTATGAGAAAAAACCGAAATTTACAAGACAGATTATCCATCATCTTCTTTCGTCAACTGTTAATGATCACAGTTACGTTTCATTAAACTCTGTTAAACGTACTGGTCAGTTTATCCACTTTTTTCAAGCATTGTTAACCAAAGAGCGCTGGTACATAAGCATTCAACCTTCAGCTGATTTTTCGGGTATTGAAATATGGCAAAGTATCAAAGCGAGAGTTGGCAATATGTCCGTTAGTGATAAAACTAAAAAGAATAAAAACATGTTTCCCGAGGGGCAGGCCAATTTGTATCTACTGCACCCAGATGCAACTGATATTATGGATAAAAGACCACAACAACAGATGAGCAAGTACTCCACCAACTCCCTGAAAAACGCCTGTCATTGGGTTGCAATCCACCTAAAGTCAATTCAATTGTATGCTGAGTAACCAATATCAATTGATCAGTCCACTTTTAGTTTATGGCATTAAGCCATGTGCAATATTATCGATTTGGTGTCAGAAACTCCAGAGTAAGCTTTGCTTTACAAAAACGTTCAGATCTCATGAATTTTGTGTAACTCTGTGATTGGTTTACTGTTTCTTGTTATTAGAACGTGAGTCCAGTTCTTGGACTCAAATTTGC
>NZ_JANQVQ010000336.1 GCF_030730205.1 Paraglaciecola sp.
CCGCTTTGTGCCATAGAAGGGTGCTCAGTTTTACCTGCTAAGTGCTCAGCCATGGCTTGTACAAAGTCGCCTTGAATGGGCGTAGGTTTGAGCATAGCTTGAGTGATGCACTTTTCGGCTGTGGTTAATTCTGCAGGCGTCTCATCAAAAACACTAAAACTAATTTGCCCGCGTTCACCAATAATAAGGACTTTGTCTGCAGTACTGCTTGCAGCAAAATTCCAATGGCCGGTGCCAGTCACGCCGTTTTCAAACAACATACTGGCTGCCACAGCATCATAAGCGGTATATAACCCTTGTTGATTACTCGCGACACCTTGTGCTTGTTTTATATTGCCTAACAAAAAACACATCATATCTAAGCCGTGACTGGCTATATCTTCAAAATAACCGGCTTTGGCCACTTCTTTTTGCGTACGCCAATTCGATTTTTGGCTTAAATCAGTCGCACTGGGCGGGCGAATATACTGCCAGTCGATATGTCTGACCTGGCCAATTTCTTTATCGTCTAACCATTGTTTTATTTGGGTAAATGCCGGTAAAGAGCGACGATAATAAGCCACAAACAAGGGTAAGTTTTGCCGTTCAAAAGCTTGCTGCATGCCCAAACACTGATTGAAATCTAAGGCCATGGGTTTTTCTACGCAACAAACCTTGCCCGCTTTAGCAACTTGTAAGGCGTATTCGTAGTGACTATCAGGTGGAGTAGCGATATAGATGGCGTTAATATCAGGGTCGTTGATTAAGGCCTCAGCATCATCATAATATTTGGCCACGCCGTGGCGTTTGGCAAAATCTTGCGCTTTGGCTAGGGTACGTGACATCACTGCCACTAGCTCAAATCCTGCAACTTGCTGATAGGCAGGCGCACTTTTAACTTCACAGACGTCACCACAACCAATGATGCCCCAACGATAGTCGGCTGATATCGCCATACAAATTCCTTATTTACTTAATGCGATAACTTATTTTTCAGTAACCCAATCCATCTGAAAACCAGCACGACGTTTTTTATCGAGAATTTCTTCAAGTAAAGGTGAGATAATTAACTCCATGGCTAAGGTCATTTTGCCGCCCGGCACTACTAAGGTATTGATACGCGACATAAATGATCCATCTATCATCTTGAGCAAATAAGGATAATCGACGTTTTTCATTTCGCGGCGAAAACGCACCACAACAAAACTTTCGTCTTGGCTGGGGATTTCACGCGCGCTAAACGGATTCGAGGTATCAACCGTAGGCACCCGCTGAAAATTGACATGTGTTAGCGAAAACTGCGGGGTAATAAATTTAAAATAGTCATCTAAGCTGCGCACAATGCTGCTCATCACCGCTTCACGAGAATGGCCTCGTTCGGTGGTATCACGTACGATTTTTTGGATCCACTCAAGGTTGACTATGGGCACTGTACCCACTAATAAATCTACGTGTTTAGCCACATTCACATCATCGTTGGCTACGCCGCCATGTAAACCTTCATAAAACAATAAGTCAGTGTTTTCGGGTAAATCTTGCCAAGGCGTAAACGTGCCAGGCATTTGATTAAAGGGTACAGCCTCATCAAACGTATGCAGATATTGACGGTGTTTACCGCGGCCTGTTTCACCGTATTCTTTAAACAAGCTTTCTAACATTTCAAAATCATTAGCACGAGGCCCAAAATAACTGATGTGGCGGCCTTGTTCTTGGGCTTTGCGAATTTCCACTTCCATTTCAGGTCGAGTGAATCGATGAAAACTGTCACCCGCAACCATAGCGGCATTAACCGACAGATTTCGGAAAATATGGCGAATCGCATTCGTGGTAGAGGTAGTGCCAGCTCCAGATGAGCCGGTTATCGCAATTATTGGATGTTTTACTGACATTGAATATTCTTAGTCGTGAAACGGACAACAGTTATAAGCAAGCAAAGGCAAGGGGTCAAGACCCTAACACGCTTTATCAGATAAAATTAAGCTAGCGATGAGTAATCCCCCTATTCAGATAAGAAAATTATTATAAATAATTCACCTCGAAGTGGTCTTACTGTAAGACAGAATGATTGACAAATCGCCAGTGAGTGAGTAATTTTCGTCACGCCTGAATAAGTCTAAGCGGTAATGGAGTAGTATAAATGGATGCTTTTTTAAACGATATATTCAGTTTTCCCACCGTCATTTTCACCGTCCCCTTGATAGTGCTCACCTTATTATGGCTCATGGCATTTGCTGGGCTGCTCGACTTAGATATTCTTGATTTTGATGCTGACACCAGTAGCGATGCTGGAAGTGAAACCAATAGCGTGTCGTGGCTCGAAAAACTTGGCTTAGATGGTGTTCCGTTAACAGTTTCACTGACACTGATTGATATCTATGCGTTTTCATTTACTTATTTAGCTCGCAAATATGCTGCACCTTTATTTGATGGCGCACTAACGGCTACCGCACAAGGTGCGATTGTGGCCACCTTTGCTATTGTCATTGCACTGCCACTGTCTGCTTTGTGTATTAAACCTCTGCGACGTTTTTTTGCTACCCATGAAGGCGTGGCAAAAAGTGAGCTGATTGGCACAATTTGTACCTTAACAACCCTAACAGTGAACGAAACCTTTGGGCAGGCTGTTACTCCTGACGGCATGATTTTAAGTGTCAGAGCCACCACCCCGAATACCATAAGCAAAGGCAGTAAAATCGTATTAATTGACTATCTCGTGGCACAAGATAGTTATTCTGTTGTCACCGAATCTGAATTGATGGCTATGTCATCACGTTCTTTATAAACCCCTTTATAACCCTAAATCAGGAGCGACTTAATGAATGAGCCAAGTGATCTAATATTTTGGATATCACTCGCAGTTGGTATTTTTATATTCATCATGGCAGCCATATTAATGATGGCAAAGCTGTATAAAAAAGTTGAACAAGGCCGCGCCATGATCGTCAATACCATGCGTGATGAGCCCAAGGTGACTTTCACTGGCTCAGTCGTGGTGCCGGTTTTCCATAAAATGGAAATCATGGATATATCCTTACGAACCATCGAAGTTGACCGCAGCGGCTCCGAGGGCTTGATTTGCCGCGATAATATTCGTGCTGATATTAAAGTCGGCTTTTTTGTGAAGGTAAACAAAAACCGCGATGACGTGCTAAAAGTCGCCCAAGCTATTGGCTGTGAACGGGCATCAAACATTGCCACCTTGGAAGATTTATTCAGCGCCAAATTCTCCGAGGCACTAAAAACAGTGGGTAAATCCTTAGATTTTGAAGATTTGTATGCCAAGCGCGACAAATTCCGCGATTTGATTATCGATAACATCGGCACTGACTTAAACGGCTATGTGCTAGAAGACGTGGCGATAGATTATTTAGAACAAACGCCTATCGAAAAACTCGACCCTAATAATATCTTAGACTCGCAAGGTATTCGTAAAATTACCGAATTAACCGCCGAGCAACACATTCAAACCAACGTATTTCGCCGTGATGAAGAGATGAAAATCAAGCGCAAAGACGTTGAAACCCGTGAAGCAATACTTGAACTGGAGCGCCAACAAGCAGATGCAGAAGCAAAACAGCGCCGTGAAATAGAAACCGTTATCGCTCGTGAAACCGCTGAAACAGAACGCGTACAACACGAAGAAAAACTCAAATCAGAACAAGCTCGCGTAACCGCGGCACAAGAAATTGAAGTACAAGAACAAAACAAACAACGAGAAGTGGAAGTGGCTCAAAACAATCGCTTACGTGCTGTGGCAATTGAAGAAGAGCGTGTTATCCGTGCCCGCGAGTTAGAGCAAATCGATCGCGAAAAAGAGGCCTCTTTACAACGCATTGCCAATGAAAAACTGCTTGAGCACGAAAAACGTGAAATCGCTGACGTCATCCGTTCGCGCATAGAAGTCGACAAAACTGTAGCGCAGCGTGAAGAAGAAATTAACGAATTGCGCATGGTTTCTGATGCTGAGCGTCATCGTAAAGCCAAGGTAATCGCTGCTGAGGCAGAAGCAGAAGAAGCCTTAGTCAAAGATATCAAAGCCGCCGAGGCCGCTGAGAAATCGGCCAGCCACATTGCTAAACAAAAAGGCATTGATGCTGCAGCAGACTTAGACGTTGCAGAAAAACGTGCCATGAGTCAGCGTAAAGAAGCAGAGGGTAAAGAAGCGCTCGAAGCCGCCGCGGGTCTTGCCGCTGCCCGAGTGATGGAAGCACAAGCGATGGCCAAAGAACAAGAAGGCATGGCGCAAGTACGTGTGCAAGAAGCCATGGCCGATGCAGTAGAGAAAACTGGCGTGGCCGAAGCGCAAGTGACCGCTAAAAAAGCCGCGGCAGAAGCTGAAGGCATGACCCTTAAATTCGCTGCCATGGGCACTATGTCTGAACAACAACGGGCGCATGAAGAATTCAGAATGCAATTGGATAATGGCCATGCTGAAATCATGGAGTCTATTCGAACCAATGTGGACATTGCCAAAGAACAAGCGTCTGTGCTCTCTGCTGCCCTCAAGGCGGCAAAAATTGATATTGTCAGCGGTGACAGCAGCTACTTAGACAGCTTTGTAAAGTCTATCTCGGTAGGTAAAGCGATTGATGGCACCATGAACAAGAGCCAAACCTTGCAAACGGCATTTAAAGATCACTTAAACGGCGACGCCAGTTTTGTTGAAGATGCCAAAGAGCTTGTCGCAGGTTTTGGTAGCGCCAGTGGCAGTGTAAAAGACACCGCCATCACGGCCTTGGTGGCCAAATTATTAAAAGAAGGTCAGTCTAATCCCCAGTTGCTCGATGTTATCAGTAGTGCATTAAGTCCTAAAAAGTAGTGGGTAAGCACTAGCGCTCTAACAAGGAACTACCGATGGCTTCAGAGCAAACACAAGTTGATCAAGCAGTCGCAGAAGGTGGCGCTTATGACGTTATTCGTCGGCGTTTAACTGAGCAAGCTGTTCGCCTTAAACAGCAACTCGATCACCACAATCAGCAACGTATCGCCGAATTTGGCCAAACCAAGCTTGAAGTACAAGGCAGGGTGCGCGTACGCACTGAAAACAACTGTATTGCCCGCGACATCGTGCCGGTTGGCGACAGTATACTGTTTGGCTATAACGTCTTTATTGGTTTAAAAAAAGAAACGAAAATTAACGATGTGTTTGGATTATATCGGCTGGTCAAAAACGATCAGGGCTTTGAGCTCAATCCCCGTGACATAGCTGGGACGTTCTTAGCAGATGCAAATTTCCAAAAAGAGTTTAATGAGCTTTACGTTTATTATAAAGAAGCCCGGTTGTTGCAGCTTAAAGTGCAAGAGCAAACCTTGTTCGCGGTGTTTCAAATTGGCCATAAAATTAATGATACTCGTGTATTTCAATGGCGTGTGAATAAAGACGGTAGTGCCAGCTATATCGACAATCGTGGCGAAAGGGCGCTAAAACGGGCACCTTCCCACGATTTTGAATGGCAAAAAGCCGCCCGTGAGCAACATGTAAGCGGTCAGCATCCACATATCAGTGTATTGGATATGGCTTTTGTTGAAACCATTGGTGGTACCTTAACCATTAAGGTAGAAAACAACACCGAAGATGGCTTAGGCGTTTATAACGAGCCTGTCGAAGATCGTACGCAAAGCTTAGCCGACGCCGATATTCACTATGCGCAAGTCGGCAGCCTGATCCTGTTTAAGATCCTGCCCTACCGTGAAAAAACCTATCGGTATTTAGTGTTAAATACCCGCACCAATCAAGTTAAGCGTATCGATGCGATTGGTTTGGCTTGTGTGTCTTTACCCGAAGACCACGGTATTATTTTTCCTGGTGGTTATTATCTGCAAAACGGTGAAACCAAGTCCTTTCCTGATGAAATTGCTGGGCTTAAGTTTAGGCGCAGTGTGCGCTCACCTAATGGTGAAGACGTACTTTATATCTTTCACGAACCTGAATCGGGTTTGAGCGGTTTATATTCTTACAACTTTATTCGCAAAGAGTTGCAAAACCCCATTTATGCCCATGGTTATAGTGTGTTTGATAATGGCAGCATGGTGGTGTTTCAAGCTGAAAACGAAGCGACCCGTGTGCATCCGATGCAAATTTGGCAAACCCCCTATTTCAGTAATGAATTTGCCGCCAAACAACCCACCACAGATAGCTTGTATAGCCGTATTGGTAACAAGGAGTTAGTGCGCGGTATAGCTGAATTAAGCGCAGTACATCGTAATATTGTTAACCCCAACCCCAGCCGACAAGTCTATGAAGATTTAATTAAAACCTGCGCCACCTTATTTGATAGTTTTTATTGGTTAAACGAATTAGATTTCAGTGAGTTAGGGGCGGTAGTAAAAGACATCACCACAACCGCGGAACTGGTGATTGATGAGTTTGAAAAAGTGCTGCAAATACGTCAGCAGGCTAATAATGCACTAAGCCAAGCCGAACGAAAACAGCTAGAACTTATCGACAGTATTCGTGTGAGTGATTGGCATACCCCAGAGCAATATGTGGCCTGCTTAACCACGTTACGCCAACAACGCGGTCATTTAATTAGTCTTAAAGAGCAGCGCTACATCAATAAAGAACGGCTAGAACAGCTAGACACAGAAATCACCCAGCACTTTGAAGAACTCAGTCATACCACCGTCGCGTTCTTAGCCAGTGACCAAGCACTGCAACCTTATCATGACAATATCACGAGCTTAGAAAACACCATTGCTCAAGTTGAATTAGTGGTTGATTTGAAACCCATTAATCAACAGCTCGACACCCTATCAGAAGGTCTGGATTTACTGACTGATATACTCAACGGTTTAAAGGTCGACGATGCCACTGTGCGCACCAAAATTTTAGATGACATTTCTGAGATTTACGCCAAGCTCAACCAGGTTAAAGCTCAAGGTAAGCAGCGCTTAAAACAACTTGGCTCAGGTGAAGCCAGTGCCGAATTTGCCGCTCAGTTTCGCTTATTTTCACAGAGTATCAGCAGCGCTCTCGCCATGGCTGATACACCTGAAAAAGCCGATGAACAACTTTCGCGCTTAAGTGTTCAGTTAGAAGAATTAGAGTCTAAATTCAGTGAGTACGATCAGTTTTTAAGTGACATCATGGATAAGCGTGAAGAGCTACACAGCGCCTTCGCGAGTCGCAAGCAGAGCTTGATTGAAGAACAACAGCGCCGTGCACAAAATGTGTTTGGCGCCGCCCAGCGCATTATCAATGGCGTGAAAAAACGGGCATTAAGTTTTAATCAACTTGATGAACTCAACACCTATTTTGCCTCTGATCCGATGATTTTAAAGCTCAGTGAACTTGTCAAACAACTACGTGAACTGAACGATCAGGTCAAAGCGGATGATCTAGAAGCCCAGCTCAAAGCAGCAAAAGAAGCAGGCATCCGAGGGCAACGAGACAAACAAGATATCTTTGAAGATGGCGGAAGAGTCATCAAACTGGGTAAACATAAATTCAGCGTAAATACCCAAGGCCTTGAGCTGACCTTACTACCAAAAGATGACGGTTTGTATCGCCATCTCATTGGCACTGATTTTTTTGAGCCACTCGAACATGCTCAATTAAACCAACTCAAACCTTATTGGCAACAGGCCTTGATTTCGGAAAACCAAAACATTAGCCGCATTGAATACCTAGCGTACAGTATTATTCAAGATGCACAGCAGCAGCGTAACCAACTGAATATAACTCAACTGTATGCCATGGTTAATCAAGCCAGTGAACTTGAAAAACTCGTACGCACGTACATGACGTCTCGCTATCAAGAAGGCTATCAAAAAGGGGTGCACGATCGCGATACCGTTAAAGTGCTACAGGCTTTACTCAATGTGCACGAGCAAGCAGACTTATTGCGGTTTGACCCACAAACCCGTGCGATTGCGATGCTGTTCTGGGCTTATGCGGGCATCAATAAAGCCCAGCAACAAATTTGGCAAAGCCATGCTTTTAGCGCACAACTATTAGCTAACGCCTTTAACAGTCAGCAAGGCTTTTTGCAATTGCAGCTAAATCTTGAAACCCATATAGGGGCCTTTATTCAACGTTTTTTGCTGCCATTCACCGCTCGAGAAATCACCCAAGCGGCACATTATTTAAGTTTAGAACTGGCCTTACCCAAGTTTGCTTTTATCACCAGCCCAAGTGCCAACACCCTCAACCAAGCGTTTAATACCGCCTTGGAAGAGCTTGGTCATACACGAGATTTCAGCACTGCCATCAGTCAGTTTAATCAACAAATAGAAAAGGCTGATGGTAAACAAGACAGGGTGTTAGGCCTCAACGAACAATGGAGTTTATGTCAGGCCTGGCTTAGTGCAATGTTAGCTACCACTGACAAACCACAAACGCGACACTATTTAGCCGAAACAGCCGCACTGATTATATGCCAACACACCATAGAAACCCGCGCCAGCAAGATTAACCTTGATATTGAGGTAGAGGGTTTACTCAGTGAACACCAGCGTATTAAAAACGGCCAGCTACGCTTTTCTCTTGATGAATTTATTCAACGATTACATCACTATGAGCAAGTTGATGTGCCTAACTTTACGCTTTACCACACGGTGCGCCAACAAGTGATGCAAAGCAGTAAACTTGAACTGCAATTAGAGAGTTTTAATGCCAAACCACTCAGTTCTTTTGTGCGAAACCGCCTAATTAATGAAGTGTATTTACCCATTATCGGCGATAACTTAGCCAAACAAATGGGCGCACTAGGTGACAGTAAACGCACTGATTTAATGGGCTTACTTTTACTTATTTCTCCACCTGGTTACGGCAAAACCACTTTAATGGAATACGTAGCAGCGCGCCTGGGTTTAGTGTTTATGAAAATAAACTGCCCTTCGCTTGGTCACGATGTCACCTCACTTGACCCTGCGAATGCACCTAACGCCACTGCTAAACAAGAATTAGAAAAGCTCAACTTGGGTTTAGAGATGGGCAGTAATGTCATGTTGTATCTTGATGATATTCAACATACTCACCCTGAGTTTTTACAAAAATTTATCGCCCTATGTGATGGCACCAGGCGCATAGAAGGTGTGTGGAAAGGCCAAAGTAAAACCTATGATATGCGTGGTAAAAAGTTTTGCGTAGTGATGGCGGGCAACCCTTACACTGAATCTGGTGATGTATTTAAAGTGCCTGATATGCTAGCTAACCGTGCTGATATATATAACTTGGGCGACGTTCTTGGTGGTAAAGAAGAACAGTTTGCCCTAAGTTACATTGAAAATGCGCTGACCTCTAACGCAGTATTAGCACCACTGGCGCTGCGAGATATGCAGGATGTGTATAAATTTATTGCGATGGCACAGGGTCAACAAGTTGCAACGAATGAGCTAAGTCATGCTTATAGCGGTGCGGAAATTAATGAAATTGTCAGCGTTATTAGACATCTGGTAGTGATTCAAGATGTCATCCTAAAAGTTAATTTAGCGTACATCAAATCAGCGGCCACCGCTGAAGACTATCGCCAAGAACCGCCTTTTAAATTGCAAGGCAGTTATCGCAACATGAACAAAATGGCAGAAAAAGTTTCTGCGGTAATGAACCACGCTGAACTCATGCAATTAATTGGCGATCACTATACCGGCGAGGCACAAACCCTCACCTCTGGTGCCGAAGAAAACGTGCTTAAGTTAGCGATGTTACGTGGGGTAATGACCGAAGCACAACAACAGCGCTGGCAACATATATGTAGCGCATTTAGCGGTAAAAAGCAGTTGAGTATCGAAGGCGATCCTACCCTACAAGCAGTGCGAGAGTTAGGCCAGATATCCGCCAGTTTAGAAGCGATTAAACTGGATATGCAGCAATCGGACACCAGCGACCTAATTAAACCCATTAATCGTGTCGCCACTGCCATGCATTTATTAAGTAAAGTGTGGACCGGTTCTGACCGTAAGACAGAGCATAACGAAGAATAGTACCGACAATACTGAAGGTCTTGTGTCTTTGACAATTAACTGAGATAGACTCAGGCCTAATTATCTTTGATGAACGAATTTTGGTCCCTAACGGATGTTAGGCGCCTAGGTGCCAAGTTTGCAGCCTTGGACATTTTGATTTAGGCCCACTCGACCTGCAAACATGCGCCTCGCCTAAATGGCACCCAGAGTGCTGCAAAATGAACAGAAAAGATCAACAGGCCCTAAATAAAACACAGATTTTCGTTTGCAGGAAGTTGCCAAGGTAGTCAGTGAAGTGTCAAAATTAGTATCTTCGCTTGCATGTATAGCGTTGATAACAAGGAGTTATTTATTTCTAACAGGCATAATAAGACGCAATCGCTAAGGCCAATTTCCAAGGCTAACAAAGCCAAAACCTTGCCCTTGATCTCAGTGAGCTTGCTTGCGATCTGTATGTTTGCGTTGTTATTCAGTGTTGTAGTTGAAATTAAAAGCAATCTCTTTCAAGAGCAAATTATGGCGACTGAGGGCAGATTAGACCTCAGCGCCCTAGATTTAACCGAAAGTGAGCCTGTACCACTAAAAGGAAAATGGCAATTCTATTGGCAGCAATTTGTTGAATCAGAAAACGTTGCCACTGAAATACCCGCAACACATGACTTTATACAAACCCCTCTGTCGTGGGAAAGACAAGAATACCTATCAGAGCCTCTTCCCTCTGAGGGCTTTGCCACTTATCGTCTACGGGTCAATATCAAAACGACAAATGAAGCATTAGCCCTATCATTACCGGTAATGGGTAGCGCTTATCGTTTATACATAAATCAGCAATTAGTCGACGAAGTGGGCCAAATAAGTACTGACAAGTCCAAGGCAATACCCGATTACTCACCTAAAATTGTGGTTATTGACAACCCTGGTGAACAACTCGACTTGATTTTACAGATTTCAAATTATGACCTTGCTTGGGGAGGTCAATGGTCCCCTATTACCCTTGGCTCGGCGGACAAACAATTTCAAACTGAGTTAATAAAACTTCTGCGCAGCGTCACTATTGCAGCCATTTTTTTTACGATTGCCGTTCTGAGTTTATTTCATTTTGCCTTGAGACCTTCAGATTTATTGCCTTTTTTACTGGCTTTAAGTTGTATTTGTTTGGGTGTTCGCGAAATTGAAACCAGTCATTTGATTTATTTTACTGATGCAGTTTCATTAGGATTTAGCACTATCGTGCGGATCAATTTTCTCTCGTTTTATCTCTCCATTCCCTTATTCACCAGTTATTTTCACATTTCTTATCCTAAGGAATTTCGTTTCTGGCCTTTCCTTATTATTTGCTCAATCAGTGCAGCCTTTAGTCTGCATGTGCTGTTTAGCTCAACAGCCGTATTCACCCAGTACTTAGTCTATTTTCAAGGTTTTGCTTTGGTGGTGTTGGTGTATGGATTGTATTCAATCATGTTAGCTGCGTACCGGCGTCGTATAGGTGCACGCTTAATTGCCCTTGGCTCTTTGTTACTATTTGCGCTTTCTATTAACGATATTTTATATAGCCTGAGGATAATTGACACGGGCTCGATGGCCAGCTTAGGTTTATTGTCATTCGCGCTATGCCAAAACTATCTGACGTATGTCAGGTTCATAAAAGACAGTCAGGCCATGAAGACCTTATCGGTACAAGCAAATCATGACCCCTTGACTATGCTGCTAAATCGTCGTGGATTGATGGATTCTATACACCATATCGTCTCTGAACAACGTCAGACTTCAGCGCATTTTTGCGTGCTGTTAATTGACTTCGACCATTTTAAACGCCTTAACGATACCTTAGGTCATGATGCAGGGGATACTGCTTTGGCAAAGGGCAGCGCTATCATGCAAACATTAATTCGTAGACACGATTTAATTGCACGGTGGGGCGGTGAAGAGTTTGTATTAATCCTGCCCAATACGGATAAAAACGGTGCCAAGATACTCGCAGAAAAAATCCGTATAAAATTGTCAAATGACCTATCTGAGCAACTTAAGTACCCCATAACGGCTTCTATTGGCGTAGCACAGAGTCTAGAAAATGAGAATTTTGCTGACTGTTTGAAACGGGCAGATAAGGCCTTGTATATGGCAAAAGAACAGGGCCGCAACCGAGTAGAACAAGTCTGAATACCTCAGGTACTATAAGAGTTAAGTCCTGTGTTCTGCAGAGGATAATACGCAGTAACGGTAATCGGCCCTTACTGTTTTCAGACTTTGTTAGCCAAACAGCAAACAAAAAAAGCGCCGAAGCGCCTTTTTATTGTCTGTATGCTTAAGCTCTACTGTTGCTCACGAGCAATAGCACGATAAGCAATGTCATCACGATAAAACATGCCATTCCAGCTGATATCGTTAACCAGTTTGTAGGCATTGAGCTGGGCGTCAGTTACCGTATTCCCAAGAGCCGTGGCACACAATACACGCCCCCCATTAGTGGTAACCTGACCATCAATATCTTTCGTTCCAGCGTGAAATACTTTCGCGTCACTGTTACCTAAACTTAAGCCCTTAATGACATCACCTTTAGCGTAATTACCCGGATAACCACCAGCGGCAAGTACCACACCGACCGCAGCGCGTGAGTCAAATTCAGCGCTAACAGTATCTAAGGTTCCTGCCAACGCGTGTTCGACTAATGTGACTAAATCAGACTGTAAACGCAGCATAATGGGCTGGGTTTCAGGGTCACCAAAGCGGCAATTGTACTCAATGACCTTAGGCGTACCGTCAGCCATAATCATTAGTCCAGCGTATAAAAAGCCTACGTAGGTATTACCTTCTGCCGCCATACCATTGACCGTGGGATAAATCACTTCATCCATCACACGTTGATGAATGGCTGGCGTAACGACGGGAGCCGGTGAATAAGCGCCCATGCCGCCAGTGTTAGGACCTGTATCGCCATTGCCAACCCGTTTATGGTCTTGACTGGTCGCAAAGGCTAATACATTTTTACCATCAACCATGACGATAAAACTGGCTTCTTCACCATCTAAAAACTCTTCAACTACCACGCGACTGCCAGCTTCACCGAAGGCATTACCAGCTAGCATATCGCGAATAGCCTCTTCTGCTTCTGCTAAGGTCATTGCAACAATAACGCCCTTACCTGCAGCTAAGCCGTCGGCTTTAATTACAATCGGCGCACCCATTTTTTTGACATAGGCCAAGGCAGGCTCTATTTCAGTGAAATTTTGGTAGCTACCTGTGGGAATAGCGTGTCGAGCTAAAAAGTCTTTAGTAAACGCTTTTGAACCTTCAAGCTGCGCAGCCGCTTGAGTTGGACCAAAAATCGCTAAACCAGCGGCTTGAAATGCATCAACCACACCAAGTACCAGTGGTACTTCTGGGCCAACAATCGTCAATTCAATGTTGTTTGTTTTAGCAAAGTCCACTAAGCCTTGAATATCTTCAACAGCGATATCCACGTTAGAGAGATTAGCTTCTAAAGCCGTACCGGCATTACCGGGGGCAATAAACACTTGCTTAACTTTGTTTGACTGTGCCACTTTCCAGCCCAGAGCATGTTCGCGACCACCGCCGCCGATGATTAATACATTCATGTGTTGTGGTTCTTACTTGGTAGTAGGTTTAATAAATTTTAAGGTCATACGGTTACTCTCGCCAATGGCAAGATATTTGGCTCGGTCAACATCACCTAAGCGTAAGCTAGGGGGAAGCGTCCATACGCCTTTCTCGTGATCGGCACTGTCTAAGGGATTTGCGTTGATATCGCTTGTTGCCATCAAGGTAAAGCCGGCTTTTTCAGCTGCTGCAACAACCGTAGACTGCTTCATGTAACCTGATTTTTTTTGAAATTCGTCATCAAACTTTTCAGGTAAAGCATGCTCAACCACGCCTAAAATACCGCCAGGCTTGAGAGCCTTAAAAAAACTTGAAAACGCATTATCGATGCCAGCTTGATCATCCCCCATATACCAGTTATGCACGTTTCTAAAGGTCAAAACACGGTCAAGGCTACCAGCTGGCGCAAAATCTAAGGCTTTAGTGGGATGAAAAGCAGTGACTTTAACGTTACTAAAACTCTCATCCGCAGCGACTTTGGCGTTAAATGCATCCAATGACTTTTTGTAATATGCCGGGCCACCTTCTTCTACATAAAAATGCGCCGCATAATAAGTGCCATCATCTTTTAATAAGGGTGCGAGTATATTGCTATACCAGCCGCCGCCAGGTGATATTTCCGCTACCGCCATATTTGCTTGAATATCGAAAAATCGCAAAGTTTGCTGTGGATGACGGTATTCGTCACGTAAACGCTCAGCAGAAGAGCGCGCCTCTGAGCCTACTGCATCTTGCAAGGCATCAGCAAAAACATACGAGGAACTAAGAAGAGAGGTACAAACAAGGACTTTTACGGATTTTTGTATAGAACGTACTAATGTATGCATCAACATATTTCACCCATTTTATTTGTTAAAGTTCACTTAAGATTGTAACGGCTATCTAAGCGAGACGTAACCATAAACGGAGTCAATTGACCCCGTTTATTGGTAAATACACCTTAACTCTAATGTTTGAAGTGACGCATGCCAGTAAAGACCATGGCAATCCCGTGCTCATCTGCTGCATCAATCACTTCTTGGTCACGCATTGAGCCGCCAGGCTGGATAATGGCTGAAATGCCGGCAGCAGCAGCAGCATCGATACCGTCGCGGAAAGGGAAAAACGCATCAGAAGCCATTACAGAACCCGGCACTACCAGGCCTTCATCAGCGGCTTTAATACCAGCAATTTTAGCTGAATATACTCGGCTCATTTGACCCGCACCTACACCGATAGTCATACCGTCTTTACAGTAGACAATGGCATTAGATTTGACGTACTTAGCCACTTTCCAAGTAAACATAAGATCGTTTAACTGGGCCTCTGTAGGTTTAACTTTAGTGACCACTTGCAAGTCTTCTAACTCCACCATAGCGAAGTCGCGCTCTTGCACCAACAAACCACCGTTAACACGTTTGAAATCGTAACCATCTGTGAGCTGACCTTGCCAATCACCACAGGCAAGTAAACGCACGTTTTTCTTGGCAGCCACAACGGCTATCGCATCGTCACTAACGGTAGGAGCAATAATCACTTCAACAAATTGGCGATCGACGATAGCCTGCGCTGTTGCGGCATCTAGCTCACGGTTAAAGGCAATAATGCCACCGAAGGCAGAAGTAGGATCCGTTTGATACGCACGGTTATAAGCATCAAGAATGGTGTCACCTAAGGCCACGCCACAAGGATTAGCATGTTTAACAATAACACAGGCAGGTTCAGCAAATTCTTTCACACATTCAAGGGCCGCATCTGTATCAGCGATGTTGTTGAACGATAATTCTTTGCCTTGCAATTGAGTAGCAGTGGCAACAGAGGCTTCTTGAACAGTATTTTCAACATAAAATGCAGCATTTTGATGGCTGTTTTCACCGTAACGTAAGTCTTGCTTTTTACTTAACTGAATGTTGAAGGTACGCGGAAACTCACTGTGATGGTGGTCACAATCGTCTTCACATTCGCTTGAGTCAATCATGGCGCCAAAATAGTTAGCAATCATGCCATCGTATTCAGCAGTATGTTCAAAAGCAGCAATGGCCAAATCAAAACGGGTAGCATGACTTACACTATTTTGCGCACTGGACATTTCTGCCATCACTCGGGCGTAATTAGCAGGGTTGACCACAATCGTTACCGCATTGTGATTTTTCGCTGCAGCGCGCACCATCGTTGGCCCACCGATGTCGATGTTTTCAATCGCGTCTTCTAGCGTGCAATCATCGTTAGCGACAGTTGCAGCAAAGGGATACAAATTCACTACGACTAAATCAATTGCTTGGATATTGTTTTGTGCCATTACCGCATCGTCTTGACCGCGACGCGCCAAAATACCACCGTGAATTTTAGGATGTAAGGTTTTAACACGCCCATCCATTATCTCTGGATGTCCGGTATAGTCAGAGGCTTCAATTACTGTCAGGCCATGGCTACTGAGTAGTTTAGCCGTACCGCCGGTTGAAATGAGTTCAACACCTTGTGCTGCAAGAAACTGGGCAAATTCAAGAATGCCGGTTTTATCAGATACGCTTAACAAAGCGCGACGAATAGGGTTTGCGGTCGTTGTGTTTTGCATACTTAATCCACTATCAAAGGTAATATTTTGCTAAATTTAGTCTAACATTTTTCGCCAATTTGCAGGGCTATTCTCTGGGGGTACAAACAAAAAGAGCACCCTATGGTGCTCCTTTACAAAATACTCGGCTTAGTTCATGCCGTATTGCTTTAACAACTTACGCAATGTACCGCGGTTGATACCCAACATGGTTGAGGCGCGTGTTTGATTGCCGCGAGTGAAGGTCATGATCTCTTCTAATAATGGCGCTTCAACTTCAGCCAAAACTAACTCATATAAGTTTTCGATGTTGTTATTATCTAATTGCTTTAGATATTTATTTACCGCTTGTTTAACAGAATCACGTAGCGGCTTTTGCGCCTGAGTTTGTGAAGGCGTGGTTACCGTAGTGGTAAACGGAGAAGTTACATTTTGTTCGAACATATACATCGTGCTCTTTAGTTAGTCATCATTAAGCGGCAGGCGAATTCTGGTTTAATACCGTTTCATCTGCCAATCTGTCGAAGTAAGTTGATTCCACATTAAAGGTTTCAAAATACTGGTTTAACGCATCAAGTTGCTGTGAAGCATCTTCAATTATGTTGAACTGGGCACGAAACTTTCGTTCTTTGTCATGCTCAGCTAAATACCAACCAACGTGCTTGCGAGCAATTCTCGCTCCCAAATACTCACCATAAAATTCGTGAACATTGGCAACATGCTCTAGCAATATGCTACTCACCTCACCAATACTGGGAGCAGCTAACATTTGGCCAGTTTGCAAATAGTGTAAGATCTCGCGAAATATCCAAGGATTACCTTGAGCACCGCGACCGATCATTAACGCATCTGCTTGGGTATATTCCAGTACGTGCTTAGCTTTAAAGGCATCTGTAATATCCCCGTTTGCGACCACCGGTATCGACACAGCCTGTTTGATGGCCTTAATGGTGTCGTATTCGGCATCGCCTTTGTACATACAAGCTCGGGTGCGACCATGCACCGCCAAAGATTGAATACCGTTGTCCTGGGCAATTTTGGCAATTGCGATTCCATTACGGTTTTCTGTATCCCAACCTGTGCGTATTTTTAAGGTAACCGGCACATCTACCGCATTAACAACCGCCTTGATAATTTGTTCAACCAAGGCAGGATTTTGTAATAAGGCAGAACCCGCTAACTTTTTGTTCACCTTTTTTGCCGGACATCCCATATTGATATCCACAATTTGTGCGCCATTACTGACGTTTAACTGTGCGGCTTGCGCCATCAACTCAGGATCAGCCCCAGCAATTTGCACCGCCCTTATCCCCGTTTCACCACGGTGGTCCATGCGATGCTTGGACTTATCTCGTTCCCACACTTGAGGATTAGAAGACAACATTTCAGAAACAACTAAACCTGCGCCAAGACGCGTACAAAGTTGTCTGAAGGGTCGATCTGTCACGCCAGCCATCGGCGCTAAAATCAAATTATTATCTAATACATAAGGACCAATCTGCATCATTATCTAAGACCAAAATCGTGCAAAAAACGTCCATTGCTCAAAAAGGGGCGCAAGTTTACGAGTTTTTGAACCTCTTGGAAAGGCTAGATCAACAACAAATTTGTACTTTTTTTAAACAAAGACGGTTGACAATAACAGAAAAGGCTTTTTAGCGACCTTGAATGATCATGATTAGTTAATAAAAGGAAAAGCAGTGGTGAAAAATAAGGAATTAAAAGCGAATGCGGCCAATCAGAATATCTTTAAACATCACCCAATCGCCTAAAAAGCTGTAAAACGGGTAGGTGAAAGTAGCCGGTTTATTGTGTTCAAAAAAGAAGTGTCCAATCCAGGCAAATCCGTAACCCAAAAAGGGTAAGGCCACCAACCAGAGCCAATTCTGCGTCACCAAGACCGCGAGACAAAGCATAATAATCAATGATGAACCCACAAAATGTAAACGCCGACACGTCGGGTTTTGGTGTTCGGATAAATAATAGGGATAAAAGGCTGCAAAACTGGGGTATTTTTGGCTCATATCAAAGACGCCGTTATCGCATTAGAAACTGGTCTTTTTCCGTGTTGTTTTAAAGCATCTTGCTGAGTTTCTAGCCATTCTAACGCCATGTCTCGTTGACTAAAAAAATCGATATTCCATGCTTTTGTTCGCGGGGTGGTGTGGGCTAACAAATGTGTTGTTAAATTTGACTTACGGGTATAACTCACCACAGCCATTGCATGTATTTCAGGAATATTACCGATGGCTAACTGCGCCTGAAATTCGTAGCCATATTCATTAATTTTGTTCACCAATAAGGAAAACGGCGCTCTGAGGTGCTTTTGCAAGAAGCCATGATATTCGTTTACCATTGCCAAGGTCATTACGACATCATCATTAATAATCACTTCTGCGATATCGGCTCGCAGAATTGATATTTTGGCAAATTTTAAAACGTGCAGTTCCATGAAAACGCTGCTGTAATTTTAAAGGTGCCATAAACTAGCAACAAATTGATAACATTACCAATTTGTTTTGTTGATAAGGCATCTTGTCTTACACTAATGCGCAGTTAAAGTCTTTCATATGCAGATGAACCCGCTTGTTTTTGATAAACTTGCCCCAACACAAGCAAAACAGATTTTTGTTGAGAACATAAATGAATACTAGCGTAGATATCTCCTTAGAAAACTTTGAGCAAGTCATTTTACAAGACTCGCAAGAAAAACTCGTGATGATCGAATTTTGGGCACAAGGCTATGCGCCAAGTGATGAAATTGCTCCGGTATTGGCCAGCGTGGCTAGAAAATACCCAGACACCCTTATTCATGCTCGCGTTGATTGCCAAGCCCAACCTGAAATTGTCCAACAGTTTGGTGTACGTGGTTTGCCCACCGTGATTTTGGTAAAAGAAGGTCAACCCGTAGATGGTTTTGCAGGGCCTCAAGGTGAGGCACAAATCATTGAGCTGTTGAACAAACATTTACCTAAAGCAGAAGACGGTTTAGTTGCTCAAGCACAAGAATTAATAAGCGCAGGTAACTATCAACAAGCCTATACCTTAGCTAAACAAGCCTATGACCTTGACAGTAGTCGTGCTGATATCAAATTATTATTAGCCGATTGCCAGATAGAGTTAGGCCAAGTCAATCAAGCTAAAGCGATGCTCGCCACTATTGGTTTAGTCGACCAAGATGCCTTGTATAAAAGTATTCAAGGCAAAATAGAATTAGCCGAACAAGCAGCAGAGTCGCCAGAGATCATCGCCTTACAACAAGAGCTAGCCAACGACCCTGATAATCTCGATCTAAAAGTCAGGCTAGCGGTTCAATTGCATCAGGCCAATCAAATAGAAGAAGCCTTAGATCTGGCATTAGCGGTACTGATGAAAGACTTAAATTTTGGCGATGCAAAAAAACTCACCTTAGACATGATTAACGCCCTGCCCGACGGTGACCCACTAAAATCGAAATATCGTCGCAAAGTTTACAGTTTGCTGTATTAAAACTCGTTTCAGTCACTATGCTGCGGCGCACTTGCGCCGCAGAGCCTGATGTCTTAAAGTTTTGCCTTCAGCGTTTTGTCATATCTCTGGGTACAAAAGCATGACCTTAAAGGAATTAGGCTGGCGGCCAATGCTGCAACAGCAACTGAGTTTGGAAGAACTAGAATGTGGTTATGCCGCGCGGGTTAGCGCAGTATTTCGTGATCGCATTGAGCTTAAAACCCTAGACAACGAACTCAGTCTGCCTATCACTGGAATACTCGCCAGTGCTGACCCTATCGAACGTCCTACTACTGGTGACTGGCTATGGCTGGAAAACCATAGCAATAAAGCCCTCAAATTGTTTGAACGCCTTAACGTATTGCAGCGCACCGCCGCAGGCAGTGAGGCAAAGTCGCAGTTAATTGCCGTCAATATTGATACCTTATTTATCGTATCGTCGTGTAATCAGGATTTTAATGTTTCGCGCATCGAACGCTATTTAACTTTGGTATTAGCAGCGCATATACCCGCCGTGATCGTACTAACCAAAACCGATCTGTGTGCGGATGCCGATAGCTATGCAGAGCAAGCTCAGGCCATTCATCATGATGTGCCGGTTATTAAGGTCAATGCCCTGACTGATGACATTGGACAGGCTTTCAGCTATTGGACTGGCGTTGGTCAGACTATCGCCTTTTTAGGCTCCTCCGGGGTCGGTAAATCAACCTTAACCAATGCCTTATTAGGTCAGCAAATACAGGATACTGCAGGTATTCGTGAAGACGATGCCAAAGGTCGCCATACCACTACCGGCCGCAGTTTGTTTGCCATGCCAAACGGTGGCTGGGTATTAGATACCCCAGGTATGCGTGAGCTGCGTTTAAACGATGATTTAAGCGGCGTGGCCGAAGTATTCGATGACATCGAAGCCTTGCAAAAACAGTGTAAATTCAATAATTGCCGTCATGAGGATGACCAGGGCTGCGCCATTCAAGCCGCTTTAGAGGCTGGTACTTTAGAATTACGTCGCTGGCAAAATTACCAAAAATTGCACCGTGAAGCCTTACGCGCTAGACAAACTAAACATGAACAACATGAACACGGCAGAAAATTTGGCAAAGAAATACGCCAAGCCTTAAAAGGTAAAAAGGCTAAACGAAATTGGGCTGATCAATAAACTTTTGCTTGGGGATGATGCGTTCAGGCAATGCAGCGTAAAGGGCCATACTTTTTTCAATCGAAAATTTTGACCTTAACCAATCAGTAAATATCCGCAAATTTAACTAACCTCAACTCCGTTTGCCAACGCGACCTATCCCCCCTGACAATGTTATAGTCTTTTTTAAGGCCAACGACTTCACAATTACTTCATGCAAAATTCGCTTTCTATCCGCTCATACAGCCGCATGCGTAAGGGGCATAAACATGATTATCACCAATTAGTATTGCCACTTCGTGGCGTCATCAATATCGAACTTGAAGCCTACTCTGGCAAAGTTGCGCCTGGGGAATGCGTGGTAATCAAGCAGACTCAATACCATCATTTTACGGCCAACCAGGAGGCTAGATTTGTGGTGGCTGACATGGCGATTTTGCCTGAAAATTTATTACACTCAGATAGTGTGGTGTTTTCAATTACGCCCCCCTTAAACGCATATCTTAGTTTTATTGAGAAACAGCTCGAAAATCAAGCCAACTCAACATTAGAACACGCCATGTTTCAGACCTTTTTTTTACTATTAGCAGAGCAGGCTCAAACTAAGCAACTCGACCATCGTATCCGCGCTGTGGTGGCTCATATTCTGGACAATCTCGCTGAAAACTTGCCCATTAAACTTCTGGCAACGATTGCCTGCTTAAGCCAAACCCAATTTAAAAAATGCTTTACCGAGCAATTAGGCCTCAGTGTGTCTAAGTACATCACGCAACAGCGACTAGAAAAAGCCAAAGCCCTGTTAATCAATACCGATTACCCTATCCAAATTATTGCAGAGCAAGTGGGTTATCATGATGTTTCCGCCTTCAGCAGACGTTTTTCAAGTTACTTTGGTTTATCGCCTAGAGCATTTTTACAATAAAACAAACGGCTAAACAGCCAACAAAAGCGTCTTTTCTGCACATTATTACCTTTTTAAACACGCTACACTTCACTCAGTATTCATTTCAAAGATTAAGGCAGAAAATGCATCATCAAAACCACGTTTTTCGTGGCAGCCTCGCCATCGTCATCGCCAGTTTTTTATGGGGCACAACAGGTACCGCAGCGAGCTTTACACCCAATGTCAGCCCATTGGCGACGGGAGCATTTGCCATGGGAATTGGCGGATTGTTGTTGGTGCTAAGCGCTTTTCGAACCTTAATGTTAGACAGTGCAAAGTTAATGGCTCAGTATAAATTATTGCTGGTCGGCGGCTTATCGGTAGCGATTTATCCTCTAGCGTTCTACAGTTCAATGCGTCTTTCTGGAGTAGCTATCGGTACGGTGTTATCTATCGCCAGTGCTCCCTTTTTCACCGTGCTCTTAGAGTGCCTTATTAGCAAAAAAACCATGTCTAAACGATGGCTTGTGAGTTTTGCCATTGGCGTGCTAGGGATAGTGCTATTGGCTTTGGGCAAAATACGCAACACAGAGCTCGATACCCCCTTACTGGGTCATTATCTGGGAATGTTACTTGGCCTCGTAGCTGGATTAAGCTATGCCCTCTATTCTTGGGCGGCTAAATGCATGATAGAGGGTGGTATTAATTCAAAGTCGGCTATGTCGAGCATGTTTGGCTTGGCAGCTTGCGTTTTGTTACCTTCATTGCTGTTAACCGGTGACAACCTCTTCACATCAACAGGTAATACATTGGTTGTTTTTTATATGGCGATTGTGCCGATGTTTTTAGGATACATATTGTTTGGTTATGGGCTGAACTACATTGAAGCCAGCCAGGCAACCCTCATCACTTTATTAGAGCCGGCGGTAGCCACTCTTATGGCAGTATTAATTGTAGGAGAGCGCTTTAGCGCCATTGGTTGGTTTGGTATCGGCTTAATCATGGTTTGTTTGCTACTACAAATAACAAACAAACCCGTTAAGTCACAAAATTTAGCACTGGTTTAAGGCATATTTTCGTCTTCAATAGACCACGCCTCTCACTTAGTGTTTGCTAATTTCTACCGCATACACATGCACGGGGCCGTGCATATTTGAGCGAAAGACCAGCCATTTACCATCAGGGGTAAAGGTAATATTAGGTTCTAATCGGTAGTCATGGTGCTGCATGTTAACTAATTTAGTGGCTTTGAGCGTAGCGGGTTTTATCAAGTCTTTGGCATTGCGAGCGCTGATCCCAGCGACGTCATTCACGGCCTGTGAATCAAACAAATAGATCCATTTGCCGTCTTTCGCTTTGGCCACCATTTCACTGTCACCGCCGTCACCGGCGAACATACTGCCGTCACGAGACACATTAAAATGCACCGACCACTCATCCCTCTCCATGTGCCGCCAAACCCGCTCGCCCGTTTGTATATCGTAACTGGCTAACCAAAAATCTTGGCCACGAGGTGTTTGTAAGTCGTAGTAAATTTTACTGCCATCAAAACTCCAAAATTCGTGCCCAGCGATTTCCATATTCATCATACGGGTATGAATGCTTTGTGGTGTAAGGCCATGAATATCCGTTAACCAAATGCGATCCACTTTATGCCAAGGACCTTCATGAGAATACATCACTAGCTCAGGGTCCACCGGCGAAAATTGAATATGGTTTAGCCAATCGGTGGAATGCATGATGGTGCGCTGTTCACCCGTTTTGATATCAATCGTAAACATTTGCATGGGGATGCGTTTTTCTAAGCGTTCATCCATGCGCACTTCTTTGGCGTCCGCAAAACTTAATGGCTGCCCGTTGGCATCCACCGCTTCATATCGGGCTTCAAAGCGGCTATCACGAGGGCCAGTTTCTAAGTTATGTTCTTCTTCAGCAAAGGCCCCTATCAGCAGGGTTTCATCGCTATTAATAGAATGGATTTTGCCTCTGGCAATGGTCGCGACTTCGCGTACTGCTCCGGTATCTATATTCACAGCTAAAATTTTCGTGGGGCTTTGCAGTTCGTTTTGCGGATGCACCACTTGGCCGTCTTGTGGCGGGATATGGGTTAAATAAACCTCTCGGCCTTTGGGCCCCATAAACAAAATACCGATATTCGGATCTTGATATAATCGCGTTACTTTAAGACTCGTTAAATCGACTACCGCAACGCCTTTTGGATTATCCACCGAGATAAGCAATTTATCTCCGCTAGCAGCGTAGGCATTTTGATGAAAATACAAAGAGCGCGAACCAGGCTCGTCAGACAAACGCACAATTTTATGCCCCGTATCAGCATCTATCCAACTTTTAGGGATAGTTGTAACACCGGTTTTTGCGCTGTCTGGTTGTGCCGCACAGGCGCCTAAAAATAGGCTGAGTAACAAACTTGCAGGTAGCAGCCAATGCTTGTGCTTCATTATACTTTACCTGCTAACGTTGAATCTTTTCTAGTTAACTCACTATCACCTGAAATGGCGTTATTGCCCCACAGTTGCTCGTACTTCCAACCAGTTAAATCTTCAATAATGGCTTGATTGGCGGCAGATGAAGGTTCACGCACGCCAGCTTCAAAACGGGCAATTTCGTCCATTAAAATGGTGTGAGTGTCGGTGTTAAGATGGAATTTAGTGGATACCCAATAACCCAGTATCAATACAATTATCGGACCGATGGTCATAATCATCACGATAGATTGCATGACATCGGCACTTTGAACTTTTTCCCCCTTGATGAGGCCACCTAACTCAAGTGCGGCCCCCACGGCAAATACGGCGCTGGCTTGTGTCGCTTTGCGAACAAAGGTCATGACACCTGCAAAACTGCCTTCGCGGCGCTGACCGGTGACGATTTGATCCACATCGGCCATGTAATTATAGGTGTTCCAAGGAATGTAATTCAGAATACCGCGACCAATACCGGCAAAGATTAAGGCAATGGCCATCCAGCTTATTTGGCCTGTTTGACTTTCGGGGGCAAAATAATAAAAAGACGATAAGCCGATAATACCCACAATGTAGGACACCACCGCAAAGCGATAAGTCAAAGCAGGAAAAAACTTAGGCAACAACGCAACGCAAGCAAACACCGCACCGACGGCTAGGGTTTGCACGGTAAAAATAGAGGCCATCAGATACGAGGTCAAACTTAAGGATTCACTGGCGCTATAGGCAAACATGCCACCTAAGGCAAACGCCGCAAAGTAGGTAAAGGCGGCGTTGAAAATATCTTGGCTGATATACCCCCCCAAATACATGCCTAAATGTAAACGAAATGCCCTAATTTTGAAGGTAAATCCAAGACCTTTATACAGTTTAGTAAAGGCCTTAACAAACGAAGTACGTTCGGCCTTTTCGTGAGCCAATTCTGCCGAGGTTTTAGTTCGCTCCCAGGTAAACAAGTACACGAAGGTCACCACCAGCATAAAGGCGATAGAGAAAATGCCGCCCATAATTAAAAAGGTATCGGGCGAATCTTGCCCACCTAAGGCAGAGACTATCCAAGCGGGCAGTATCGTAGCGGCAATGGCCGACATATGCCCTACCAAGATACGCGCCCCAGCAAACATGCCCTTTTTACGAAAGTCTTTGGTCATTTCAGCGGCCAAGGTTTCATAAGGAATTAATACTGAGGCATAAACCAATTCAAAAAAGATGTAGGTACATAAGTAATACAAGAAATGCTGACCACTGACCCACATCAACGCAAAACTGGGTAACAGTGGAATAGCGATTAACAAAAAGATACGACGTCGGCCAAAACGGCGACCAAGACGAGTAGCATCAGCATTATCCGACAAATAGCCAATCAAAGGACTGGCTACTGCAT
This sequence comes from Paraglaciecola sp., assembly GCF_030730205.1. Lineage (GTDB taxonomy): Bacteria > Pseudomonadota > Gammaproteobacteria > Enterobacterales > Alteromonadaceae > Paraglaciecola. The sequence goes on from NZ_JANQVQ010000336.1 coordinate 25,414, forward strand.
CTATAATACGGGCCGAAGCGAAAATAATACCGGCTTGCAAGGGGCCTAAATTACAGTAGGTGGTATAAAAAAATAGCACCCATGTACTGATAACGGCCATCGAACCTGCACCGAGCACATCCCCAAAACCGTAAGCCGTATAATTTATAAAACCAATTTTACGTTCTTTCATGTTAACTCTCTTGTTATTATTCTGCTTGCTGACATCGCCACATTAAATATAGCGATTCATGTACTCCACAAAGGCTAAAATCGCCATCGACTGCCCATAAGGCATAGAGGTAAGGGGGATGTCGCGGTAACCTTGCAGATCATCAAATACTGGCGTACCAAAGGAAACTTGCTGTAATTCACCACTTTCATCAACGTTTGCTAAAACCGCTTTAATGGCTTTAATAGCGCAGTCTTCATATTTGCTGTCGAGGTAACCTTTGCGCACAGCTTTTAATATGCCGTAGGCAAAACCGGCTGCGGCAGACGCTTCAAGATAAGAATCGGGATCATCTAATAAGGTGTGCCACAAACCATCTTTATGTTGAGTTTTAACTAAGGCCTTCACTTGGGCTTCGAGTGTCTCTAACAAGAACATGCGTAAACCATCGTCTGCCGGTAAATCCAACAACTCAATAAATTCCGGAATAGCGATAGTCACCCAGCAATTGCCGCGAGCCCATAATGCGTCTGCAAAATTATGACGACCGTCAAAGGTCCAGCCGTGAAACCACAAACCGGTTTTACGGTCAGCTAAATATTTGATGTGTAGCATAAACTGACGTTTTGCTTCTTCTACATAATGGGGGCGGTCTAATAGCAAACCGATTTTAGCCAGTGGTAAGACACTCATCATCAGCGTGTCATCCCACATTTGCTGATAATTCACTGAGTTGAATACAATATGCTGAATGCCATTTTCCTCGGTGCGAGGAATACCGTCCATGATCCACTCAGCCCATACGTCTAAATAAGGTAAGTAGCTGCGATTACCGCTGCGCTCTTGCATATAAGCCAAGGTTAAAAACGGCGACATGGTGTTAACGTTTTTGGTCGGGGTTCCGGCGGCAAAGCGGTTTTTAAACCACTCTTCAATGATCACTTTAGCGCTGTCATCACCGGTGATATCCCAGTATTTCATTAAGCCATATAAACCAATACCGTGGGTCCACTCCCAATCATTCCAACCTTTGGTATCAATCACGCGGCCATCATCGAGTTTTAATAAAAACTCGCCGCTATCATCGGTGATATTAACGAGGTTATTAATCAATTTATCAATGGTGGTGCGGATCGTGGAATAAGCGATATCATGGGCTAACGCTGGCATAGTTGGTTCCTTTTTACACAATAATGATGGAGTTATTGAGTGTCGACTCATGTTCAACCTTCACTCAACTTTAATAATATTACGTCATATTAAATCATTTTACGTCACATTAACATATCTATGACAAGTAAAAACCGACTGATTTGCGTGTTTTATCCAGCTAAAGCCCTAATCATGTGACATATAAACCAGATGTTTCATATTTGAATATCGCAAATAAAGCAGTGACTAAGAACTAGAGACGATTAGCTGCGAAGGTTG
>NZ_JANQVQ010000337.1:0-14172 GCF_030730205.1 Paraglaciecola sp.
TTTGGGGAGTTTAGAGCAAGCGGCTGAAGTGTTAAACCAAGATATAGTTAAATAACCTCAACTCGGTTTAAGCAGCGCCTCCCACTGGCGCTATTTTTGCGCCTATCGTCGTTGGTTTTCCTACCAATAGCGCGCTATTGCGTACGGAAAACCGCCTTGATAAGCACAAAAATTTCACTAGTGGGCGAGGTTTATGCTCTATAACTCTGTAAGATAATGACTAACTGCTTGATATTATTATTTTTTTGATAAATTCCGACAACTCATTAACCCGAGTTGAGGTTAAATAATCGATTTCATCGCCAATGAAAATTTTAGCGCACGCCTTAGTTGGTACGACAGATAGGCCAACTAAGGAGAGCTAAAATACCTCATCAAGCTTTTAGTGCGCCGCTACTTGCGCAATGACCGCAGCGTCATGGTATTTACCGTTAGTAATAAAGTGATTAATTTTGTCAGCGTCTTTACTGTATTGCGCGACAAATTCCACAAAATTAAGCTGATTGCACTGTATTTTTGTTTCGACGTAGCGTTTGCTCAAACCGGCATCTTTGATGGTGCTCATCAACTTAAACTTTTTCCCTTCTGCCGCTGCCATGCATATTTCAGTGCTGGTACCTTTGTCCGATGCAACGAAGTCACTTTCTGCATGAGCCAAGCCCATAGAGCCACAAATTAGGGAAACAATAGCAATTGATTGAGTTAATTTTTTCATGATGTAAGCCTCTTAAGTTTATTTGATTTGATTTTGGTGTCACCTGAACTAGCTAGAGCAATGGCAGTGCCAAGTTTAAAAATGTTATATAAATCAGTAGTTTGATGGTTTTTTTATGATTTTGGCTATGACTGGGTGTCGTGGGAGCTTCCCCAGTTTTAAATAATTGACTACTTTTTGGTGAATTTGACCATGATGTTTTTTGTGGCTTCATGCTGAGACGAAATAAGGCGCTGAGGGTAGTCGGTTCAGTAGCAAGGGGGGAAAGCACTAAGATGGTTTTGTGCAGTAGGTGAGCCCTCATTAAATAAATCGATTAAATCAATCTAATACATCAATTTTAATAGTATTCGTCAACGTCATATTATCCTTTCCGAGATTTACTCCAAGCCAAACTAATTATTAAGGAATCAACATGACTCAAACTATTATCAATACTAGCTTGTTACCATTCAAAGCAACTGCATTCAAAAACGGCGAGTTCGTTGACGTCACTGAAAAAGACGTTTTGGGCAAGTGGGCAATTTTTATGTTTTACCCAGCTGACTTCACCTTTGTATGTCCTACTGAACTAGGCGATTTAGCTGACTACTATGCACAATTACAAGAGATGGGCGTTGAAGTATATTCAGTGTCAACTGACACTCACTTTACGCATAAAGCATGGCATGACACTTCAGACACCATTGGCAAAATTACTTTTCCAATGATCGGTGACCCAACGGGCAGAATCACTCGTAACTTCGGCGTGATGATTGAAGAAGATGGCCTTGCTCTACGCGGTACCTTTGTACTTAACCCTGAAGGTGTTATTAAAGTTGCTGAAATTCATGACTTAGGCATTGGTCGTTCTGCTGCTGAATTGTTACGTAAAGTACAAGCAGCTCAATACGTAGCCAGTCACGATGGTGAAGTGTGTCCAGCAAAATGGCAGCCAGGTAGCGAAACACTTGCTCCTTCACTAGACCTAGTCGGTAAAATTTAATAAGCAATACGCTTTGATACTGGTGGCCAAGTGTCACCAGTATCAAGGTTATGTTTTCAGCAGTCTTTAGCTCAAAGGAGTACACACATGTTAGACGCTAAATTAAGTGCTCAATTACAAGCCTATTTGCAGAACTTAAAAACCGAAGTGCAATTACATATTGCCTTGGATACTTCTGCCCATCCTAAAAAATCAGATGAAATAAGTGAATTGGCTAAGGAAATCGCACAGCTATCAGATTTAGTCAAAGTGCTACCACAACAAGACAAACATGTGCGAGTGCCTTCGATGCAGGTGGTTTCTGCTGTTAATAACACTAAAATAACCTTTGCTGGTGTTCCGTTGGGGCATGAGTTTACCTCTTTGGTGTTAGCACTGCTGCACAGCGGTGGTCATCCTCTTAAAATTACCCAAGAGCAAATTGAATTTATTAAAGGACTTGAAGGTGAATTCGAGTTCGAGACTTTTGTCTCACTAAGTTGCCAAACCTGTCCGGGCGTGGTGCAAGCCCTTAACATGATGGCGGCTCTCAATCCTAATATTCGCCACACCATGATTGATGGGAGCTTGTTTCAAGATGAAGTCACCGAACGTAATATCATGGCTGTGCCCAGTGTTTATTTAAACGGTGAAGTTTTCAGCCAAGGCGGCGTAAGCATTGACCAAGTGTTGAAAAAAATTGATCCCAGTTCGGGCAAAAAACAGGCTGAGCAGCTTAAGCAAAAAGCACCTTTTGAAATGTTGATCATTGGTGGCGGTCCTGCTGGTGCAGCAGCGGCTATCTACACTGCACGTAAAGGTTTACGCACCGGTATTGTGGCAGATAAATTTGGTGGTCAAGTCGCTGAAACGGTGGGGATCGAAAACTTTATTTCGGTCAAGGCCACTGAAGGTCCTAAGTTGGTTTCAGGTTTAGAAGAGCACGTTAAAGACTACCCTGTTGATATCATGGCGGACAATAAAGCGGTTAAACTTACTAGAGTAGCTAGCGAACTCGGTAATGTGATTAAGGTTGAACTTGCCAACGGCGCAACCTTGAGCAGTCAAGCCGTTATTTTAGCGACAGGGGCCAGATGGCGCGAAATGAATGTGCCGGGTGAAAAAGAGTATCGTGGCAAGGGAGTCGCTTATTGCCCTCACTGTGATGGTCCCTTATTTAAAGGTAAACGTGTAGCGGTTATTGGTGGCGGTAACTCTGGAATCGAAGCGGCTATTGATCTTGCCAATATTGTAGAGCATGTCACCGTATTAGAATTTGACAGTAAATTACGTGCCGACAAAGTACTGCAAGATAAAGCGAACTCAATGAAAAATATTGAGATTATTCTCAATGCTCAAACTACCGAAGTGGTGGGAGATAAAGAACGGGTTACTGGTTTGAATTACACAGACAGAACCGACGCTAGTAGCAAACATATTGAGCTTTCAGGCATTTTTGTGCAAATTGGTTTAGTACCAAACTCTGAGTGGTTGAAGGGCGATATCGATATGAATCAACGCGGAGAAATAGTGGTCAACAATAAAGGTGAAACCTCTATTCCCGGCGTTTTTGCCGCCGGTGATGTGACGACCTCTCCTTACAAGCAGATTATTATCGCGATGGGTGATGGTGCTAACGCAGCCCTTGGCGCCTTTGACTACCTGATCCGCCAAAGTGTGCCGGTCAAACAAGAAAAGGCTGCGTAATAAGGATGGTGTGTCAAATATTCGCTGTAAGTGGTGGGCGTACAGGTAAACAGTAGTTATAAGCGGAGCACCGATGTGCTCCGTTTTTATTTATGCATTTTTCCATCGTTGTTTTTCAAAAAAATTTATGACTAAACTTTCCTAAAGCGCTTCATTAATCTACTTTTTGAACTATCTTTGCTTTGATGTCTTACCTTTTTAATGCTGTAAATAGGACTATTAATATGCCAATACCGGTAACCATTGCGGATGATTCCGCCCTCTCTCGTAAAAATGTTCGTCGCGCTATTCCTGAAGATTGGGATGTAAGTATTTCTGAGGCTACCAATGGGCAGGAAGCCATCGATGCGGTGGAGGCAGGATTAGCTGATATTCTCTTTTTAGATTTAACCATGCCAGTGCTAGATGGATTTGATGTATTACGATATGTAAAGAGTCATCATCAAAAAACGATTGTCATTGTCATCAGTGCGGATATTCAACCTAAGTCAGTAGAATTAGTTAATTCTCTTGGTGCATTTCGTTTTTTGCAAAAACCTTTAAAAGCCGAAGAGCTCAGAGAAACCTTACATGAAGTAGGTCTCCTATGAATCAGACATTATTATCAGAAGACCAAAGAGATGCCCTGCAGGAGATGATGAACATTTCCATGGGCCAAGCCGCCCGCTCTTTAGCGCAGTTAATTGACACACAAATTACCCTTTCAATTCCAACTATCAGTGAGGCAAGCCCTAGTGATTTAGCGGAAATATTCAGCTTTGGAAAGGTGACGTGGTATGCACGACAGTCTTTTTTAGGGCAAATCAAAGGTGAGGTGCTGTCTTTAATCGGTAAAAATGGTTGTGAAGCCCTGGCCGAATTGATGGATTACGATATGCCACTGACGGAAGTGCAAACTCAAGAATTGATCCTTGAACTAACGAATATTCTGTCTGGTGCGTGTTTAAGTGGATTGTCTTCACAGCTTGAACTTAAAACTAACCTCAATATGCCCACGTTATTCAACCCTTCTGCTTCAGAAAAGTCGGTGTATAGCTGGAGTACTGCTTTGCTGGTTGAAGTGACCTTTAGCATTGAGAGTTTTAGTTTTAATGCAAGAGTGATGATTTGTATGGAAGAAAACTCTATCTTGACCCTGAAGAAAAGCTTAGATGTTTTGGTAGGATAATCCCGCATGCACAATCCCGAGTTGTTGGAGAGTTTACTACGCAAACTACCCATGGGGGCCTGTATTGTCGATGCTCAGTACCAGATCGTATTTTGGAACGATTTTTTTTCTGATCGTTTAGACCTACAAGAAACCGACGTCATCGGCAAATCAATTTTGGAGATATTTCCCGAACAAGCTCGCTTTTTAAAAAAGAAAATTCACAGTGTTTTTATTCTGAAAAATGAGAGTTTTTCTTACTGGGAACAACGCCCCCATATTTTTGAATTTCAAAGCTCTCGTCCAATTACAGGTGAAGAGACCCTGATGTACCAAAATATGGAAGTGTTACCCCTAATGGACGAACAGCAAGAGGTGCAATATGTTTGCATCACCATTCAAGATGTCACCGCGCAAGCCAGTTATTATTCCGATTTATCCAAAGCGGCAGAAGAGCTCGATAAAGAGCATAAAGAACAAGCAAGGCTTATTCGAAAATTGGAAGAAGCCAAGACCCAACTCGTTCAGTCAGAAAAAATGGCTTCAATAGGTCAGCTAGCCGCCGGTGTTGCCCATGAAATTAATAGCCCCATTGGTTTTATTTATTCCAACTTACAAAGCTTGCAAGACTATGCTGAAAAGCTTATTAAAGTTGGCACCTTTGCCGCAAAGTTAATAGATAAAAGCGGTGAAATGAAATTCAAACGTTTAAAAAATGATTTTTATGAACGAGCAGAATTTGATTACATTAAAGAGGATATTGTTGATTTAATTAGTGAGTCTTTAGATGGCGCGGTGCGGGTCAAAGAAATCGTAAAAAGTTTAAAAGAGTTCTCACATTCAGACACCAATGAATGGGCTGTATCTGATGTCGTTGAGGGGATAGAAAGTACCTTAAAGATCATTAACAGCCAATTTAAATACAAGGTGGAATTAGTAAAAGACTACCAAGAGGGTATCCCTCCTCTTTATTGTATGGTCATGCAACTCAATCAGGTGTTCATGAACTTAATTCTCAATGCTGCCCAAGCGATTGAAGGTAGCGGACACATTTATATTCGGGTTTATACAGATGGTGATTGGCAAAAAGTAAGTATTCGAGATACCGGTCAAGGCATCAGTCCCAGCAATTTGTCTAAGATTTTTGACCCATTTTTTACCACCAAACCGGTGGGCAGTGGCACGGGTTTAGGCTTATCTTTGTCGTACAATATTATTAAAAACCATGGTGGTAATATCGATGTAAATAGTACCGTTGGTAAGGGCACCGAATTTATTGTTTCGTTACCACATAAATCGGCAAATGAGCCAACTGAGAGTCCTGAGTCTTAGGCAGCCCACCCGTGCGCGGCAACAACCCGTTTTAGTCATTTCTGTGCTAGTTCGCTTATTAACTGCGCACTTTATCGTTTATTTTCTGCCTTCTTACTGAATTATGTATATTTTGGTGGGCAAGCTCCATTGAAGTTTGATATCTTCGCCACATTATATTTAAAAAATGTAGGGAGACAGTGTGTTAAACGTACTATTGGTTGATGACGACAACGATTTTACCGATGTAGCCAGTCAGATAATTGAATTTCTGGGCCATGACGTTACGACGGCACAAAATCTTGCCGAAGCGTATCAGATATTAGAGTTTAATGAATTTGATCATATCTTCCTCGATTTTATGTTGCCAGATGGTAGTGGTCTGCACCTCATTGATCACGTCAAAAAGCTGAGCTCCTCTCCTTATATCACCATGATTACAGGCCATCCCTCGGTGAAAACCATGCTGGCTGGACTGTGTGGGCCCAAAGTGGATTATCTTCTTAAGCCACTGCAACGTGAAGATCTTGAGTCAGCCTTATCGCGCAAGTCAGCAAAAAAGAAAACATCTAATGCAACTTCAGCTGGTCCTACTTTGCATTTTGGTTGCCTCATTGGTGAATCAAAAGTGATGCAGGCGCTTTACACTATGATTGAACGAGTGGCGCAAACGCCAGCAAATATCATGTTAATGGGTGAAAGCGGTGTAGGTAAGGAAGTGTTTGCAAAAGCGATTCATGAGGCCAGTAAAGTGAAAGGGCCACTGGTAGCAACTAACTGTGGAGCCTTGTCTAAAGAGCTAATAGGCAGTGAATTGTTCGGTCATGAAAAAGGCTCATTTACTGGGGCAGTTGGACGAAAAATAGGGGTATTTGAACGCGCTGAAAATGGCACATTATTTCTAGACGAAGTGACCGAAATGCCTTTAGATATGCAACCCACACTTTTACGAGTACTCGAGTCTAAAAAAGTTGTTCGGGTAGGTGGTACCACTGAAATTGACGTGAACTGTCGCGTAGTGTCGGCAACCAACCGTAACCTCAGTGACTTAGCACAAAGCAAAGCCTTACGCGAAGACATCTATTTTAGATTGGCAGTGTTTCCTATTGATATTCCCCCACTGCGTGAGCGTAGTGATGATATACCTCTTTTAGCCGAGGTTTTTTTAAGGGAGTTGAATGAAGAATATAATGCCAATTTAACCTGGTCTGGCGAGCAATTAAATAAATTGTCTGCTTATCATTGGCCCGGAAATGTGCGTGAACTACGTCATGCCGTGCACCGCGCGTTTATTATGTCAGACATGCAAGGCAGTAAAGTGGAATTGCCAGCCCATTTTGAGTCACCTTTTGCTCGCGAAGAAACCAAATCAAGTGGTATTACTGCGGGTCAAACAATCGAAGATGTTGAACGTTTATTGATTAGCGCCACCTTAGAAAAAGTAGATGGTAATAAAACCCTAGCGGCAGAAATGCTTGGGATCAGCACTAAAACTTTGTATAACCGTTTGCATGCGTACGGAGACTTTGATGCCTGAGGACAACAAAGACTTGAGAAAATTAGTGCATGATGTTCGAGGGCCACTAAATAAAATTTCGATGAACGCTGAATTGATCAAATTGGTGTTAGAAAACAATATGCCCAAGGAAAAAGCGTTGGCGGCTTTGGATAAAATCATTCAAGGTTGCCAAGAATGCAGCCAGCACTTACAACTCATTGCCGAGCACAAGGATAGTGAGTAGGCCATGCGCAGAATAAGTTGGTTAGAAAACACTAAAATAACCTGGACCTTGATCTCTATCATTACCTTGAGTGTGATTGTAGGTAATGCCGTACTAACCCGAAATATCATCAACAAACTCTCGATCACGCAAAGTAGCTTAGTCAACTCAGGTAATGTGCTGAATGCCCTCAATGATCTGCATGTGCTAGTTTTATCTGCTGAAACGGGTCAGCGTGGTTATTTACTTACCGAGGACGAGACTTACCTTGTTCCTTACACTGAAGCGCTTAATGATCTGGCGATGCAACTTTCTTCAGTTGCAAACCTAGAACCCGAGTTACCTGAGCAAGAAAACCGTATTGCCACCCTGTTAACGCTAATCAAAGACAAAATGAAACAGTTAAAAGACACCGTTGATTTGGCTTTGTCTGATAAAGAAAGTGCTGCTTTGAAAATCGTCCTGACCGGACGAGGAAAAAATATCTACGCGAGTATTCGCGAACAATTTGCCGAGATAGTAGAAGCCGAAGAGTTTTTTAGGTTAAGTCTGTTTGCCAATCTGTCCAGTGCGGAAAGTGAAGCGCGTGTGACCTTCGTGATTTCAGCTATTACCAGTTCTTTATTACTGCTAGGCATGGTGTTTTTAGCGATTTTGAATATCCGTATAGATCGCCAAAGTCGAGCAAGACTAGAGTATCAAAACGAACGTTTAGCCGAAGAAGTGCAAGCCCGAACGGCCGAATTAGATATTTATGCTGAAGAGCTGCAACGCAGTAATCGTGAATTAGAAGATTTTGCCTTTGTCGCGTCTCATGATTTACAAGAACCCTTACGTAAAATTAGAGCGTTTGGCGATCGACTACGCTCAACCTATGCTAATCAAATTGATGCGAAAGGCGCAGATTATATTAGCCGTATGCACAATGCCGCTGAGCGAATGTCAGACTTAATCAACGACTTATTAGAGTTTTCGCGCATTACCACACGAGGTAAAGACTTTGCCGAAGTTGACTTAAATGACACCATAGCAACCATTATTGATGATTTAGAAATTGCCATTAAAGAATCAAATGCCCAGATCATTTCGTGTGAACTGCCCACGATCGATGGTGATTCTAGCCAAATTTATCAGCTCTTACTCAATCTCATCTCCAATGCCGTTAAGTTTAAAAAAGCCGATGTTACCCCCCTTATCACCCTCAATTATCAATTAGTTGATGCCACGCCTGAGCAGGCTTTGGTCAGTGAAAAATGGCACGTTTTAACCATCAGCGATAACGGTATCGGCTTTGCTCAAGAATACGCAGACAAGATATTTTCACCGTTTCAACGATTGCATTCACGTGAAGAGTACAAAGGTACCGGCATTGGTTTAGCCGTGTGTCGACGTATTGTTGAGCGCCATCGCGGTGAAATTTCAGCCCTTAGTGTAGAAGGTGAGGGTGCCAAATTTATCATTAAGCTACCTACTATTCTTACTCCTTTAAACCTAGAGAGAGACTAATACCATGCCCTTTAGTAAAAGCCGTAGCATTACCATATTGATGGCAGACGATGATGAAGATGATCGTTTATTAACACAGGATGCGCTAAATGAGAGTCGAGTACTCAACCGCCTTTATTGCGTTGAAGACGGCGTTGAGTTGCTGCAGTATTTGCGCAGAGAAGGTAAGTATCAAGATAAAGATTTGTATCCACGTCCCGGGCTTATTCTCCTAGACCTCAACATGCCCCGAATGGATGGACGTGAAGCCTTACAAGAGATAAAAGCCGATCCTGATTTGCGCAGCATTCCCGTTGTCATTCTAACCACCTCAAAACAAGAAGAAGACATGATTAAAGGATATGGGTCGGGTGCCGCATCCTACATCACCAAACCGGTTAATTTTGAAGGCTTAGTGGGTTTAATGAAAGCCATTGGTCAATATTGGGTTGAGTTTGTCGAGTTGCCGCTGGCAGATAATGACTGAACCAACAGGTCTTGGTATGAGTAAAGTCGCACGCATTTTGATGGTTGAAGATGATGAGGATGATTATATTCTCACCAGCGATTCTCTCGAGCAACTTGATTCATACCAATTCGATATTCACTGGGTAACCAACCCTAAAGTCGCCGTTGAAAAGCTAAGCCAAGAAGAGTTCGACATCTGTTTGTTAGACTTTCAACTTGGTGCGCAAAGTGGCTTAGATGTCTTACGTCAAGCCATCAAGCTAGGTTGCATGACGCCCATTATCATGCTGACTGGGCAAGATGACGACAATCTTGATAAGTTAGCCCAAGACGCGGGTGCAGTTGATTACATCAATAAAGAAGATATTTCGACTGGTCGCTTTGCTCGAGCAATTCGCTATGCCTTGGCTCGCAATGAAGTGGCGTCTGAGCGTTTAGAGCGTCTAAAAGCTGAAACGCAAAATCGTTCAAAAGACCGATTTTTAGCGCATTTAAGTCACGAATTACGCACACCCTTAACTTCAATTCTTGGTTATACCGAGCTGCTTTTGCAAGGCGAAAAGGCAAAAGAGTCACGCTCTGAGTTAAATATTATTTTGAGTAACGGTAAACACCTTTTAAGTTTGTTAAACGATGTACTCGATTTATCCAAAATTGCCGCTGACAAATTAGAATTAAATCCTAGTGAGATTAACCTAGACAGTTTTATTGCAGATGTGTTTTATTTGCTGCAAATTAATGCGCAAGACAAAGGCTTATCTTTGGTCATTACTGCGCCACATGCCCTACCAGAAAGAATCCGTGCTGACAGTACCCGCCTACGTCAGATTTTAATTAACCTAAGCTATAACGCGATAAAATTTACCGATCACGGTCAAGTCGCCATCAAGTTATGGACCGAATGGGTCGAGCAAAAAGAGCTGCTATTTTTTGAAGTGGCTGACACAGGCATCGGTATCCCCGCAGAACGCTTGGCATCAATATTCAAACCCTTTGAACAGGTAGAAGATATCGTTACCCGTAAAGAAGGGGGAGCCGGTCTTGGCTTGGCAATTTGTACTGAACTGGCCAGACGCATGGGCGGTGAATTAAGTGTCGAATCAGAGCTGGGTAAAGGCAGTCGCTTTCGTTTTGCAATAGAGCCCGGTGATATCAGTGACGTTCCACGCTCTGAATTACACTTTGTAAAGGCAGATACTAATCAAGACAATGAACAATATGACCCATTACAAGGGCGTGTTTTAGTGGTTGATGATGCACCGGATATTCGTCAGTTGGTCCAAAAAATATGTGATGGTTTTGGTTTACAAGTGGTCACCGCTGAAAATGGTTTGCAAGCCGTACAAATGTGTAATGAGTCATTAAGTTTAGATACACCATTTACCTTGGTTTTGATGGATATTCACATGCCCGTATTAGGCGGCAGACAAGCGATCGCACAAATTCGTGAGGCGGGCTTTACTGCGCCAGTGATCGCGCTCACCGCAGCAGCGCTCAAAGGGGTTAAACGTTCTTTAATGGATATCGGTTTTTCTGATGTATTACACAAGCCAATCAATAAAAAGGCCCTTTATCAATGCATGAGTATGCATTTAGCGGCGCAAGAAAGCGGTGAGCAAATCGACGAGGTAGAGCCCCACATATTGTTGGTCGAAGATGATGTTGACGCGGCAGAAGTCAGTAAGCTGTTATTAGAAAGTTTAGGTGCAAAGGTGACCTTAGCGTTTACCGGCGCCGAATGTTTAGCGGTTCTACAATCCTCCTTACCAGTATGTAAGATACTGTTAGACTTACACCTTCCTGACACCGATGGTTTATCCCTCGCGGCACAAATTCGAACTATTAGCCCAGAATTAGAAATTGTGGTGGTCAGTGGGGCGCAGATAGAAGCATCTCAACTTAGTGCCTTAAATATCAGTCGCAGTTTGCTTAAACCCTTAAACTTGTCCACTCTGCAAAGTCTTATCGATTAGTTGCCGATTAGCTCGTCATATTCTTAAGGTAATAGTTGCACATTGACTGTAAATATTTCCTATCTTGTTACTCCCTCATCCTGATTATTATTTCAATTATCTTAAATTTAACTTATTTATCAATTGGTTAAGTTGAATTCATTTCTTGGCATATTCTTCGCTATAGTTACGTCACGGATAGAAAATATCAAACAGCACCTGATGCTGAGGAGTAACAATGAACATTTTTGAAGCAATACGTGAAGACCATGACATTCAACGAGAATTGTTAGATAAGTTAATGGATACCTCCGGAAGCAGCGAAACCCGCAAGCAATATTTTGCAGAACTTAAAGCAGCCTTAACCCATCATGAAGTAGCCGAAGAGCGTTATTTTTACGCTCCGCTGATGGAGTTCGACAATACCATGGAGCCTTGTCGTCACGCTGTTGCAGAGCATCACGAAATTGATGAGCTCATCGAAAAAGTTGAGGAGGCAGATATGAGTTCTGCAGCTTGGATGGCGCACATGAAAAACTTACAACATAAGGTTCTTCATCACCTCAAAGAAGAAGAACGCGAATTTTTTCAGCAAGCAGGCAAAGTATTGACCGGCGATCAAAAGCAAGAATTAGCCGATGCCTATCAGCAAGAGATGCAGGCACAAAGCAAGTAAAAATTTACCCCTACTGGTAAGCCTTGGCTTGGCATAAACTTAATTGGTTCCATTGGGTTTGTGTCAGGTCTTTTTTATGCCTACCTTACGAGACTATCTTCAAGAGGTTACTCAGCCATGTTCATCATTAAATATTATATTGCAGGCGCGTTACTGGCATTGCTTTTAGCCGTTATCAGCCCCTTCCTGATCTTGAAAGTGGGATTTGGCTGGATTGCTCTATCGATGGCAGCGGTAAGCTCGGCCTATGTCTTACAAAAACCCAGCATATTTCGGAAAAAGCAAAACGGCTCCATTCCTCTTTATAGCCGTTGGCTTTTTGTTCCCTTTTTACTAGGGGTGCAAATATACAACCTGTGGTCTAGAAAAAATGACAAGGTCCCTGCTATCCAACAAATAGAAGACAAGTTATTTTTAGCCTGCAGACTATTTTCAGATGATGTACTCGACCTACAAGGCCGCGGAGTCAAAGCTATTCTGGATGTTACCGCAGAATTTGACGGCTTAGATTGGTCAGCACAAGATCAAGATCTTGCTTATCTCAATGTGCCTGTGCTGGATCATCAAAGTCCACAAGAAGAAGAGCTTGTGCACGCTATCCACTGGATCCAAAACCAAATCAGTGCTGGGCGCGCGGTGACGGTACACTGTGCGTTGGGCCGCGGTCGCTCAGTTTTAGTGGTTGCAGCGTACTTGCTAGCAAAATACCAAGATTTAACTGTTGAAGATGCATTAAGCAGGATTAATGATATTCGCCAAACTGCCGCCCTAAATCACACTCAACTCAAAGCACTAAAAAAATATCATGCCGCAGGTATTCTAAAATTGAGTTCGCCTATTTGGGTGATTGCCAACCCAGTGTCTGGCGGCGGCAAATGGCAGGAATATAGAGAACAAATAGAACAGAATTTGGCGCCCCATTTTCAATTGCATATCGAAGAAACTACCCAAGAGGTGAGCGCTTCAATGTTGGCTAAAAAAGCCATAGAGCAGGGTGCAACGACCCTTGTTGCCTGTGGTGGAGACGGGACTTTGTCTGAAGTTGCCGCAGAAATCGTGGGTACTGATTTAACATTGGGTATTATTCCCTTAGGTACAGCAAATGCGCTCGCCCATGTGTTGTTTGGCACAAAAAGCAAGGTGCTGCCAATTGAAACGGCCTGCGAGCACATTGTTGCAAAACACGTGCAAACCATTGATACCGCAAGCTGCAACGACAAATTAGTCTTGTTAGTCGTGGGTTTAGGTTTCGAGCAACAAATGATCAAAAGTGCCGATCGCGACCAAAAGAACGAAGGGGGTCAGTTTGCCTATTTGAAAGGCTTATGGGATGCGGTGCATACCAATGAAACCCAACACTTGCGCGTTTCAATTGATCAGCAAGAAGAACAAAGTATTGAAGCCAGTAGTTTCATCGTTGCCAACGCTGCCCCCTTTGCCACCGTGCTTGCTCAAGGTGGCGGCAGTCCAAACTATCAAGATGGTTTACTTGATATCACATGGATGCCACAGCAAGACAATCCAAATGACCATTTACTAACAATGTCTGAATTGGCCATCAGTGGTTTAACAAAAGAGTTTAAATCTGAAAATGTTAAGTATCTCACCGCTAAGCAAATCATTATCCGCGCTGAACATCGCTTAAGCTATGTGGTGGATGGTGAAAATGCCGAGGCAGATGAACTGGTCATTAAAATAAACCCCAATTCGTTAAATGTGCTGAGTTTACCCCTCGATAACGCTGATCAAAAAGCCACGTAGCCATAGAACAAAAGCAGGCGTAAAAGACAATAAAAAGCCAAGGCGAATACTACCTTGGCTTTTTTATCGGCTATTGAAAGCAGTTAACACTAAATGACCAATAAGCGTTGAAAGCCTGTGACTAGAACGGTTTAATCGCGCTGTTGCAATCTCATCCATGCCTTTTCCCCTCCTAATTCTTAGCTAATAATACCGCTTAGCGAAAAAACCACCTAGGCTGGAACTGGGATGAGAGTCAATCGTTTGTCAGGCGCTTTATCATACA
>NZ_JANQVQ010000337.1:14272-26881 GCF_030730205.1 Paraglaciecola sp.
CAATCGTTTGTCAGGCGCTTTATCATACAATAGTGGGAGCAGCTAATCGCTGTTAAGGGGCAAGGCAGCGCGCCACGTCATCCAATGCGATGCGCTTAACAAGCACGGTTACTTCTCTAAAATTTCTCTGATTTGCTGTAAACGGTAATTAATATCGGCTTTGTCTTTATTGCAAAAGGTGCTTTGCTCACAAGCCTGTCCAATCATGTCACTTTGCTCTTGCACAAAGCCTTTTTGATTGTCGGTGGCAGCATGTTCGGCTATCAAGATTAAGCTTTCCAATAGTCTGATGGTGACCGCGATACTGTCTTTACCATATTGCCTAATTTGATTAAATGACGCGTTGGCAATTTGTGAAAATTCAAATGAACGAGTGCACACTCTAATCTCACCTTCGTCATCAGTATGCAAACTGGGAGGGAAAGGACGCTGCGATAGGTCACAGAGCATGGCACACAGTTTATCGGTGCACGTAATCGCTGTGTAAGGATCGTTGATCCCAGGCGATAAGGCTCTCACGGCAATTTCAACTAATTGACGTACGGCAAACTCGGGGTCTTGCAGCGGCGTGCGCTTTGCGCCCAGCATAATACAGTTTCGCAGTGCAGCGTCATCTGGCAGAGACTTGACTGTCTCCACACTTAACTCAAGCAAGGTCGAACTTTTTACAATGGCATCGCCTGCTTTGGCTAATACATTAATTTTGATGTCATGCTCTTTGGCGATAGCAACCAGTTTTTCAAAATCTACCGTTTGCACATAGCCGTCCTTCCCTGCCTTTACCGCTTGGCTAAAGTTAACGTTGTTCATAAACAATGCTTTAGGTTCGCTTTGCTTATTCCATTCAGTCTGATTTGGAAATAAGCGGTCGATGTCTTTTTGTAACTGACAATGCACTTTATCAACCACGTCATCCGCTTGAATTGCATAAGACACATGGTGAATAAAATAGATCAATACGCCAACGCCCACAAAGGCGAGTAGTACGGCAAAATAGGTGGCCATGCCTGGGATAAATTGCAGGTCTTCAACCGACTTGGTGGACTGCAAAACCAGTAAGCAGTAAATAAAAATGGCAACAAACACACCAAGAACCGATTGAGTGCCGCGATCAGACATAAAATTGCGGATAAGCCTCGGCCCAAACTGCGACGACGCTAAACTCAATGCCACCACGGTAATCGAAAACGCAATACTGGTTACCGTCATCATTGAGCTAGCGATGGTAGTCAATATTGCCCGAGTAGATTCAGGTGAGGTGTGATAAATAAATTGTAGAAATTCTGGGGTGTAATCTTGCCAATAACGGTCATAACTCAGCACTAAGCTGGCTAGCAGGGTAGCTGAAAAGACCAGAAGAGCGGGAATAAACCAAAAGCTGGTGCGTATGGTTTCGAGTAGACTTAGGATCCTGTTATTCATCCTTAATCCTTTAACTGATTGTGAGAGCGGATATTGCTGACCAATGTAACCTTAGCCAGTGAGAAACGATAGCTTAGTTGTTCAACCTTTGCGTTTAGACTTTTTCATTAATGAAATAAGGGCGAAAAAACCGATGAAAACAAAAAGACCAAGAGCCACTAAAAACTGCACTAGTAAACCAAATCGCTCAGTCGTAATGAATGAAAATAGAAAACCTACGCTGATCACCACAACAATGATGAGAATAGAAACTTTCATATTAGTGGTCCTTCTTTTGGTTAACTCACTGCATTGGCCTTGACCAAACACTAAAAAAGGGGGCAAGCCCCCTTTATTTTCTGGTTGCTGCTTAACAATCGGTATCGTCAGCATCAACACCTTCTTTTACGTCTTCACAAGCATCTTCAACGGCATTGCCAGCATCAGTCATAACCTGGTCAACTTTCTCACCGGCTTCTTCAGCATTGTCGTCGCCGCAACCTGATAACAAGGTCATCGCAGTTAGTAAGATTGATAATATTGTAAAATATTTAATGTTTTTCATGATAAATCTCCATATTAATTAAAAATGATTAAACTCTTGGACCCTTGCCCCTAACGGCATTGGCAATCAATGAGATAACAAGTAGTACAACAAAAACGAAAAAGATAATTTTTGCGATACCCGCTGCAGTTCCTGCGATACCACCGAAACCAAATACTGCGGCTACGATAGCGATAACTAAAAATGTTAATGCCCAACCTAACATAATATTTCTCCTTTAAATTACTGTTTAGTTCACTTCGATTTGTTTAATGCTTGAACTGTGCCAAACAAGTTGGCATGATTTAACCTATTGAAATTTATAGTTTATTTTAAAATAAAAAGGACTTGATGCTGGTGTTTTAATAAAATGCTCGTGCAATTTTTACCGAGCAAAATGTAGATGTTGCAAATACTGCCTTTGGTATAGGTAACGATTACATCGCAGGCCTCAATCCAAAATTTTGCTAGCTAAAAGCAATTACGCAATGATGGACATCCGTTTTTACTATTGCATTCAAGCGGTATTTACATAAACTCAGTGACCACTGCGTTTATTTAAATTTTTTACATGTCAGACATATTCACTGCGTTATTTGATTATCCCCAAGACAACCTTCTGGTATTTGGTAATTTCGACCCGACCTTAGTTGTGCTCTCATTTGCTATTGCTATTTTTGCTTCATTTATGGGGTTTCAAGTGGCCTCGTATGCGTCTCATAGTCGTACGGAATTTGGGCGCCAACTGTCATTAATGACCGGAAGTGTTGCTTTAGGTGGTGGCGTTTGGTCCATGCACTTTATCGGCATGTTAGCGTTCGAATTGTGTACTGTGGTGGAATACAACTGGCGTATTACGGCACTGTCGATGCTACCTGCACTCGTTGCATCCTGGGTTGCAATGAGCCTAATTACCCGTTCAAGCATCGATTTTAAACGACTACTACTAGGCGGGCTGTTAGTCGGTGCCGGTATCGGTACCATGCACTATGTTGGCATGGCCGCCATGAACATGTCTTTATTATTGCGCTACGACCTAAGCACCTTTTTCATATCCATTATAGTGGCCGTCATTTTAGCCATGCTAGCCTTGTGGATTCGGTTCGGTTTGGAGGCGGTCATGCAGTATCGCCTTACGACAATGAGTAAAACCCTTATCGCCAGCATTGTGATGGGAATGGCCATCACCGGAATGCATTATACCGGCATGGCTGCTGCGCGATTTGTACGTCCTCCCGGATTTGAGTTTTCAGAGCAAAGCAGTGAGATGTCGATTTTTTTAGCCATCGGCGTAACGCTGATCACTATTATCATCACCAGCTTAGTACTAGCAGCCAATTTAGCCATGCGTTACAAAGAAACGTCTATTAAGGCACGCTACAACGAGCGCCGTTTACTGGCCACCATGGATACGGCGCACGATAGTATCGTAACCATAGATGAACGCGGCATTATTACCAGTATTAATAAGGCGGTTGAGCGGCTACTGGGCTGGCGCAGTGCCCAACTACTCGGTAGCAATGTGCGCATGATCATGCCCCAGTTAATGTCTGATGAGCAAACTCATAGCGTGCAAGGTTATTTAAGTCGTTTCGAAGAACATGACTCACAGGGCGCAGGGCAAGAATGCAACGTACTGCACAAAAATGGCGAGTTAATTCCGGTTAGGATCGCTGTGGGGCACGTAGAAACCGAGCATGAAAACTTATACGTTGCCTTTATTTCAGACCTCAGACAACGTAATAAAATGGAAGCTGATTTACGGGACAACGAAGCCAAATTTCGCTCACTAATTGCTAATATACCAGGCATTGCTTACCGCTGTTTAATCGATAAAACGTGGCCAATGGAATTTGTCAGTGATGAGATAGAGCACGTCACTGGTTATCCCGCAGAAGACTTTTTGCTGCCTAACCCAAAACGCAGCTTTGCTGACTTTTATCATCCACAAGATTTGCCGACAATAATGTCAAGTGACGCGAGTGAGGAACAGGGCTTTCAGCTTGAATATCGTATTATCGATAAAAACGGTAACGAAAAATGGTTGTTAGAGTTTGGCCGCAAAGTAAGCAGTCCAGATAAAAAACAGGTATGGCTTGATGGTTTTATTATGGATATTAGCCAGCGTAAAGAAATGGAAGTGCAACTGATTGAAGCGAAAGAAATTGCCGAAGCCGCGGCGGCTTCACGGGCAGCATTTTTAGCCAACATGAGCCACGAAATTCGCACACCCATGAACGCAGTAATCGGTTTTAGCGATATCCTACTAGACAGCGCGTTGACCCTTGAACAGAAAAAATACCTCAATACCATTAACCAATCTGCTAAATCCTTAATGCATCTGCTTAATGATGTGCTCGACAGTGCCAAATTAGACAAAGGTAAAATTGAGCTTGAATATCGTGATTTTTCGTTGGTAGAAGAAATTGACGCTGTGGTTTCAACCCTCTGGCTGCAAGCCAAAAATAAGGGTTTGGATATCGAATTACGGTTTGCCGAAAATCTTGGTCATTTTTATCACGGCGCGCCTGACAGACTGCGTCAGGTATTAACCAATCTTTTAGGCAATGCAATTAAGTTTACAGAAAAGGGCCAGATCCTCGTGGCCATCAACTTGCTTGCTGCACAAGAGAAAGGGCGTGAACAGCAAATTGAGTTTGTGATCCAAGATAGCGGCATAGGCATGACGCCTGAGCAAGTAGCAAACGTATTTGAGGCATTTTCTCAGGCTGACGCCACCATGAGTCGCCGGTTTGGCGGCACTGGACTGGGCACCACCATCAGCAAACAGCTGGTGGAATTAATGGGCGGCAGCATTGATGTTGTAAGTGAGCTAAACCAAGGCTCTACTTTTTCTTTTATTTTGCCTTTACAGCCCATTGATATTTTCAAAGAAAAATCCACGCAAGTTATGCATGAATTGCCGCCACTGAATTTACTGATTGTGGATGACATCGAGCAAAATTTAGACTTACTAACGGTACTATTGAAACGGGCGGGGCATCAGGTTCAAACCGCCCGCGATGGCGAACAAGCCTTGCTAAGAATGCAAGCAAGCCGCTTCGATGTCGTCCTAATGGATGTGCAAATGCCGGTGCTGGACGGACTCAGTGCCACCGAAAAACGTCGAGAGTACGAGCTCGAAAATGCGCTTGCGGCTTTGCCAATTATTGCGCTTACCGCTAGCGTGTTACCGGAGGACAAAAAGGCGGCTTTTGATGCGGGTATGAATGGCTTTGCCAATAAACCAGTCAACATGGATATTCTTAACGCTGAAATTGCACGGGTATTAAATATTACTGAGTTTAGCGACACGCAACAAACCATCATCAAAAAACCAAGCTTGGTGATAGATGAAAACATGGGTGTGATGTTGTGGGGCAGTGCAGAGCTATTGTTTGGCGAAATCAAAAAGTTTTTGCATAAGCAACATGAGGTACTTGAAAAGTACCAGCTTGCTTTGAATTCTCTCGATTGGACTGAGCTGAAATACCTCGCTCATTCAATGAAGGGCTCTGCGGGCAATTTGGCCCTGACTTATTTGCTGGAAATTGTCACCGAATTTGAGATTAGCATCCATAATCAAAATGAGTTTGTTGCCAAGCGTTTAATCAATGAGATCAAAGAACACCTTGAACAAATCTGGCAGAAATTACAAGAACTAGACCAAGCGTACAGTGAACCAAGTTCGCAAGATGTAAGGTATAATGCTGCAGAATTTTTGCGTTTGGCAAAAGCCATACAAAAAATGGTGGCGCAGAATGAGTTTGATGAGCCTTTGTTTGCCAAACTGCAACAAGCGGCGCCACAAAAATATGAACAAGAGGTCACTGCGGTATTTCAAGCGCTGAATGATTTTGATTTTGAACATGCGTTAACAGGCTGCAACACACTTGTTGCAAGGCTTGAAGAGGAATAATAATGGATAGTCGAGCAACCTTATTGTTAGTTGATGATGAACCGGTCAATTTACGTGTTCTCAAGCAAACTTTGGGTGATGAATACCGACTGATATTCGCTAAAAGTGGTGCTGAAGCCCTTAAGTTAGTCAAACAAGAAAGTCCAAATCTTATTTTATTAGATGTCATGATGCCGGGCATGACGGGTTTACAAGTGTGCACCACGTTAAAAAGCGACAATGCCACAAAAAACATTCCTGTTATTTTTGTCACGGCCCTCAATGATGCCGTTGATGAAGCAAATGGTCTAAATGCAGGCGCCGTTGATTACATTTCAAAACCTATTTCACCTGCGGTTGTGCGGGCCAGAGTAAAAACGCATTTATCACTGGTTCAAGCCGATGAGCTCAAACGTACCCGTTTACAAGTGATCCAGCGTTTAGGCAGAGCCTCAGAATATAAAGATAATGAAACAGGTATGCACGTGATGCGTATGAGTCATTATTCGCAGGTGCTCGCCTTAGCCATTGGATACTCCGAACAACAGGCCGAAAACTTATTGCATGCTGCGCCCATGCACGATATCGGTAAAATTGGCATTGCCGATAGCATTATGCTTAAGCCTGGCAAGTTAAGCGATGAAGAATTCAAAATCATGCAAAAACACCCGGAAATAGGCGCCGAAATACTCGGTGATCCTGATTCTGACTTAATCAAACTGGCCATTTCGGTTTCCTTGACCCACCATGAAAAATGGGATGGTTCTGGCTATCCCAAAGGGCTCAAAGGCGAAGAAATTCCCATTGAAGGTAGGATTGTCGCTCTGGCTGATGTATTTGACGCCTTAACCAGTGTGCGTCCGTATAAAGAGGCCTGGAGTATCGAGGCCACCATGGACTTTCTTGAATCCCAAAGTGGTAAACACTTCGACCCCTATTTAGTGACGGTATTTCAGCAAAATATCGAAAAAATACTCAGCATAAAAAATCGTTGGGTCGATTAACTCGCATTAAGCAAGCAGGGCGAGGCATGCTGAGTGAATTGACGTGACAAGAAAATCTCGCCCTGGTTTTTTTCTGCTCATTCGCCAGCTGTTTGTTACTATCTTCTGGCGTTTTTCTTTACTCTGAATTATGTTTGTCGGCAATTGAAGTAGCGATATCTAGGGCATGCATGTTTAAGAAAGTAAGTATTAAAGGGATTTTATTAGGCTTTTTATTAACCTTGTTTGTACTGCTTGGCCTTTTTCATACCAATGTATGGCGCCTGTATAAAGCCATTACGCTGTATGACGCAGACAAAATAGCGCATAATTTTTTAAACATGTACACCATGTTTGACTCAAGCACGATTGAGGCGAGCCAATCCACTTACTACTTTCCCGTTAATTATCAGGCATTGCCTTATGACTTTTCCGTCGAAGGCGAAAGCATTGTGGTGCAAGATTTTTTAGCGCAAAGCGCCACACATGCAATGATGGTCATCAAAGACGGCGAAATTGTTTACGAGCAGTATTTTCTAGAAGATAGCCCCGAGAAACAGCATATTTCATTTTCAGTGGCAAAGTCATTTGTATCCGCGTTATTTGGTATCGCCATAGACGAAGGGCATATTAAAAGTATTGAAGATTCAGTCACAGATTATGTGCCCGAATTAATTGGCAGTGGTTATGAGGGAGTCAGAATAAAAGACGTGCTGCAAATGTCTTCAGGGGTAAAATTTAATGAAGATTACGCTGACTATAATTCTGATATAAATCGTTTTTCGCGGGCCATTGCCTTTGGTACATCGCTAGATAGTTTTACTGCCTCACTGCAACGTGAGCGTGAGCCTGGCACCTTTCACCACTATGTCAGTATTGATACGCAAGTGTTAGGAATGATTTTGGTGCGCGCTACCGGTGTTAGTTTGAGTGAGTATTTAAGCCAAAAAATTTGGCAACCAATGGGCATGCAAGATGCCGCATATTGGATGAAAGACAGCAATGATATGGAGCTAGCCCTAGGCGGCCTTAACATTACTTTGCGCGACTACGCCAAATTTGGCTGGCTGTATTTACACAAGGGGCAATGGCTCAGTGCGCGTGGACGTTCCTTACAAATTGTGCCCAAACAGTGGGTAATTGATTCTGTTACGCCAGATGCACCGCATCTTATGCCAGGCTCTGATAATCCTCAGTCAGATTCATCATATGGTTATGGCTATCAGTGGTGGATCCCGCCTGGAGCAGAAGATGAATTTATGGCACAAGGTATTTATGGCCAGTATATTTATGTCGATCCGGACCAAAACCTGGTGATCGTAAAAAACTCTGCTAATCCAAATTACACCGATCATTCGGCGCAATGGGGACCGAAACATTTGGCCATGTTCCGGGCTATTAGTGAGCATTTTGTGCGTGCTCCTGAGCCTATTGTGCCAGAAATTGAAGAGCGTATTCCTGACCTTACACCTGAGGTGCCTGCAGAGCTGTTGCTTGAATTAACCCCCGCACTTGCACCACAACCATCTGTGGATCTCTCATTCGAAGAGGTAGAACTTGATGTGTCTTTGCTTGATTCTGTTGAGGCATTGTCATCGAAAAAAGAGCCACTTGTCAGTAAGGAAACCTTGCAAAAGCAAGCCCAAGCTATTATTGAACAGGGGAGTTCGGCCCATTTCGAGTCGTTGGATAAACCCATTCTTGAACAAGAGCCCGAAGCATCCGTCGATGAATCGAGCACCCAAACACCCGAAACGCCTACCCCGGAGTGAGATTTATTAGGTGTAATCAGCCCTTCGCAGTCAACTTCTGTTTACGCTTAAAAGTTGACTGCCTTTGTGTGCTCATTGGCGCTGTGTTAACGTTGTAATACGCTTGTGTTTTCAACACTCCCCGCTATCGCACTTTAATTTTTGAGGTCAGCTATGTTATTTAACGGTACATTGATTACCGCCAGTCCCCTTCGTCAAAAAATCAGAGATTTCTATCGAATAGAAGAAAACCTCGCCGTAAACCACATCTTACCCGATGCTGAAATAAACATGCTGGCCCGCAGTCGAGCATGGGAGCGCGCCCGTACCACAGTATTGCGCATCAGGCGTGAGCAAGAAGGTCACGGTGGTATTGATGCCCTATTAAACGAATATTCATTGTCGACCGCTGAAGGCGTGGTGTTGATGTGTTTGGCTGAAGCCTTGCTGCGGGTGCCAGATAAAGAAACTCAAGATGAATTAATCCGCGACAAATTATCCAAAGGGCAGTGGACACCGCATTTAGGCGCCAGTGATTCAATCTTTGTTAATGCCTCATCGTGGGGCTTATTGATGACAGGTAGCATGGTGAATTATGCTGATCAGCGTCAAAAAGAAAATTTCGGTATCTTGAAAAAACTGATTGGTCGCTTAGGTGAGCCCGTCATCCGTAAAGCCATGAACATTGCCATGAAAATCATGGGTAAACAGTTTGTCATGGGCGAAACCATAAAAGATGCGGTAAAACGCGCACAAGAAAAAGAAAAAAATGGCTATGTGTATTCCTACGACATGTTGGGCGAAGGAGCCCGCACCGCAGAAGATGCCCAGCGTTATTTTGACTCATACGCGAAAGCCATCGATGTTATCGGTAAGGCTGGCGCGGGACGTGGGCCACGTTTAAGCCCAGGTATTTCAGTAAAATTGTCTGCTATTCATCCCCGCTACGAATTTACACATCGTGAGCGAGTGCTTGAAGAAATTCCCGCTAAGTTAAAACAGCTTTGTTTGTTGGCCAAAAAATATGACATTGGCTTAACGGTTGATGCGGAAGAATCAGAACGCTTAGATATTTCCCTCGATATCATCGAAAAAGTGTTCAGTGATCCAGAGCTTGAAGGCTGGAGCGGCTTTGGTTTAGCGGTACAAGCTTATCAAAAACGCGCGTTATACGTGATTGATTGGTTACGCGAGTTAACGCAAACGGTTGGTCGTAAAATGATGGTGCGTTTGGTGAAAGGGGCGTATTGGGACACTGAAATCAAAAATGCCCAAAAAGACGGTTTAGACCACTTTCCGGTGTTTACCCGCAAGTCATCAACAGACGTGTCTTACCATGCCTGTGCCAATCGCTTATTGGACTATCGCGATACTATTTATCCCCAATTTGCTACCCATAATGCCTATACCGCTTCAGTTATCATTGAATTAGCCGGTGATGACAAAGAGGGCTTCGAGTTTCAATGTCTGCACGGTATGGGTGATACCCTATACGATCAAATAGTGAGTAACGATAAAATTCAATGCCGAGTGTATGCGCCAGTGGGTGTGCACGAAGACCTACTCGCCTATTTAGTTAGGCGTTTACTCGAAAACGGCGCTAATTCGTCATTCGTTAACGCCATTGTTGACGATAGCCGCCCAGTTGAAGCGTTGTTAGAAGATCCGGTTGAAAAAACCCAGCGTTTACTGCGCAAATATAATAATCAAATTGCTAAGCCAATTGATTTATATGGCGACGAGCGTTTCAACTCTAAGGGCATGGACATCAGCGATATTAATACCATCGACCCCCTAAAAAATAATCTAGAGCGCTGGTTTAATAAAACGCGTTTACGTGAAGACCAAGTGCCCGCGAATGGCCATGCCGTGCGCAACCCTGCTCAGCCAAATGAGATTGTTGGTTTTCATATTTATGACAGCAAAGAAAGTATGTTGGCAAAGCTGGATGCCGCTGATAAAGCCTTTGCCAACTGGGCAGAAACCCCCATAACAGAACGAGCAAACTTGTTATTGCGCACCAGCGATATATTAGAGCGCCACATGGACGAGCTTATCGGCCTGTGTATTAAAGAAGCCGGTAAAGTCACCCAAGACGGTATTGATGAAGTGCGTGAAGCGGTAGATTTTTGTCGTTATTACGCAGCACGAGCACTTGAGTTAGCCCAAGACGAACGCTTAGCGCCTCGTGGTGTAATCTTATGTATCAGCCCTTGGAACTTCCCACTCGCTATCTTTTTGGGTCAAGTGGCGGCAGCACTAGTGACCGGCAATACCGTGATCGCCAAGCCAGCAGAACAAACCAGCTTAATTGCCCTGCGTGCCCGTGAATTAATGATTTCAGTTGGAATGCCAGAAGACATCATGCATCTAGTCATCAGTCCGGGCAAAAATGTGGGTGAGGTACTCGTGCCCGATGAGCGTATTAAAGCGGTAATGTTTACTGGCTCTACGCAAACAGGCACATTAATTTCGCAAATTTTAGCCAGTCGTGGCGGCGATCAAGTCCCGTTGATTGCTGAAACCGGTGGACAAAACTGCATGATTGTTGACTCAACCGCGCTACCTGAGCAAGTGGTTGATGATGTAATCGCCTCTGGTTTTCAAAGTGCAGGGCAGCGCTGTTCAGCCCTACGTATTCTGTTTTTGCAAGAAGACATCGCAGATGACGTCACTAAAATGTTGATTGGGGCACTGAGCGAGTTGCACGTCGGTGATCCTGCGTATCTATCGACCGATATTGGCCCAGTTATTGACAAAAAAGCCTTGGATACCCTCAACAATCACGTTGCAGATATGCAAGATAAAGCGACCTTGCTGTATGAATGTAAAGTTGAAAACGTGCCTGAAAACGCCACCTTCTTCGCACCGCGTTTATATCAGATTGATAATATTAACGTGTTAAAACGCGAAGTCTTTGGCCCCTGCGTGCACATCGTGCGCTTTAAAGCGAAAGACATCAACAAGGTCATTGAGCAAGTCAATTCAACTGGCTTTGGATTAACGATGGGCATTCACTCGCGCATCGAGGAACGGGCGCTAGAGTTAGCACGTTTATCGAGAGCGGGTAACGTGTATATTAATCGCAATATGATAGGCGCGATTGTTGGCGTACAGCCTTTTGGGGGACGCGGTTTATCGGGCACAGGTCCGAAGGCGGGCGGTCCACATTATTTATCTCGTTTGATGATTGAAAAAGCCACACCTAAAATAGTCGAAAGTGACTATGAACCCGAGCAAGATCGAGCGGTGCTAAGTGATGATGAAGGCCGCAAACAAGCCTCAGATATCATGCAAAAAGCCGTTGCTGCTGAGCAAGAGTGGCGCATGACCGTACTAAACACGCGGGTGTCGGCGGTAAGGCAGTTGCTGGCCAAAATAGCCAAAGTCGATATCATGGAAGAACTTGCTGAAGATTTAAATCGCACCTTGTCTACCGCCCGTAGTCAGTTGATCAGCATTGAAAAACGCTTACGCAAACCTAAGGTATTACCAGGGCCAACCGGCGAATCAAACCTATTGTATTTAGAGCCTCGCGGCATATTAGTGTGTTTTGCTGATAAAAACGTGACCTTCGAATATTGGGCATTGTCGATAGTGACCGCCCTGGCAACCGGTAATGTGGTTATCTCAGTTGTGTCAGATTTGTTTTATGACGAAGCCATTGCCTTTCGCAATCAGTTTATCGCTACCGGCTCACCTGAAGGGGTATTGCAGGTAGGTAAATTGAATCAGTTAGAGTCGTTGTTAAGCGAGCCACAACTGGCTGGTGTAGTTATCGACAGTAACAGTGAGCGAAGTGCGTTTATTACTCATAAACTAGCACAACGTGAAGGGGCAATATTGCCGGTGATCAGTGCCGAATATAACGACAATCTGATTCAACGTCTGTTAACCGAAAAAACCGTGAGTACCGATACCACCGCATCAGGGGGTAACACCTCGCTCATGACACTGGTAGAAGACGACGAATAACCTAAGCAGCGACCAGCAGCAAGTCACGCGCGCCGAGCGCAGGCGCTGCTCGTCGCA
>NZ_JANQVQ010000338.1 GCF_030730205.1 Paraglaciecola sp.
TTTATCGAGGCAATTGAGCAAGCAACGGGAAAAATAGCTTTAAAAGAGTTCCTGCCAATGCAGGATGGAGATGTGCCAGCGACTTATGCAGATATCGATGATTTACAAGATGCAGTAGCATTTAAGCCAGAAACTTCAATTATTGACGGTATGCAATCTTTTGTTGATTGGTTCAAGGCTTATTACCGTTAAGGTTGCATTAACCTTAAGTTACTTATTATAAACTTTTTGATACCTTAAAAAGGTGTTACTCATCCACCTTCCTTTTTTTAATGCTATAATTGCACGCGATTTTGATTGATTCGGCGTAAAATGCCGATATATGGAGTATAAAATGCTAGCATGGTTGCTTGAATTACCCAGAACTTTTAAGCGGTTAATTTCATTGACGCTAGACTCTTTATTTCTGGTGATTTCTGTCTTTGTTGCATATTTTTTGACACTTAATGGTGTCGAAAGCCCTATATTTAGTATGGTTTTCGCTTTTCTTATCACTCTTCCTTTAACATTACTGATTTTCGTAAAGCTAGGACTTTATCGTGCGGTAATCCGCTATATTGGTCAGCATGCCTTAGGGGCAGTTTTAATTGGTGTTTGTTCTAGTGCAGCGATCCTTGCGGGTTTATTTGCCATATTAAATGTGCATGACAAAAGCAGTATGATCGTTGTTTATGCACTAGTGGCGTTGTTAACCACTGGCGGTATGCGGTTATTGGCACGAATGTTATTAACGCAGGGCAATAATGAGCATAAAGTGTCAGTATTAATTTACGGTGCAGGCTCATCAGGCCGACAACTCGCTCAAGCTTTGCTAAATGGCGATCAATATAACCCTGTAATGTTTGTTGATGATGATGCTACTTTACAGCGCTCTACAATATTAGGCATTCCAGTTGGCAGCCCTGAGCAAATCACCTCCATAATAAAAAACAAGTCTATTAGTCGGGTTCTTTTGGCTATGCCTTCTGCTAGCAGAACTAGACGCAGAGAGGTGCTCGATCTTCTCGAAGAGTTACCTATTCCGGTCTTGTCTATTCCTGGCATGAGCGATTTAGTTAACGGCAGTATGCGTATTGATGAACTGCAAGATGTGAAGATTGAAGATTTATTAGGTCGTGATCCTGTTTCACCTCGTCCAGAATTAATGAATGCTAATATTGCCGGCAAATCGGTAATGGTGACTGGAGCAGGCGGTTCAATTGGCTCAGAGCTTTGCCGACAAATTATAAAGTGTCAACCTAAAGTATTAGTGCTCTTTGAGTTAAGTGAATTTGCTCTTTATGCCATTGAGCAAGAGTTAACTGCTTTTGTCCGTAATAACGAACTGGACATACAAATTGTCCCTGTCATGGGCTCTGTGCAAAAGGCCAGCCGCCTTGAATCGGTGATGCGTTCTTTCTCAATTAACACGGTTTATCATGCTGCAGCTTACAAGCACGTACCTTTAGTTGAATATAACGTTGCCGAAGGTGTTAGAAATAATGTCTTTGGCACCTGGTACACTGCTGAAGCGGCAATTAAAGCAGGCGTTGAAACTTTTGTCTTAATTTCAACAGATAAAGCTGTGCGTCCAACCAATGTTATGGGGGCATCTAAACGGCTAGCTGAGTTGGTTTTACAATCATTGGCAGATAAACAGGCTACAACCCGATTTTGTATGGTGCGTTTTGGTAATGTATTGGGTTCCTCTGGGTCTGTTGTGCCTTTATTTCGAGAGCAAATTCGTAGAGGTGGGCCGATAACGGTTACGCATAAAGATATTATTCGGTATTTTATGACTATACCTGAAGCTGCTCAATTGGTTATCCAAGCCGGCGCCATGGGAAAGGGTGGTGATGTATTTGTGCTGGATATGGGTGAACCAGTAAAAATTGCCGAATTAGCCAAACGTATGCTGCATTTAATGGGGTTAAGTATTAAAGACGAACAGCACCCTAATGGTGATATTGAAATTTTATTTACAGGGTTAAGACCCGGCGAGAAATTGTTCGAGGAGCTCCTGGTTGGTAATGACGTGCATGTTACTGAACACTCCAGGATTATGGCAGCGAAAGAGGTTTACCTTCCTTGGCCACAAATGCAACATCTTTTAAATCGGTTAGATGATTGTTGTGAGCGTTTTGCTGTTGAAGAAATTATCGAGCTGATACGTTCAGCCCCTACACAATTTAACTACAGCTGTGCGACCAGTGATTTGGTGGTAAATGCAGCATGTTCAATTGAGACTAAATCTCAATTGGTTGTTTTAGCTAACATAGATAATCCTAGACATTTATCTGTGGTGGCTAAAGGCGTTGGTAGCAATCAACAGATTGCTTAACAGGCGTATTTTCTGATTGTGGTATGCAGCGAGTTCGTTTATGCTATTAGGTAATTGGGAATACTTTTAATCTTGAGGGATATGTAATGAAAAAATCTTTAGTTGCAATGGCTGCTGCCGTTATTTTTAGTACAAGTGTTGTTGCACAAAGCACTGAATCTTCATCAACTGCAGCTGCAGGTGGTTCAAGTGTTACTGCTTTAGGTAGTTTAACTGTTGCATCATTAACAGCAATTGGTGTTACCGCTGCTGTTGCTGCTGCAATCGTTTCAAATGCACAACAAAGTGGTGTTTTACCTGAGACGCCAGTAGTGACGCCACCAGGCACTACTACTACTCCAGGCCCAGTATTTACTTTAGTGTGTAACAGTGGTGACGGTGTTCCAGTAAATGGTGTTTGTACTAACAACTCTACTACTGTTACCGTAACAGGTACTGGTACAGCAACAAGCACTGTAACAGTGCCAGTAGTTGTGACTTACCCAGCTATTGCTACAATTCTATAAGCCTAGCTTGACAGGAAGCCGCCAATAGGCGGCTTTTTTTTTGTATTAATCAAGGATTTTGTTGATATGGCTTTGCCAAAGTTGTGTCTTGCATTTTTTGCTACCTTTTTAATGTCTTCTTGTGCCGGCACTTATAATTCTTATGTTGATATGTTCAAGGTTGCCCTAACGCCTATAGAAGATGTTACTTTAACGTTTAGTGATGTTGAACAAGCAGAATTTGATTATGTTTACGTGCGTTATGGCGAGAAACCACGCATAGCTATGGCTTTAATGCTTGCCGAGAAAAATCAATACAAGTGGGTATCGGCAGACCAGTCGTTACTGATTACTGAAAATGGGCGCATAGTAAAAACTCTTGGCTTAGCCAATGATTTACTTTACCTAACGAACCGCGATGCGGACCCTCTGAAACAACAATTAAATACTAACTCTACTTGGGTGAGGCAGGCTGATTGGTCAGTGGGGGAATATGGTTATTTGATGCGCTCAAGTTTTGACGTGTACCTTGAAGACACCATCAACATTTTTTCTACGAGTTTATCGGTAACTAAAGTTATTGAAACGGTAACCTATGAGCAGAAGTCCAATTACTTGAGATTTGACAGTACTTGGCAAAATGTGTTCTGGATAGATGCTTTAACAGGACGGGTTTTAAAAAGCCAACAGCAGCTTGGGCCGGGAATGGAACCGTTAGAATCAGTTTATATTAGCGAAATTGTAAGACGCTTAAAACAAAATGGCGTTGTTGTTGCTAAGGATGCGATATGAGTATGCGTCAGTTTTTTTTGTTATCAATATTGTGGGTTTCCAGTGGTGCAGTTAGTGCAAATACACCCTTAGTTGATGTAACTATCAATCATCAAGCTTATTCTTTTGAAACAGCGCCACGCTTAGCAGAAGTGTTAAAACCCCTTGCTGAGCAAGATGATTGGTATTGGCCAGCCACACGATTATATCGTGCTAATAGCCCTTTTATTGAACAGCAACGTCAGCAAACATTGGATTTTATTGCTCAGTTAATTAATACAACGGATATGCCTTTAAAAGCATTACTAGCACAATTACATGTTGATATAAAAAGCTGGAATTTAGCTGAACGGGTTCCATTAACCATTGATTATGATTTAGCGAGAACCGTTCCGGCTTTTAATCCCCGTTTTGAAAAAGGCAGTTATCAGCTTTTCATAGCTAAACGACCAACAGATGTTCATTTTTGGGGAGCAATACCCATTACGGTGAGTCTTCCTCATCGTTCTGCTGCGCCAGCAAGTTCCTATATCACTGAGCTGCAACAAAACCAATTTAAAGATACTGATCGTGTATTTATCATGCAGCCTGATGGTGAAGTGATTGAGGTTGGCGTCCAACTTTGGAATAAACAGCATATCGAGATTATGCCAGGTTCTATGGTGTTTATTCCATTTGCAACTCATTGGTTTACTTCTGAGTTGACTGAATTAAATCGACAATTATTAGCGTTAGCTGTTCATAGGATTTACTAATGCAAGGAAATATTCCGGTTTTTAAGCTGTCAGCGTTAGCGTTATTGTGTTTTCCAGCCGTTGTTGTGGCAGACGATTCCAATGATAGTTGGCAGCAAAGCCCTTCAGCGTTAACACAATCTGTGCGTGGTGGCGTTGGTTTATGGCAAACACCTACGGCTCGAATGGCAGCTGATGGTAATGTCTCTCTTAACTATACCGATAACGATGAATATCGTTTTTGGTCGGTTAGTATTCAGTTGTTTCCTTGGATGGAAGCAACTGCTCGTTACACTGATGTGCGTACTCGTTTGTACAGTGACTTTGCTTCATTTAGTGGCGATCAAACACTTAAAGATAAAGGTTTAGATGTAAAGTTTCGTTTGTTGCAAGAAAGTACCTACTTGCCTGAAGTCGCAATAGGCTTCAATGATTTCGGTGGCACCGGTTTCTTTGAAAGTGAGTTTGTGGCTTTAAGTAAAAAAGCCGGCGATTTTGATTTTCATTTAGGAATGGGCTGGGGATATCTCGGCACTGGTGGCAATATCAGCAATCCATTTTGTGAATTACGAGATAGTTTTTGCAAACGACCACGCGGTTTTAGTGGGCAAGGTGGAAAAATTGATTACAACCGCTTTTATAAAGGCCCTGCCTCTTTATTTGGTGGTGTCGTATATCAAACACCTTGGCAACCATTGAGCTTGAAACTGGAATATGAAGGTAACAATTATTCAACCGATCGTGCAGGTGATTTGCCGCAAGACAGCCGTTGGAATTTTGGTGCTACCTATCAGATAAATGATTTTACTTTGGATTTAAACTATCAGCGTGGTAATACCTTTGGTTTTGGGGTGCACTACGCTCTTAATATGAATTCTGCTGAACAAATTAAGATTAAACCTGCGAAACTGCCCTTACCAGAGAATCGTGCTGATGTTCCTAATAACATTAACTTTAATACTTTAACTTACAACCTTTATTACAATGCCGGTTTTTTACCGCGTAATATCTCGTTAAAAGATGAAGAAATTATTATTCATGGCCAATCATTTGCTTATCGAGATGATTTAGAAGCAACGGAGCGTGTTGCTCGTGTCGTTGTTGCGCAACTGCCTGCTCATATTAGAAGAATTCGACTGGTAGAATATGATAAAAATATCCCGCAATTAGAAAAACTGATTGATGTCGATGCCTTTATTACAGCTGCGGATTTTAATGTTTTACAACCCGATATTCGTTCAAGCTATGTAAGACAAGCTCCTGATCGTGCAGCGTTAAAAGATGTACCTGCAAATGACACCAAAGGGTTTTACAATGGTATAGAAACTTTTTGGGTACAGTCGTTTGGTAATCCTGAGCGCTTTTTTATGTATCAAGGCGGCTTGTTTTTAGGCGGGGGTTATTTATTTAATAATCAATTCAGTATCAACGCTACAGCAAAATTAACCTTGTTAGAAAACTTTGATGAGTTTAACTTCAAAGTTGATGCCATAGATTCAACCTTACCGCGAGTGCGAACCTATGTTCGTGAATACGTTACACGAAGTAAATTTTCAATTGATAATGTCTATGGACATTGGAAAAAAGAAATTGCACCATCTTTGTTTGCTCAAGCTTATGCGGGTTATTTAGAAACGATGTTTGGTGGTGTAGGAACTGAGTTACTGTATCGACCGGTTGATAGCACTTTAGCTTTTGGTATTGATTTAAACTATGTTAAACAACGTTCGTATGAAAATGACTTTGGTTTCTTTGATTACAACGTTCTGACAGGGCATTTCAATATATATTGGCAACCCAGCTTTTTAGATGATACGCGTTTGACGTTTAATATAGGCCAGTTCTTAGCCAAAGATAAAGGGGTGAATGTTGACTTTGCTAAACGCTTTGACAGTGGCATGATCATCGGTGCCTATGCGGCTATTACAGATGCATCTTCTGAAGAGTATGGTGAGGGCAGCTTTACTAAAGGTTTTTATCTATCTATCCCATTTGATTTGTTTTCTATTCGACCATCAAAAGGCCGTGGCCGAATTCCGTGGATCCCTATTGGTCGTGATGGTGGTCAACCGTTAAACAGACCTGTGAAGTTAATTGATGTGACTGAAATACGTTCATCCTTTTTCGACTAATAACTCTGACCACATTCAAAGTCATATCCTACCTGTCTCTGAGTGTGGTCTGATCTGTCTCTGAGTAAGGTCGTACCAGTACCGGAGTGTGGTCAGAGTAGTTTTGTTCTTGGTGTTAGTGGTCTTGCTTGTGCTTTTTGTCGTATAGCACAACTGATAAAATCTTTATGCTTAGTTTTGGTATTGAGGGCGGTAGTAGATGATTTATTTTAACAGTCAGAGTATCCCCGAGCTTGCTGGCTT
>NZ_JANQVQ010000339.1 GCF_030730205.1 Paraglaciecola sp.
TGGGATTACTAATAATTAAGTTATTTTTAACAAATTTTTGATTAGTCAAAAAATCTTTGATTTCTTGACTAATTGCTACAAATACATCTGGTTTAACATTCAACTGATTATATATATCAGTATATTCATTAGGTAACAGGTGATGAACTATATTAACTAATTTACAATTGTTTTTTCTTGAAAAATCCGACGCCAAAATGGAAGGAAATCCATGCTGACAAATAATAGTATCAACATTTTTTAATTTTTTATTTAGGAAAAAGCCATAAAGTGGACCAAAGAACCACCAATTATTTAAAACTAAACGATGTTTGAAAGGTAGTTCAGCGATTTTATCTTTAAATATACCAACGATTGGAATATTGAGTATTTCAGCTCCACTTTCGATCAGCTTACGTTCCATTTTACCCCCAGAGGAGATAAACGTTACTTTCACTCCATCTTTGATAAAATTTTCAGAAAGTGAATATAAATACTGTTCAGAACCGCCAAAATTAACGGAATTTAAAAAAAAGCATATATGTCTAACTCGCATGAACCCCTCAGGTCTTGAATATAACTAGTGTTATAGTTAATGTATTCTGTAGAAGATAGCTAAAAAAATTCTTACTTGATTTGACTTCTAACTGTATCTGATTAAATATAAATTTACTAAGGAAAATAATAAATTTCACTCAGCTCAATTAATTTGAAAAGTACAGACTTATTAAAATATAAACTAATTTATAGTCTCTATATCGGCACCTATACTTCGCAACTTATCTACGACCGAATAGTAGCCTCTTAATATTTGTTCTGCTTTTGTAAGAACAGTTTTTCCATCATTCAGTAGAGCAAATATTAAAGAATTAAAACCCGCACGTAAGTCGTGACACTCCAACTCAAAATCACCATTTACAGACAAAGACGGATCACCTACGATATTTGCTAGACCGTCTAAGTGTGTCGATTGAAGACCCATCTTAGTCAACTCATCTAAATAGGCAAATCGTTTGGGATAAACTGGATCAATAATTTCCGAAACACCATTTGCATAAGACATAACTGCAGCAATAAGAGGCTGATAATCAGTCCCGATACCTGGATAAACATCAACAGTTAATCGACGCGCATTCAGCTTTTCTGATCGATATACAACAATTCGATCCTCAAAGATGTCAAATGGAACCCCCATTGAACGTAAAAAGTCTCTAGGCTGTTTTGTATGAGCAATATTAGCTCCTTTGATTTCTAACCTATCCTTGCAAAGAAGTGTCCCAAGAACCATAAAACTCAGAGTTTCTATTCTATCCGGAATCACCGAATGTTCTAACAAGGCAGTCCTTAAAGACATAGGAGGGGTAATCTCAAGGGAGCGTTCCTTCAAAAACCTAAATTGGAAGCCTAATTTCACACAAAAATCTATCAAATCAATAACTTCCGGCTCAGTAGCGATATTATGCAAAGTAACTGAACCTTCTACTGCTGCTGAAGCGAGAATTAGGTTTAATGTTGCCCCTACACTTGGAAACCTAAGCGTATGCTGAACTTGTTTATTTAAGCTCTCACAACTAATTACAATTGAATTTTTTAAAATCGAAATATCAGCTCCTAGCGCTTCAAAACCGACTAGATGAATATCAATTGGCCTAGTACCAAATGAAGAACATCCCCCAGGATATGCAATCTCTAGCTTCTTACAGCCAGCACCAATTAATGCTCCCATCAAGATGGTTGAATATCTTATGCTTGATACCAAACCTTGAAGCAATTTAACATCGTGGCCTATTTGCTTTGCATTAATATACAAGACCTCGCCAGAGGGATCCCAGTCTCCAGTAATTCCTATAGAAGATAGTATATCTAACAAAATTTCCGCATCTCTTAATTTAGGAGCATTTCTGAGAATAACTGATCTCGATAATAATGAAGCACATATAAGTGGCAACAAACTATTTTTGGCACCGGAAATATTAATATCTCCAAACAACTGCTTAGCGCCTATAACTTTAAACTTTGTCATATTTAATTTTACCAAATAAGCTTTTTATGATTAATATCATCAAATTTAAATCCAAAAGTATAATCGATCGAAAGAATGAAATCACAACCTGCCTACCTTGTCTTGCAAATATATTAAGTACCACACTAGATAAGAAGAGCGAAATTATAGTGGCAGATGCAGCACCGTAGACACCAAAATCGGGTATTAACAAATAATTAAGACATACCCCAATAACACAAGCAATAATATTTTTGACTGCCGAGAACTTGGCCATTCCCCAGCTATACATCCATGAAGCTTGGATGGTACCAACAGCAGAAAAAAGTCCCGCAACACAGTGCAATCTCAAAATATCGCTTGACATAACATACTCTGCACCATAAAGGTTATAAATGAGTTTATCTGAGATAATATATATAAGTGCAATAAATGATAATGAAAGCACAACAATCAATTGCATCATTCCTTTTCCTAGGTCTCCAAATGATGACTCTTTTTTAAAGTTTCTTGCAACGTATGGAACAATAGCCTGTGTTAATATTGGTGGAAAAATAAACCAGATTTCAGAGAGCCTGGTTGCTGCAGCATAGTAACCTGCGTAAATATCACCTTTAATCTGCGACAACATAATTACATCTATTTTGGTATATATAATTACAGATAACGAAGAAAAAACTAAAAATATTCCTTCCTGAGTAAAAAACTTTAAATTTACTTTAAAATTTCGTCCCAGTTTTAAATTACCAAAAGCTCCAAAATAAAATCTAAATAATAATAAGTGGTAAAAAAAAATGTCAAAAACATAAGAAAGAGCTATATATATAATGCTAAAGTCAAAATGGACCATCGTAATTTTAATTAAGAAACTCAAAATACTAGCTAACATTGAAGACTTGGCAATAACACTGGTTCTATATACGGATTTAAAATGGTACTCAAGCGGCTCAAAAAATTGAAATATTACTGACATTGATATAATTAGCGAAACCAAGCCAACATACTGATAATAATAAAAAATAAAAATTACTAAAGCTGATATAACGATGGTAATAATTCGTATTACAATAAGAGACGAAACAATAGAAGTTGTTTGCCTTTGTCTCCTCGATAATTCTTTTATTGCAAAGGTTTCTAAACCGAGAGCACAAAATATAATTATAATAGCACGTAATGATAGAGCACTACTTAATTCTCCGAAAGTAGTAACCCCTAGATATCGAGCTAAGATTATCCCAGTAATAAAACCTAATCCAACACGAATTAGTCGATCTACAATTAAGTATATTGCATTATTAATAATTGCCATCTAATTTATAATGCTCATACACTTTTCATATTCTTCTTGATTGATTATTTTATAAATATAATCGATTAAAATCTCATTTTCCAAAATTGCGGAATCGCCTAATTCTCTGCCTAATCTAAAGATAAAAGAAAGTAGCACATGAGATGCATAATTCTTATTTAAAAAAGTATTTAGATTTTTATGAGAAAATAAATCTTTATATTCAGAAAACGAACAATCCAACTCAACTAGTCTATTTAATATTCTATTGGAAGGATTTTTCCTTCTAATTAACCGAATTAATTTATTAAAAAATAAAAATTTCAAAATAAAAAATTTAATTCTAAATATCTTTCTACTCTTTGACAATTGATCATAAACAGAACCATCAAAAGTATAAATGCTTCCTAAATTAGGGTAAACCCATTCTTGATATGAATGTCTAGCTATATGATAAGTTTCAATTTTTCTATATATGTCTTTTTCATCGCCGATGTTCAAATTAAATACAGCTCGCGTGATGATTAGGGAATTATTTTTTTTAAATATCGACTCGCGTTTTGCAAATTCCAGCTCTTCTTTAGTTAACCAAATAAGATTACTATTTTTGTCAATACACTCAACCCGATCAATAAGGTCAGAAACTGTATAACCATATGCACCAGCATTCATGAAAATTGCTCCACCAATACCTCCTGGTATACCTTCAAGTCCCTCAACTCCAGTGTAACCTCTCATCGCAAACTCTCTGACTAGGTCTGGTAAAAACTTTCCAACTTCTACAGAACAATTTACTTCAGTGAATGAAATTCGATTTAAGAATTTAGTTGATATAAAGGTGCCGTAAATAACGCTATCTAAGAATAAGATATTTGTCATTTCACCAATCACCTTAAACTGGATTTCATTTAATCTCAAAAACCTTATTATGCTTACTAGTTGCTCTATAGTTTTGGGCATTATGTAGCGCTTAACTTCGTAACCAGTTTTCGAGTAGCTATTGGACTTCAAATTAAAATCATGAAGACTTGGTATACATTCTTCTTTCAGAAAGCTATCAACCGCTTCTAACCATTTATCCATTATTATTCATTCTTACATTTTATTTTGAGAAAATTTGGTAATTTATAAAATTTCTACACTGTAGGGAAAATCTTTATTTAATTTAACATTAGCACATAGAGCTTTTTATTTAGTATCTCTATTTTTAGACTAAAAATATAACTTCGTTTGATTGTATTAATAAATATTTTCTAGTAAATATCTTAACCTTAATATCTTTTAGCTTCCCTAAGTGCACTAGTAACATATTTTGATGGATATCTAATTGCTAAAAACGTTTAACATCTAGATTGTTGTAAGCTGCTGAGGCTAAAACAATTTATTTGTTCACTCGCATACCTTTTCACTCCTAATCATTAAGGTTTTTTAAATTAACTTATAATTAGTAGCGTATTTAAGGCATGCACTCTCAATTCTTAAAATTACGAACAAGGACAAAGGATACTGACAATATAGCCCCTAATATAAACCCTAGAACAACTATTATTGCTCTTTTAGGACTTGCTTTTTCTTCAGGAACAAAAGCCTTATCAATTATTTTGAAAATATACTCCTCTCGCACCTCCGCAAACATCAGTGTTTTTGTTTGTTCTTCAATTAATTGATATAAAAGATTTTTTAACTCAGATACTGTGGTTTTTTCAATCTGAGTTTGTAGATAAGCAATATTTTGTTCTGCTTCATGCTTATCTCGATTTTTCATGTGGAGATTAATATCTTCTATCAGCCACTCAATCCACTGTTTTGCTACATAAGGTGAATAGTGCTCAACACTTACAGTCACTATTCCCGTGTCTTTATTCACCGCTATATTTAATTTATCTTTAAATATTTTAATAGATTCTTGTATAGACGGCTTAATTTGCTTTGGAGGATCAACATCTCGAACCCACTCATCTCTTTGAATTAAATATAGGTCTTCGTCATAGATAACTAGGTTAATTGTCATATCCCAAGATTTTGCAGCCATTAAATCTGGTAAAATATTATGTTTTTGATTAAACATACTAAAGAATTCCCGGGATTTAAGAATTTCAAGTGCCAAGTCTGTTTTATCTCCTGCCCCTCCGGTTAAATTTAGTCCAGCTAACGAAGCAATTCCACCAAACTGCCCAGCGAGCCCAGCGAGCCCGCCCTGTTGTTCAGTTTCTACAGGGGCCAATAAAGCCTCAGACTTATAAATATTTGGCAAGTACAATGCATAAAACACAGCGGCAAAAACAAAAATCGAAGTTATTGCAATAATTAACCACTTCGCTGACCATATGGCTTTCCACAATTCAGCCAAGTCTATTTCATCATTTGAACCAGAACTTTGCACACTTACTGGTGAAACCATCACATAACGAATATTTTGTTGTTTTTCTTCCATTTTATACTCTTCAGTCACGTAATCTTCTCATGTAAATTCCGATTTTTACAACCTTCCTATAGCGACAAGTGCCACTACAGACTGATAAAATATTGTTGTAACAGTCTGCCACAACCCAAGACGCTCAAAGTTAACAACATCCCTTGGCACTACGATGGTGTCTCCTGCCTCGAGCACGATGCTTTTATCGTCAAACCAGAAGTTATTATTTGGTATTTTTACCGAACCGTTCGCTTTAACAATATATATTTTACTGTTGTCTGCACGTTCGGTTAAACCACCAGAGCGCTCAATATAGTCACTTAGGGTCATATTTCCTTCAAGGATGTGAGTGGTCGGAACAAACACCTCACCAATAACCGAGACAGAAGCAGATATACTTGGAACATAAAGCTTATCACCATCTTTTAATTGGATATCTGCTACTTGCACACCGCTCGTTACGTCAGGCAAATTAATAACTAAACGGCCAACCGGTTCAATTGATAACAAATCACTGAGAATTTCACTCGCTTCTTGGTAATCAATTGTTTTGACATTTTGGCTTCCCGACACGTTACTTGAAATAATTTGCTGCTTAAGATCTTCAACCGTTTTATCCATGTTGGCTTTTTCACGTTTTTTGAGCTCTTCTCGAGTAAAGATGGCTGCTCGGATACTTGCTTCGCTGGTAAAACCGCCTGCACGTTCAATGACTTGAGCTAAGGTTTCATTTTTTTTAATTTGATAAATACCCGGAAATACCACCTCTCCGATCAATTCAACTCTTCTATTGTCATACCAATCAGGCGCTCTGAGCACGTTTAAGGTATCCTTGCTTACCAGCAATTGGTTGGATGCCAAGTCACCATTCAAGGCATCAATCAAATTAATTTGTACATGATTAACTTTGTAAGTGTCTTCGTCATCAAGTTGGGTTCTCGATAACTCTGCCTTTTGCACAAATGCTGATTCGATTAATC
>NZ_JANQVQ010000340.1 GCF_030730205.1 Paraglaciecola sp.
TTCATCAATTCTTCTGACACTAGTCCATTCTCTCCCAACGAGTCTTGATCTAAATTAATGTAATCAAAACCTCTGTTAACGCAAAACTGGTTTATTTTTTTGTTAAATTCCAGTGTCAATTTCGTTCGTTCGTACTGACTAGCTGTAATTTCACTTCGTGCATTAGCGATTTCCCCCCAATCCTGCCCATCCCTTATTGTTGGTAAAGGAGCACTTATTACGATAACTCTCGCTTCTTCAGCCATATTAGCGATTAGTTTTTCATAGCGCATGATGGCTTGGGAAGTCATCTCCTCAACTAAACAATGATATTTTTCGGCCCTAAACCAAATTACAAAACCGGTGTCAACTTCTCCCAATTGAAGTAAGATAATATCAGGCTGCAATTGCTTTACTTTCTCTTTGAATGTCTTAATTGCCTGAGTTTTAGAGTTCGGATTTTCCAAGCCCGATACCGTTGCACCGCCAACCCACGACACGTAAATTTGAAATTTTTTCAATATAAAATGCCACACGTTTTGTTCAAAAATAGCGGCATGGGAATCACCGAGAACTAGTATGCAGGGTGTTTTAAATACTCTTTTAATCAAATTTAACAGCTTATTTAGCATCGGTTAACTCTTACTCAATCAACGTTAGGGGCAGTAAAAATAATGCACCTTAACTAGGCAACTTTATTAGAAAAAACCTTCGATATTCCATAAACAGTAAATGCTTTGAAAAAAGACTTCCAGAATGTAAATCTAAACGGCGCGAGCTTTAAACCCTTTTTATAAGAATTAATTGCATCTTCGCGCAAACCATTTTGCCATTGCAGTGAATAACCTAACTTCCAAAATACGTCATCAGCCAGTCTAAACTTCAATGCCTTAATTTCTGACTTAGTTAAGTTCGGTATATATTTTGGCGTTTGTTCATAACTTTCAATTAGTTGTTTCATAATGCTTATTCGTTTTGAAAGATT
The DNA here is from genome assembly GCF_030730205.1 of Paraglaciecola sp. Lineage (GTDB taxonomy): Bacteria > Pseudomonadota > Gammaproteobacteria > Enterobacterales > Alteromonadaceae > Paraglaciecola. Next base: position 965 of record NZ_JANQVQ010000340.1, read on the forward strand.
ATCTTCTGAGATATTGGTATCACTAATGTTGCCTGAATGGACAATGTAATAAACATGAATATCATCGATAAAGGCGAATTTAAATCCTTTTTTTAGCGCCATTGCAATAAAAAGTCGATCTTCACCTATTCTGAATTCAGGCAACATCATTTTGTCAAATATACCAACGCGCATTACTGAGTTTTGTAACCCACTGTCTAAACCATAGGTTATCTGACACTCCGTTGCGCCATCATCATTAATGATATAAAGATCACCAAAATGTTCACAATCAAGAGAAAAAAGCGGATTTGGTTTCCCTTCCGAATAAAATGTGCTGGCTAACACTACTTCCTCAGAATTATAAAGTCGACGTTGGCAGGCACCATATACCCAACTAACATTAGGATGTTCTGCCATAACTCTGAGACAGTTTGATAAATGATGAGGTAACCATATGTCGTCACTATCATAGAAAGCAACATATTCTCCTTTAGCGCTCTTTATTCCAGTATTTCTAGCAACTGCCGGCCCCTGATTATTCTGCCTAATATAATGTACAGTTTGAGTCCAATCGGCGACCACAGAGTTGATTAGACTTTCAGTTTCATCAGTACTTCCGTCATCAACAACAATTAACTCCCAATTGTTATGGTTCTGAGATTTTATAGAGTTCAATGCGATGTGCATAAAGGCTGCGCGGTTAAATGTCGGCATAATAATTGTAACTTTATTCAAATCGCTTCCTCGTATTTCAAATACTAAAAATGGATTACTTCGCTGAAAAAATTTGCATAATTCTTTTCACTTGTACTTTGAACAACATGATCCAATATTGACCGTTATTCGGTCTTAATTTTAGTGCTTTGATATAGCAATGAGAGGCTTCTTGGTATCTCATTAGCTTTTCCAAAGTTAAATAGCCTAAGTGCCATACGTAGATCTCTGCTAATTCATTTTTCACATAACGCTCTTGTGAACTATCTAACTTAAATCTATTTAAAATAATTATCCAAAATTCGACAAATGCTTTATGGATTTTTTCCATTCGTTCGGGCGGATGCTCTCCTTTACAGTTGGATAAGTTGTCATCGTGAGCCCAATAAATTGTATGATAATCTTGGATATGCCCTAAAGATATTTTTAACGCCGTTAGTTCTAAGTTATGTAAATTATCTTCAGCAGCACCTAACGTTTCATTCCACTTTACAGCTTTCATTACTTCAGCTTTTCCAACCATGCATTGTGTCGTAATAGCTCTGCCCCGCAGTTGAATATCAAACAAACTATCTGCATCAAAAACAAAAACATCTTCTAGTTTACGATATTTTTTATCCGTCAATTTAATGGTGTCATAATTAAAAACTTCGTCAGTTTCTAAGTATTTCCTAAGCGGGTTCGCTGACATCAAATCTAGTTCATCGGGATATTTTTCGAGATAATAAACCATTGTTTCCAAATGATGTGGATACCATTCATCATCACTGTCCTGATAAGCTATATACTTTCCTACCGCCTCTTCAAGCCCTTGATTCCTGGCGCCACTTGGTCCTTTAGGATGCAGGTTAGTGATAAATTTAATACGAGGTTCGTCTTTGGCTCTCTCAGCAATCAAACTAGCTGTCAAGTCGGTACTGCGGTCATCAACTAAAATCAACTCCCAGTCCTGAAAAGTTTGATTAATAACTGTATTTATGGCTTGATTTATGAGTTTTTCACGATTGAATACAGGAATGATAATAGAGACGATCGGAGTCAGTAATTTTTCATTAGGATTATTAATACTTTTCAATCTATGTCCTTCGTGATACTTAGAATAAAAAAGCGAGGCCATTGCCCATTATTAGCTTAATGTTATTGGATTTTCTTTCTGTATGGAAGGTTTAAAATAGTAATGAATATTTGTTTTATACATAATGTAAACGTTATTGGTGGTGCTGAAAGAGTCTCTTTGAGCATTATGCGTAATGTATCTGCAAAACATAATATGCACTTAGTGTCTCCCAAAAAAGGTCAATTATCTGATGAGGCAAGGAAGCTAGGTGTAAAGCAACATACTCACGATTTAGCCCAACCAGAACTGACAAGTCCATTTAAGACTCTAGGCAGTCGACTAAAATGGCGCAAGATTGCAACTCATCATAAAATAGACATTTTTCATTGTGCTGATTTACTAAGCGCCAGAAGTGTTTTAAATGCTACTCGTAGTTTAAATGTAAAAGTAATTTGTCATATACATTTTCCATTTAGTGAAGAATTTGCAAACTGGGTATTCAATAACCGAGCCCAGCCACATGGTTTCATATTTTGTAGCGAAGAATTGCAGAATACTCAAGCGACAATACTACAAAAACTTTGCCCATCATCTAAGCAATGGGTTGTCCACAATGGCGTTGATACCGAAAAATTTACTCCTCTTGATATTAAAAATCCTAAACCGAAAGTCGGAATTATCGCTAACCTGCAATTTAGAAAAGGACATGATGATTTTTTAGAAATGGCCAATATCCTATCCAAGGAAGGTTATGAACTAAACTACGAGATAATTGGTGGTGATATATTGCAAGAACCACGAGAACATTTATTGAAAGAAAAGGCCATAGAATTAGGATTGCAAGACCAAGTTAGCTTTCATGGGCAGATTAGTGACGTTAAATCAATTCTTCAGTCGTTAGATGTAGTAGTATGTGCATCTCATGAAGAAGCATTTCCTATCTCTATTTTGGAAGCCATGTCATGCGAAAAATATATTGTATCGACTAATGTTAATGGCATACCGGAAGCCATGATAGATAAAGAGACAGGAATACTGGTTCAGCCATTCAAACCCGATGAATTAGCTAAAGGTGTTAAGTTGATTGTAGATGATCCTATAGCATGCACAGAGTATGCTAAAAAAGCACGAGACAGAGTAATAAAGTACTTTAGTGAACGTTATTTTAACAAAAAGATTGATGATATTTACAACTCTTTATGAGCAGTTTTAACTCTACATTCAAAAAATACTGGACGCTGGCGTTATTTGTTTTGGGTTGTTTGTTACTGATTGTCAACTTGTATGGATTGACGCAAGAGATTAGACCTTCGTCCTTCTCACCAGCAGAACTTCGGTTTAAAAACGAATCAACCCTATCGTTTGAAGACAGCTACAGCAAAATAAAGAGAGAAAATAGTGAGACTGATCTCGAATATGCTTTACGCATCAATGAATTAGTTTCTGACTCTTTAATACATGTTCAATGGAACAAAATAAATACACATACTTCTCATCAACTGATCCCTGTTTGGGAAAATTATATTCTTTTTCTAATGGGCAAGTTTAGTAATATACCCGAATACGAACGCTACCATTTTGCAAATTATAAAAGAAGCCTAAAACGGGGTATTGGAGTATGCGGGGATGCCTCGATGGTGTTATCTCAACTACTTGATAAACACGGAATTGAAAATAAAATAATATCTTTTCCAAAACATGTTGTAGTTAAGACTGATATTAATGGAGCCCCCTGGATCTTAGATCCAGATTTTGGTGTTGCCATAAATAGCCCAATTTATGACTTAAAAGACTTAAAAGATGATGTCGAATTGGCTTATTTGAATAAAGGGTATTCCTCAGGAGATTTAACTTCACTTGACGATGCATTTAAAGATGACTTTGAAGAATGGAATGGTGTATCTCACTTCATTACCAATAAATATTATTTTGAAATAGTTTCGTATTGGGCTAAATGGTTGATACCTATTTTTCTCATACTACCGTTTAGTTTAATGAAGTTAAAATCAAGACAATACTTATGAAAAAGACAGCTCTTCTTTTAACACTAATTTGCTTATCAATTATACCTGCTTGCAGCCAAGCAGCACAACCTGTCGACTATCCTATTATCTATGTTAGGTACCCTGCCGAAGGTTACAACAGCCCCTTCGTAAACATTCCACAGGGAGAAAAAGCCTATCCCATACAAATGGGAGGCTCTTTAGTCTTATGGTCACCTGATGCACCAGAAAAAATTCTAGTCGACTGTGGGCCATGTTCTGTTATGGATCCTATGATGTCTTTTGACGGTAAAACGGTTTTTTACTCATTAAATATTAATGACGACAAAAAAGTCTATAGCTGGCTATACAAAATACATTTAACTGGCGACAACGCATTTACTCCGATTAGGCTAACGTTCAACGACGATTTTGACAGTAAATACTATGTAGCTAATAAAAACGAGGAATATTACCAATCTCACTATTTTGGCATTAGGGATATGGCGCCCGTTCCGCTAGCTGACGGAAGAGTGTTATTTACTTCAAACCGAGCAGGCTTGACGGCTTTTGAATCACTAGGCCACAACCCGCATGAAGTCGGTAGCGTACAACAACTTTATGTAATGGATGACCACGAGGGCGAAAGAACCAATAAGGAATTAGCTAATATAAAACGACTCGAAGCAGGTACTTTTCATTTAGCGCAACATCCTATTCAGCTTCTCGATGGAAGAATACTGTTTACAACTTGGCAAGATGTAGCAGACAAATATATCTATGCGATGTCAAGCCTATTTACTATCCACCCAGACGGCTCAAATTTAAAACAATTTACAGAGCCCCATGATAGAAACAAGTTTCTCGATCACTTTGCTACTCAATTAAGCGACCAATCAGTTGTTTCAGCCTATTATTACCCATCATTTGACTATGGTTTTGGGGTGTTGTGGCGGGCTCCTGTTGACGTTGATGGGCCAGAATATTTTAGACACTTCCAACAACCAGAAAAGGACGCACAAGGTTATACGAAAAATAGGAGGTACTTTGAAAGAAAAGGCACAGAAATAATCACTACTCATTCTACGCCTGCTGATGTGCCTTCACCTGGTTTGTCAGGTAAATATTCGATGCCATCAGCAACCAAAGAAAATGGCCTTTTAGTCGCATATTCTTCAGGCTCTGTGAATCATTTTGGCGCCACTTGCAAAAAGAGAAATGTGTGTGAAAGTCTTAAATCAGGAATTTACTTAATTAACGATGCAGGTAAAACAGTTATATCTTCACCATCTCAATTGGTAAAAATAATTGATTCACCCGATTATAACGAAATTTGGCCAAGAGCTGTTTTACCCTTTAGTAAAATCCATGGAGTTAGCCACCCTAAAATACTGGATGAAGTAGGTCAGTCTGACTATCGAATTCTAAAAGGTGAACCAAGTGCCATTGTGGGTACATCCTCTATGTATAACAGAGAACCCTTAGGTAGCAATGATGATCCATTTCAAGCAAATAGTTCAAAAAGAGAATTAAACGATGGCAATTGGACTATTTTCGGTGCAGAAGCAGGTGTCTTTTCAAATTCCGATATATATGCCGTGAGAATTATCGGCACCCCCCCAAAACCATTCACAAAGCCGATTAGTAAGTTCAAAGATAACGAAAGATGGAAGTCAGCAAGTCGCTTAATAGGAAAACATGACTACGACTATATTGTTGAACGCTTTGGCTCTTACCACCTTGAAAGTTGGGAAATTTTAGGCGAATTTCCACTTAATTATAAAGCTGTAATTGACGATCAAGGTAACCCAGATTCATCTTGGTCAGCCAAAATTCCTTCAGAAACCCCTTTTTTAATTCAGTCTTTAGATAAAAATGGGATGACTCTTAATAGTGAACTGACTTGGCGAGCGCTCAAATCAGGAGAGGTCAGAAC
>NZ_JANQVQ010000341.1 GCF_030730205.1 Paraglaciecola sp.
CATTCACACTATAAACTTAGTGGTCCAGGGAGACATACATGTTTACATTTAAAAAAAGTGCTGCTGCACTGTCAGTAGCTGCTTGCTTAGGTTTATCATTGCCTGCGTTGGCTAATAATACTAACGGGAACATCACCGGTAACTCTATTACTACTTCTGGTGCAGTCCTTTCTGACGTTACTGTGTCCATTGAAAACTTACAGACAGGTTTGAAACGTTCTGTTGTTTCTGATGCCAACGGTGTTTTTCGTTTCCCCTTGTTGCCCCCGGGGCCTTACAAAATTGTTGCTGAAAAAGACGGTTTCAGAACAACTGTTGAAGAAAGTGTCACAGTAGGCATCAGCGGTAAGGTCAATGTTAATCTAGCGTTAAGCGATGCAAGTGTGGAACGCATCGAAGTTACCGGCTCTGTGATATCTTTGGTCGATGTAACCAGTAACAGTACGGGTATTGTTATTGATTCTGTTACCCTTGATAGGGTGCCTGTTCCACGTGATTTAACAAGCGTTGCTTTATTAGCGCCCGGCACAACTAAAGGCGATTCTAATTTTGGTAATGTCCCCTCAATTGGCGGAGCCTCTGCGGCAGAAAATGCCTATTATGTAAACGGCCTCAACCTGACCAACTTCAGAACTGGTGTAGGTTCAAGTAACCCACCATTTGAAATGTTTGATACATTTGAAGTTAATACAGGTGGATATTCAGCGGAATACGGCCGAGTAACCGGTGGTGTGGTTAACGCTAAAACTAAGAGTGGAACCAACGAATTTAAATGGGGCGTCAATGTTTTTTATGAGCCTGATGGGTTGCGTGAAGATAAACCTAATGGCGTTCGCCCAGACGGCACCCTGCATGTAGATAACAACTACGATAAAAATACATACTGGGAAACAAATTTATGGGCCAGCGGTGCAATCATTGAAGATACTTTATTCTTTTACGCATTGTACAATCCGCGCTCAGATACTTTTGATTACAGAGCAGCAGAAGAACCATTTGGTGGAGATGTAATCCAGGAAGTATACAAAGATGAAGACGATGATGCTTTCTGGGGGGCTAAAATTGACTGGTATATTAACGAGAACAATATACTTGAATTGACTGCCTTTTCTGACGAAAGCGAAGAATTGAATTCAAGCTTTATATCGACAAATGGTAACGTTGGCGAACCTGCAGTAGGTATTACCAAGCAAGGTGGTAAAAACTATATTGCCAAATATACCAGTATACTAAGCGACGATTTTTCAATTTCAGCCATGTACGGTTTAAACAAAGCAAACAGAACTGTATCAAGTGCTTTGGACGCTAACCCGGTTATTTACCGTCGTTTAGATAGCAATGGCTCGTTTTTGAAAGGCGGTAATTTTGCCAACTTTTTGGTTGATGTAGGTGAAGATGAACGTGAAGTCTTCCGAATTGATGCAGACTGGTATATTGGCGACCATGAAATACGTTTGGGGGTGGATTCTGAAACACTAACCGCCACCGCTAATACTGTGCTTTCTGGTGGCAACTACTATCTAATATACGTTGATGATGTGACCGATCCGGCTAACCCTGTTCCCCGTGAGGTTCGTCGTCGTACTTATTCATCAGGTGGTGATTTTGAAAATAAAAACTTTGCCTATTATATTCAGGATCAATGGCAGGCGACGGATGACCTAGTCATCAATGTTGGTGTACGTAATGATGCTTTTGAAAACTTTAACGGAGCAGGGGAGTCTTTTGTTAAATTAGACAACCAGTGGGCGTTGCGTTTAGGCGCGGTTTATGACGTAACCGGTGAAGGCGACTCTAAACTATGGGCAAGTTATGGCCGTTATTATTTGCCAGTTGCGGCCAATACCAATATACGTTTGTCTGGTGCAGAAACTTATATTCACGACTTCAGAGCATTTGAGGGTTGGGCCGACACTTCTCTGGACATTCCTGTGTTTAACGAAAGTTCTCCCGCTTCGGCACCTCAGCAGGTGTTTTCTGACGGTGATGTGCCCAGTAAAGAGTCCATTGTTGATAGCAGCCTCGAGTCTATGTATTCAGATGAATACATCTTAGGTTATCAGTTCCAATTGACCGATGATTGGAGTATGGCTGTTCAAGGTACTTACCGTGAACTTTCAACCACCATTGAAGATGTCGCGATTGACTTTGGTTTTAATAAATATCTGGAACGTGAGTTTGATAGGTCATGCACGGAATGTAGTGGTTTCCACTACTACGTATTAACTAACCCGAACACTGATTTGACTTTTGTCGCTGACGATGGCGTTCAGTATACTATTCCTGCAGAGGACTTAAATTATCCTGATTCTATTCGTAAGTATGCTGCGGTTGATGTTACATTTGAAAAAGCTTGGGATGGTGTATGGTTATTAAATGCCGCTTACACCTGGTCACATAGCTGGGGTAATAACGAAGGTTATATTCGCTCAGATAACGGCCAGGATGATGCAGGTTTAACCACCTTGTTTGACCAACCTGGATTATTAGATGGCGCGTACGGTAACTTACCTAATGACAGACGTCATGCGATTAAGGTATTTGGCTCTTATCAGGTAACAGAGAGTTTGAATTTGGGTGTTAATGCTCAATGGCAATCAGGTCGTCCGAAGAATGCATTTGGATATCACCCAACGGATGTATTTGCCCAGGCCTATGGATCTGAGTCTTTTTATGCTAATGGTGAGTTAGTACCTCGTGGTTCTTTAGGTACCACAGACAACGTATTAAATATTGACGTTACGGCTAGTTATTTTATTCAGCTTAATGAAGATTATGATTTAACTTTACGTGCTGATGTATTTAACGTGTTAAACAGTGATACTGCTACCGAAGTAAGTGAAATTTATGATCAGGAAACCCCTGATGGTGAAGCTTCTAATTTGGTTAATCCTACCTTTGGTTTGCCCACTAACTGGCAGACACCACGGTATGTGCGGATTAGCGCCTCTTTAAGATTCTAAACATCTTTAAAGTATTTAATTGTAAGCCCCGCTGAGCGGGGCTTTTTTATTAGAAGTGAATATTGAAAAGGTTTTTACTAGCATGTTAGATGTTAAGCAGATATTTGAGCAAGTAGTTCAATCAATCAAACAAGGCAAATTAGACAATGCCGCATCTCACCTGAGCACACTCATTAAATATAAACCAGAACTATATGAAGACTGGTTGGGTATTGGCAAACTTGCACTATTAGCGGGTGAAGTTAACCTCGCCAAAGAATCACTTAAACTCTTTGAAAAAAGGCCAAACAGTAGCTTAAATATAGAACTGGCATATCTAGCTGCGTTGGTTGAAGTGGGTGAGTTTAGAAATGCGGTCAACAAAGCTGAGCTCATGTTTAAAGATAACAATAAAAGCCCAGAACTTAGCCATTTTTTGAGTACCGTATATTTGCAAATGGGCGACAGTGAGGCGGCGGCAAAATATGCGCAACAAACCTTATCTTTCTGGCCGCATGCTGGAGAGGCATGGCTAATACTGGTTAATTCGCTTGATATTGAGCTTGATGGTGAAATATTCAAAAAAATGTTGTCTTACGAAAATCAACTATTGGACAAAAGCAATGCTCGTTCTAAGTCATCTTTTTTGGCAGCACTTGCTAAAGTTTATGAGGATCACAATAATTTTGAGCTTGCATTTCAGTATGCGCAAAAGTCGAAAGCAATAATTAGTCAAGAATCAGATTTTAGTTTGGCAAAAGAGGTGGCCAGAGTTAAAAAAATTATTCAAAAGGCTGCCGTCACGCAAGTTAAAAACGATTTGCAAATTAACTGCAATGACCAAAGTCCTATTTTTATCGTTGGTTTACCCAGAAGTGGCACGACTTTACTAGAACAAATTCTATGTAGCCATAGTAAAGTTCTTGGTGGTGGCGAATTTAATGGCATGGAGCGCGCAGCTAGATGCTTAACCCTTGGCGAGCCAATCGGTGAGTCTATGAGTCATTTTGAAACTAACTCTAAGCAGCTTACCGAAATTAAACGAGTTTATTTGAAATTTGCTCATGAAAAGTTTGGCAGTGATGGAGTTATTGTTGATAAAAGCCTGAATAATAGTCGTTTTGTTTGGTTGATTCGTCAGGTTTTCCCTGATTCTCCGATTATTTTTTTACGCAGAAATCCCATAGATTCAGCATGGTCTTGTTTTAAAACTCACTTTAGTCAGGGGATGAGCTGGAGTTGTCAACAGCAGCACATAGCCGATTATTTTAATTGTGAGTTTGAATTGTACAAACATTGGAATAAGATTTTTGCGAATTCTGTTTTGAATGTTAATTATGCAGACTTGATTAACAATACTGAGAAAGAAATAAAAACCATGGTGGAATATTGCCAATTAGAGTTTGAATCCTCTATGCTGGAATTTCACCAAAGTACTCGGCCGATATTTACTGCCAGTACCGTTCAGGCCAGAAAAAAAATATACTCAACATCACTTGGTTCGACGGAAGTTGAGCATTTGATGACTGAGTTTGTTGATAATTTCAAAGGCGTTCTGTGAGTAATTTTCAATGAGTATTTTACTCAATAGGTGGCCAAAATAGCCTGAGTTGTGTGATATTTGGTCTTTTTTACTCGTATTTTCAATTATTTTTTAATCGGTTGGTGTGCCTGATAGTGCTTTCTCCATCGATAAACTTGCATTTTTTGAAGGGGTATTGTATGAGCTGGCAATTATCAAAATGAATTATATTAATGGTGAATCTCAAGAACGAACAATTGCAACTGGATTAGCCTGCGGGTTTGATGCATTGGAGCAGGGTAATTTCAAGTTAGTAATAGATATTGCCAAACAAATATTAAGCACCAACAGAAATATTCCGCAAGCACATTATTTGATTGGCAGAGTGACTTTAGAAACTAGGCAGTTGGATATTGCGTTAAGGGCATTTGAGACTGCGGCTGAGCTGGATGCGTCAATGTCAGAGTATTGGGCTTTTTTGGCCTTAGTATATGCTCAAACCGGTAATATGATTGATGCAGAAACTGCTGTGATGAGGGCGCAAAAAATTGGTAGCGAGAAAGCGCAGGTACTAGCTCCAATTGCTCATGTATTGAGTCTATTGGGATACTTTGATGATGCGACTAAATATCTCCGTATGGCTGTGCAGAAATCACCTACTGAAGCTACATACTGTCACGCTCTTGGTGTCAGTCTTTTAGAATTAGGTGATTTCAAAGGTGCGCAGGAAGCGATAGAAAAGGCTATTGTACTTAATCCCTACAATGCTGAGTCGCGGTGGATTCTATCTTCGTTGTTTAAAGCAACAGATAATGTGATGGCAGAACAATTAGTTTCCATTATGGATGAATCGAAAGGATTGCCAAGTTCTATAGCCTATCTGGGTTATGGTGCAGGAAAATTATTTGAAGATACTGAATGTTGGGATAAAGCATTTGATGCATTTTTACGTGGAGCCGCTGCAAAACGCAGTATCGTTAATTATGACCGTTTCCAAGCCAAGCAGACTTTTGAAGCAATTAAAACAATTTGTACAGAAAATTGGCTTAGAACAGCTCATAATGATCACAATGAAGTAGCGCCAATATTTATAATTGGTCAGCCTCGCACAGGTACGACTCTCGTTGACCGAATAATTTCCAGTCATAGTTTGGTGCACTCAGCAGGTGAACCTGTCCAGTTGGCTATGTCGCTTCGAGCTTTAACTGGCGTAAGAACCGAAGAATTTATTTCAGCAGAATTAATCAATAAATCCAAAGATGTAAGCGGGGAGCTATTGGCAGAATCGTATCTTACAGGCTTGGCTAATCGTCGAGGAAGTACACCATATTTTATAGATAAATTTCCGATGAATTTCATGTTGGTTGGATTTATTGTAAAAGCATTTCCAAAAGCTAAAATTGTTCATGTTACGCGCAGTCCGGCAGATACTTGTTTTGCGGTTTTTAAACAGCTATTTGAAGAAGTTTATCAACATAGTTACGACCAGTGCGAAATGGCAGAGCATTATGTTATGTACAAAAATTTAATGGAATATTGGCATGCAATTATGCCTGATAAAATTTTTGATATTGCTTACGAAGATATTGTGACAGATAACTACACCCAAGCACGCAACCTTATCAAATACCTAGGCCTTGAATGGGAGGATAATTGTTCCAATTTTGAAAAAAATAATACGGCCGTTGTAACAGCCAGCGCGGTACAAGTCCGTGAAACGGCGCATAACCGCTCGATTGGGCGATGGAAAAATTATGAGAAACAACTTTCGCCAACACTTACTATATTAAGCGCTGCGGGTATTTCCCCGTAAAGCAGTTTTAGTCAGCTCGGCAAATCTATACCCAAGCAACCTGAAACGCGTATCTTCAGGTTGTTTGGGTAAATAAAGGTTCATAAACTATGTGTACTTCCGGAATTCTATGAAAATAGTTTTATTTGATAATGAAGTATTATCTAAATTCATTTTCGTTTTACTTATTTTGCCCGCAGATTTTAACTTTGCTTTTTAAATTAACCAATCTTAAGAATATTTGGAGCAATTTTGCTCAAAACTAATGCAATTAAAAATCACTTAGGATTTTTGTAAAAAAGCAACTATATTATTTGACTAAATGTTAGTTATTCGGGTCATGAGTTCCTTGACATTTTGCTTACATCCATGTGAAC
>NZ_JANQVQ010000342.1:0-9954 GCF_030730205.1 Paraglaciecola sp.
CAGGTGTAGATACCAGCCACGTGATAACTGATCCTGAGCGTTTAACCGCTCTGGCTATCTTGTCCATTAAAACCAAAGAAGAATTCCCATTGTTGTTTTATCGCGCTGATTGCGCCGATATGGCCATCGATGTAAGTGATTTCGACGAAGCTTATATTGCCTCCTCCCGTTCTCTGTTAATCACCGGTACGCATTTTTCAACCCCACATGTGGACAAAGTAGCACGCCAAGCCATTGAATATGCGCGTAAAAATAATACAAAGGTTATATTAGATATCGACTATCGCCCGGTCTTGTGGGGCTTAACTCGTCCTGGCGATGGTGATACTCGCTTTGTATCAAATCAAAGTGTAAGTGCACATTTACAATCAATTATTCCTTTGTGCGACTTGATTGTTGGTACTGAAGAAGAAGTGCACATTGCTGGTGGTAGCACCGATACCATCAAAGCGCTAAAAGTGATCAGGCAGCACAGTAATGCAGAGATTGTATTAAAACGTGGCGCCATGGGCTGCTCTATCTTTGCTAATGCCATACCCGATAATATTGATGAAGCGCCGTTTTTTGCAGGGGTAAGAGTTGATGTATTAAACGTATTGGGCGCAGGAGATGCCTTTATGTCTGGCTTCTTACGTGGCTGGTTGCGCGGCGACGACTACGCCACAGCCTGTGGCTATGCGAATGCCTGCGGAGCCTTGGTAGTATCACGCCATGGCTGCGCACCAGCTATCCCCACCCCAGAAGAGCTTGATTACTACATCGCCAATCAATACGAAATCGCAAGGCCTGACCTCGACCCTGAGCTTAACTACCTCCATCGCGTTACTACCCGCAAATCCGCTAATTGGAGTGAGTTATGTATTTTAGCCTTTGATCATCGCAAACAGTTTGTAGAGATGGCGCAAGAAGCAGGGGCTAACATCTCTCGTATAAGTGTACTAAAGCAACATATTCTGGCGGCACTACAACAAGTGGTTGAGCAGAAAAAAGTATCGCAGCACGTTGGCGTGTTGATTGATGATACCTATGGCCAAGATGCCCTCAATGCGGTGACTGGAAAAAATTGGTGGATTGGTCGCCCTGTTGAAGTCCCTGCTTCAAGGCCGCTTGAGCTTGAAGGTGGCCGTTCTATTGGCTCACGTTTAGTCACATGGCCGCAAGAACACATCGTTAAATGTTTGGTGTTCATGCACCCGCAAGACGATGTCGCCATGTGGGACATACAATCAAGGCAAATTATAGAGCTATATCGAGCCTGCTGTGTCAGTGGTCATGAATTACTGCTAGAAATCATTCCACCCAGTGATATGGCCGCTGATGACAACACCGTTGTGAATGCCATGGAGATGATTTACAAACTAAACGTCCGTCCAGATTGGTGGAAGTTACCGTCACCCTCTGTTACTGCCTGGTCAAAGATCAGCGCACTGATTACTCGTTGTGCCCCACATTGCCAAGGCGTTATTTTACTAGGTTTAGATGCACCACTAGCCCAACTGGCTAAAGGCTTTGCAGACAGTGCGAACTTTCCCTTGTGTAAGGGCTTTGCGGTTGGGCGTTCAATATTTTCAGCGGCAAGTAAATTATGGTTAGCCAATAAAATTTCAGATAACGAGTTGCAAAACCAAGTAGCTGATAATTATCTCACCTTAGTTGAGGCGTGGAATACACGTAAGGACCAGTAAATGCAAACAGTTACATTAACCGCCGCTCAAGCTCTAGTCGCTTTTTTACGTCAGCAATACATGGTGATTGACGGTGAAGAACAGCCTATTTTTGCTGGGGTATTCGCGATTTTTGGACATGGCAACGTCGCCGGTATGGGTGAGGCTCTAAACCACGTGCGTAAAGAGTTTCCAACATACCGAGCACACAACGAGCAAGGTATGGCGCATGCGGCAATTGCCTTTGCCAAAGCCAATCAACGACGCCGAATGATGATGTGTACAACGTCAATCGGCCCTGGGGCAACCAATATGGTCACCGCAGCGGCTTTGGCCCATGCCAACCGGTTGCCGGTATTGTTAGTGGTGGGCGATATTTTTGCTAATCGCAAACCAGATCCTGTCTTACAGCAAATCGAAAACTTTGGCGACCCAAGTATTTCTGCCAACGATTGCTTTAGACCTGTTAGCCGCTATTTTGATCGTATTAGTCGTCCAGAGCAGATGATTAACAGCCTGCCGGTTGTCATGCAAACTTTACTCGATCCTGTTAATTGTGGGCCAGCCACTTTAGCATTTCCACAAGATGTGCAGGCCGAGGCCTTCGATTTTCCGACGTCTTTATTTGCTAAAAAAGTGCATCGTATCCGTCAGCCGCAAGCAGAAACCTACGAACTTGAACAAGCCCTAGAAGTTCTCAAAAATGCTCGCAAACCGCTGATCATTGCGGGCGGCGGGGTACTTTACTCTGGCGCCGCAAAGGTGTTGTCAGCGTTTGCTAAAGCTCGTCATATTCCGGTGGCAGAAACCCAAGCCGGCAAAGGTTGTTTAACTTGGTCTCATGAATGCGCTGTGGGTGGCATCGGCGTCACGGGAAGCGAAGCGGCGAATCAATTAGCAGCAGAAGCTGATGTGGTGCTGGCTATTGGCACACGTTTGCAAGATTTCACCACGGCTTCGCGCACCTTACTAGAAAGTGCTGATAAAACTCTTATTCAGCTCAATATTGGTAGCTTTGACGCCGCAAAACATAATGCCTTACCACTGGTGGGCGACGCAAAAGCGACGCTTACCCAGTTAAATGAGCAGTTAAGTACGTGGCGCGCAGGGTCGACATGGATAGCGCAAGCGCAAGCGTTAAATGCGCAATGGCAAGCAAAATACCTAGCGCTTACCGCCAATAATAGCCAAGGTTTACCCTCAGATGCCCAAGTATTAGGCGCGGTAAAACGGGCCTCGCAGCCTACTGATGTTGTGGTGTGTGCCGCTGGAGGATTACCGGGTGAGTTACACAAGTTGTGGCGGGCCGAAGGGCCAGGTACTTACCATGTTGAATACGGCTTTTCATGCATGGGTTACGAAATCGCGGGTGGCTTAGGGGTAAAAATGGCCTCTCCTGAGCGTGATGTCATCGTAGTGGTGGGTGATGGTTCGTACATGATGATGAATTCAGAGCTCGCGACATCCGTGATGTTAAAACAAAAACTCATCGTGGTGCTTTTAGACAATCGCGGCTTTGGTTGTATACATCGTCTGCAAAACGGCACCGGTAACGCTGCGTTCAACAATTTGCTTGAAGATTGTGCAGGCGATCATCATGCCATGCAAATTGACTTTGCTATGCATGCTCGCTCTATGGGGGCAGATGCTGAAAAGGTTAGTAATCTTGACGAGTTAGAAAGTGCCATTACCAAGGCCAAAAAAGCCCCAAAAAGTACGCTTATTGTTATTGATACCGACCCTCTCATTAGCACCGATAACGGCAGCTGGTGGGATGTAGCGGTACCTCAGGTTTCCCATAGAAGTGAGGTTAACGCAGCGTATGAAGCGTATGTTAAACAGCAATCAAAACAACCTTATTAATCCATTAAAAAACGTCTTACGAGAAAAAACATGCACACTTTAGGTAATTTTATCAACGGTCAAAACGTCGCAAGTCAAAGTGGTCACTTTGCTGCAATTTACAATCCAGCAACAGGTGAACAAAGCAAGCAAGTGGGTTTATCGAGCGCAGCAGAAACCCAAGCTGCCATTGCCGCTGCCCAAGCCGCATTGCCACAGTGGAGTGCCGTTACTCCACTAAATCGCGCGCGAATTATGTTTAATTTCAAAGCTTTACTTGAAGCAAATAAAGATGAACTGGCCGCGTTAATTACCGCCGAACACGGTAAGGTTTTCTCCGATGCGCAGGGCGAGCTGACCCGCGGTATTGAAGTAGTAGAATTTGCCTGTGGCATTCCGCATTTGCTCAAAGGCGAACAATCGATGAATGTGGGCCGTGGTGTGGATAGTTTTACCCTCATGCAGCCCGTTGGCGTGTGTGCGGGCATCGCACCGTTTAATTTTCCCGCCATGGTGCCGCTTTGGATGTTTCCAGTCGCCATTGCCTGTGGTAACACCTTTGTAATGAAACCCTCTGAAAAAGACCCTAGCGTGCCCTTAAGGCTTGCAGAACTCCTGAAAGAAGCGGGGCTGCCTGATGGCGTATTTAATGTGGTAAACGGTGATAAAACCTCAGTTGATGTGCTCTTAAGCGCTCCAGATGTAAAAGCCGTCAGTTTTGTTGGTTCTACGCCAATCGCTGAATATGTTTACCGCACCGGCAGTGCGAACGGTAAACGAGTACAAGCATTAGGTGGCGCTAAAAACCATATGATGGTAATGCCTGATGCGGATCTTGATGGTGTAGCTGGCGCATTAATGGGTGCAGCATATGGTTCAGCCGGTGAGCGGTGCATGGCTATTTCAGTGGCTGTGTGTGTTGGCGATGCGACAGCAGATAATCTGGTTGCCCGCTTAAAGCAAGAGATTAGTGAGATGCGTGTTGGTCCTGGTATTGGTTTAGATAATGAAGCACATATGGGCCCACTCATCAGCAGACAACACGCTGATAAAGTATTGAGTTATATCGAATCGGGTATCGAAGATGGAGCGGTTTTGTTAGCCGATGGTCGCGATTATCAAGTAGTAGGTAACGAACATGGTTACTTTGTTGGTCCCACTTTATTTGACAACGTGAAGCCTGGCATGCGCATTTATCAAGAAGAAATCTTTGGTCCGGTCCTATGCGTGGTGCGTGTGAATAGTTTTGAGGAAGGACTTGCCTTAATCAACTCCCACGAATATGGAAACGGTACGTCTATTTTCACCGCGAATGGCGAAGCCGCCCATGCCTACACCCATAATGTTCAAGTGGGCATGGTGGGCGTAAACGTGCCAATCCCTGTGCCAATGGCTTTCCATAGTTTTGGCGGCTGGAAACGCTCAATTTTTGGACCATTAAACATGCACGGTCCTGACGGTGTACGTTTTTATACCAAGATGAAAACTATCACTGCTCGTTGGCCAAAAGGGCAGCAAAGTGAAAATCAATTCACTATGCCAACCATGAAATAATCTGCTTGTTTTTACAGCAAATCAGTATGTTAGAGGGAGCTTGTGCTCCCTGCAGCCATCAACAAAGTGCATGAATACCCAAGGAGATAATAACAACATGACGACTGTGCCATTACCTGCACCATACAATCGTGCCTTTTTGCTTGAACATTGCCATTCAATCTTAAATTTTTATGACCCTAGAGTGATAGATAACGAAGGCGGTTATTTTCATAACTATCTGAACAATGGTGACTTATTCGAAAAAGGTATGCGCCAGTTGGTCAGTAGCTGCCGCATTGTGGTGAATTATGCCCGTGCTAGTCGAGAACTACACAAAGCCGAATATCGTGATGTGGCCTTGCATGGCTTAGCCTTTGTTGAACAAGTGCACTGGCGTCCTGATCAGCAAGCTTATGCGTGGTTGTTGGAGGATCACAATCCACTTGATATGACTCAGCAAAACTACGGCTATGCCTTTGTATTATTGATGTATTCAGCCATTCACAAAGCCGGTATTCGCGATGTTGCTGACAAAATTGCCGCCACCTATCAATTAATGGAAAGTCGTTTTTGGCAGAGTGACTATGAACTCTATGCTGATGAGCTTAGTGCTGATGGTGTGTTGTCTGATTATCGCGGTCAAAATGCCAATATGCACAGTTGCGAAGCGATGATTGCCGCTTACGAAGCCACCCATGAATTGCGTTATTTAAGACGCGCCAAGTTGATTGCACAAAACATCACCGAGCGACAAGCGGCGTATACCGATGGTCTGATTTGGGAACATTACACCCCTGATTTTAAAGTCGATTGGGACTACAACCTCGACGACCCTAAAAACCTTTATCGTCCTTGGGGATTCCAGCCCGGCCATCAAACCGAATGGAGTAAATTATTATTGGCTATTCATCGTTTGAGTCCTGACCAAGCATTAGTCACTAAAGCGACGTTCCTCTTTGATAAAGCCTTTGACGTGGCTTGGGACCATCAGCATGGCGGTTTGATTTATGGCTTTGACCCACAAGGTAAGTGGTGTGATGACGACAAATACTTTTGGGTGCAAGCCGAAAGCTTCGCTGCTGCGGCCATGCTGTATCAAGAAACGGGTGACAATAAATACAAAGTCGCCTACGAACAGCTCTGGCAATACAGCTGGACCCACATGATCGATCATGAATATGGCGCGTGGTTCCGGTTACTGACAAGAGACAACAAAGCATATTCAAATCAAAAAAGTAGTGCTGGAGCAAAATGTGATTACCACACCCTCTGCGCGTGTTTCGATGTATTAACTGGTATGGTGTAAGGAGTCAGCGATGCAAAGTTCACAGTCAAACGTTAAGATTAGTCAAAAGCCCGAAGGCTTGAGTATACATTTTGCCTTTGCGGCCATGACCTCGTTGTTTTTTATTTGGGGTTTTATCACTGCACTTAACGACATTCTTTTACCCTACTTAAAAGGGGCATTTAGCCTGAGCTATCTGCAAGCAGGGCTTGTGCAGTTCTGCTTTTTTGGTGCGTATTTTATTGTTTCTCCTTTTGCCGGACGCATGCTCGAAAAAGTAGGGTATAAAAATGGCATCATCATTGGTTTAGGCACAGTCGCCGCGGGGTGCTGTTTGTTTTTTCCCGCAGCAGAAGCAGCGATTTATGCAGTATTTTTATTTGCTTTATTTGTGTTAGCGGCCGGTATCGCTATTTTACAAGTTTCAGCTAACCCTTATGTAGCGGTTCTCGGATCAGAAGAGACCGCCGCTTCGCGTCTTAATTTTGCACAAGCGATTAACTCTTTAGGTCACACTGCGGGCCCCGCCTTTGGGGCAATTTTGATTTTATCGGCTGTAGAGCAAAGCGGTTCAGCTAAGGCTGTCCAGTTACCTTATCTACTTATCGCGGTGGCTTTAGTGGTGGTAGCCTTGGTTTTTTATAAACTGAAGTTGCCTAACATAAGCGAGCATTTAGACGAGTCAAAAGCCGCTAGTCACTTTACCTTGTTTAGCCATAAACATCTCACTTACGGTGTGTTAGCTATCTTTTTATACGTGGGCGCAGAAGTAGCAGTAGGTAGCTACCTAGTCAATTTTTTTATGCAATTGGGTATTGAAGACATGACCACCGTGACCGCCGGCAAAATGGTATCGTATTACTGGGGAGCGGCCATGGTTGGGCGTTTTGCTGGCGCATTGATCATGCGCTATGTGGCACCCACCACTTTACTTGCGATTAATTCAGTCCTCGCGGTAGCGATGATCATTGTTGCGGTAAATTCCAGTGGTGAAATGGCCATGTGGACCATCCTAGCGGTAGGTTTTTTCAATTCTATTATGTTTCCTACTATCTTCACCTTAGCCATACGTGGTTTAGGAGAACACACGGGGCGCGGGTCAGGTTACTTATGTCAGGGCATCGTTGGTGGGGCCATTTTACCCATGATTCAAGGCCAAGCCGCTGACATGATGACTTTGCAATGGAGTTTTCTCATCCCTGCTGTCTGTTACCTTTATATCGCGTGGTATGCCTTACGGGGCAGTCGTGTGAGTGTGCCAGTAGGAGAATCCACCTCTGACGCTGAGAAGCAAACGAAACACCCGGAGCGCTCATAAATGAATAGCTATTTAAATCGTCGAGGTTTTATCAAAACCAGTTTAGCGGCCTTTAGCGCCAGCTATTTTGCCTCGTTTTCGATAAATGCAAAACAACTTGAGTCTTATTGGAGGCAATTTCAACAGTCTCGCCACCCCAGTCAAAGACCGATTATTAATACGGGTAAGCGACTAGATGCCAGAGACTTTGGGGCTAAAGGCGATGGAAAAACGAAGGATACCAAAGCCATTCAAGCGGCAATTGACGAGGTAGTTAAAAGTGAGCAGCCCGGCACGGTATGCTTGTCTGCTGGCGTTTATCTTAGTGGTAGTTTGCGCCTCGGCAGCCAAGTTAACCTGCAAATTGACAAACAGGCGATGTTACTAGGCAGTACCGACATTCAGGATTACGAGGATGCGCAGGGCAATATTCTCGCATTATTGGCTGGCGATCACTGTGAGTCTGTTTCCATTAGCGGTGAAGGCACAATTGATGGACAGGGCAGGCAGTTGGCATTAAATATTAATCGGCTCCATCATGCGGGAAAGCGGGTTGAAGCCGACTTTAACGAGCGTAGAAATCGTTCCAGACATCGCCCTAACGTTGTTGCACTTCATCACTGTCAAAAAATAAAAATCTATGATGTCACCATTAAAAATGGTGCCTCTTGGGTGCAACATTACGCGGCTTGCCAAGATGTAATGATAGATAACATCGTGGTGGACAGTGACGCCTTTTGGAACAATGATGGCATTGACATAAACGATTGCAGAAATGTCCGCATTACCGGTTGTTTTGTTAATGCTGCCGACGACGCCATTTGTCTAAAATCGACCACTGGCGGCGAGTTTCACAACGACAAGGTCTACATTGGTAATTGTGTGATGCGTTCCAGTTCGAACGGTATAAAGTTTGGTACTGAATCGATGCATGGTTTTACTAACGTGACCATAGAAAATATTCGCGTGTTTGATACTTACCGCTCAGCGATTGCCTTAGAAACTGTTGATGGCGCTAAGCTTGAAAATGTTCATATAGATGGGGTAGAAGCGAGTAATGTCGGGTGTGCCATTTTCATCCGCTTAGGTCAAAGAAACCGAGATGTACCGCAAAATACTCCCTTAGGCACACTTAAGAATGTGGTGATTAAAAACCTCAAGGCAGAAATTTCCGCAAGCCGCGCCGATGAAGATTATGAAGTGCGCGGACCAGGTCTAAATACCTTTTTTAATCCTATTCCCTCGTCAATTACTGGTTTGCCAGATGCAGCAGTTGAAAACATTCGGTTAGAAAACATTGATATCACCTATCCAGGTCGAGCGAACAAGGGCTTAGCTTATCGGCCTTATGACCAGTTGTTTTTAGTACCACAAGAGCGCGATGCTTACCCTGAATACACGATGTTTGGCGAACTTCCCGCTTGGGGTTTATATGTACGGCATGCCAAGAACGTAGAGCTGATAAATATTACATTGAGGGCCAATGAGGCTGATTTTAGGCCTGCATTTGTGTTTGATGATGTAAGTGGCTTAATGCTCAAACAAAGTGAAATCCATGCGCAAAATGACAAGCATTTGATACTGCATGATGTCAAAGGACTGTCTGTGGAAGGGGTGTTAGCGCTAGATACAAACAAACAACTTGCGCCTGTTAAACAGGATGCGTGGCATCAGAGCGCCAGCTGAAGTTAAGTTAGTGATACAAACTAAAGGCCCCTAAAAAAGCTAAGGTTTATGCTTGAACAGAAAAATGAGCGTTTGGGGGTTTATAGCAATCAGTAACGATAGGAGCTTACTCAGCAAGAACTTAAACCCTGAAACAAGGCGCTTGAATGAAAAAATAGTAGGGCTCTTTCGAGTTCGAGCAACCCAGAGTAAGGGCTTTTATACCCTAACCTCTGTTTTGGACCAAAAGAGAAGGCATCAGCCACTGACGTTTAGCCCCAATCTTGTGTCCAAACAGATATCAGAACCCTCAGAAGCTAAAAGATACCCGAGTGCTTATCAATAATCTCAGTTTGGTGGTTAAGCCGAACCCGCTATTTATTGGCTGCCACGCTGGTTGACGCTCGAATAACTAATTCTCCATCAAAAATTTGCGTGCCGTCTGGCCCTCTGGCTGGTACTTGTGATTTTTTATCTTTGAGGCGGCCAATCAATAAACACGCGGCTTGATAACCGATAGTCAACAGTGGATGGCGAATGGTGGTAATGTTAGGCCACACTTTGGTTGTGAGGGCAATATCATCAATGCCGCACACGGAAATGTCCTGAGGCACTTTTAAATTTCTACTTTGTATTTCGTACAATACACCCAGCGCCATTTCATC
>NZ_JANQVQ010000342.1:10054-18875 GCF_030730205.1 Paraglaciecola sp.
GTCATGTCATAACTGGCTTTTGTTGAATTAAAGCCAAGTGACTCGCCGCGATTAAGATCTTTAGGGCCAATTCGTAGATAACTGACGTTTTTTCTGTCTAACATTTCGAGCAATTCGATTTTGTCGCACATCGGCGGGCGTAAAATTAAACCGTCGACCAAGGTACTGTCGATATATTCTTCTACTTCTTGTACCAGAGTAGGGGAGCGGTAGTTGCAGTCATATAAAAACAGGCCCATTTGTTCTTCAGTACAGCCTTGGAGTATGCCTTTTTGCAAGTTCATCAAATAGCCGGGGCTAGTATTGTCTGACACCAATGCAATAAATAACGACCTGTTTTTGGCCAGCGCCATACCCAGTGGATTGCGTTTAAATCCGAGCTCTTGAATGGCCATCTGTACTTTTTGGCGCATTTCGTCTTTAACGTTAGCTTCATTATTTATGACGCGTGATACGGTTTTCTTGGATACACCGGCATGACGGGCTACATCCATAATGGTGACTGATGCCATACTTATTTACCTGTTATTTTCGGCTACGTTCGAATCTAAATGCCTTGCTATGCAGCATGATCATATATAACCGCTTTATTTACTAGAAGAAAGCGCTATTCAGCGAAAAGCGTACGATGAAATGTAGGGCATTGTTTAAATCAATGTTGTTTGTTTTTTGTTAACTTGTTTGATTTTATTTGTTATATGATTTTAGTTATAAAGGGATTTGACACCGGTGTCAAATCCCTTTATAACTTATTGATATCTTCGGACAACGCTGTTCATCATTATTGCCTTGGTATATTTTTTCGTCATTTGACGACGTTAATCTACCAATAGCGCGAGATTTAGCATTTTAGATGATCCAGCCCTATTAAATCGTGAGAAAAAATCCATGTCGGCCAGCAGATTAAATTTAGCTTTGCTTGAAAAACAGCAAATCAGCACCTACCGCCAAGCAGAAAAACCAATCAGTATTGTGCATTTAGGCATCGGGGCCTTCCACCGTGCTCATCAAGCTTGGTATACCGATAAGGTCAATTTACTGCAAGAAAATGAACCTTGGTACATTGCTGGGGTGTCATTGCGTAGCAGTAATGTGCAAAAGCAGTTACAACCACAAGATGGATTGTACAATGTCGTCGAGTTTGATGCAGACTTTCAACATACCCAACTTGTGCAAGCTGTTACGCAAGTGCTGGTGGCGCCCGACTCACCTGAACGTGTACTTGAATTAATGGCGCAAGAGCACACTAAAATTATCTCACTGACGGTGACTGAAAAGGGCTATTGCCACGATCCTGCAACAGGGCGGCTAAACCTTGACCATCCAGATATCAAACATGATTTAGCCAATGCTAATGCGCCCAAATCAGCTATTGGCTATTTGGTGTTTAGTTTGCAGCGCCGGTTTAAGGTCGCAGCCACAGGTGTTACCGTGCTGTGTTGTGACAATCTGCCGCAAAATGGCCACACCCTAGCTGGGCTTGTAGGTGAGTTTGCTAAGCGCATTGACCCTGCTTTGGCATCGTGGATTGTGGACAACGTAAGCTTTCCGAACAGTATGGTAGACCGCATTGTGCCAGCCACAACCGAAGAGGATATCCAACAACACGCTCAAACCGGACAAGAAGATCGTGGGTTAGTTAAAACAGAGCGCTTTAGCCAGTGGGTAATTGAAGATAATTTTATTGTGGGTAGGCCGGCTTGGGAACAAGTTGGCGTGTCACTGGTTTGTGCAGTAGAGCCATTTGAAAAAGCCAAATTGCGTTTACTAAACGGTGCTCATTCGGCACTAGCCTATCTTGGTTATTTGAACGGCTACCAATTTGTGCATCAAGTCATGCAAGATAAATCCTTTGTCGTGTTTTTACGTCATATGATGCGCAATGAGATTTTACCCACTTTAGTCGCACCAGAAGGGATGATACTTGAGGACTATATAGAGCAATTGCTGACTCGTTTCACTAACCCTAACTTACACCATCGAACTTACCAAATTGCCATGGACGGTTCGCAAAAGTTGCCGCAGCGCTTGTTAAATACCATTGAAGATCGTTTAAATAACAATGCGTCTTTTGACTGCTTGTGTTTTGCGGTAGCGGGTTGGTTGCGTTATTCCATGGCATTTGATGGCAAAGGTGAGCCAATTGAAGTGCAAGACCCTTATGCCCGCGAACTTTTTGCCATTCAGCAAGCGCATTTTTATCAGATAGACGATCTAATCGATAACTACTTGTCCTTCGACAAAGTGTTTTCAAGGCAACTAGCGCAGTCAGAATTATTCTGCTCTCGCTTGAAATATTGGCTCGGTATTATCTTGGCAAACGGGATTAATACCGCACTGAAAGTGTTATTGATTGAGGTCAAATAGCCTCAGGCAAACACACGAATATTAATCAAACGGCATATGAACTAAGCATAAGACGATATGCCAGCAAGTAGCGGATAGCCTCGGTAGGCAGTTGGATAGGACAAAGAAAAGATATGATAAACGTAACAATGTGGAACGAATGTCGTCATGAAGTAGAAGATGAAGAAGTGGCCGAGGTTTACCCAGAAACCATTGGTGGCTGCATCGTCAATATGCTTGAGCCTTATGGCTTTAACTTAAGGTCAGTTACCCTTGATGACGAGCACCAAGGCTTGAGTGACGAGCTAATTGCTCATACTGATGTACTGATTTGGTGGGGTCATCGCTATCATGATGAGGTGTCTGATCAGCTGGTAGATAAACTGCAAAAACGAGTGCTTGAAGGCATGGGTTTGATTGTTTTGCACTCAGGTCACCATGCCAAAATATTTAAGCGTTTATTGGGAACCAGTTGTAACTTAAGTTGGCGTGAAGCCGAAGGGGGTGAGCGTGAGCGCTTATGGTGTTTAAAGCCTTCTCATCCTATTGCTGCCGGGATCCCGCCGCATATTGAGCTGCCAGAGTCTGAAATGTACGGTGAGCCTTTTGATATTCCAGATCCCGATGAATTAATTTTTAACTCGTGGTATCAAGGCGGTGAGGTGTTGCGCAGTGGTTGTACCTTTACTCGCGGACGAGGCAAGATATTCTTCTTTTCGCCAGGCCACGAAACCTTCCCGATTTTTCGTAATGAACACATCATTCGGATTATCGCTAATGCAATTAAATGGAGCAATCAGGCTCATCAAGATGGTTGGTTTTTTGAAAATTGGGGGCGTCCTGAGCCTCTAGAAAAGGGCGCACCACGGCAAACCTACTTTAAAAAACCCCGTAAACTGATGGTGGCTGAAAAGCTTGCGGCTAAAAATGCAAAAAATACTAAATAAGCCATGTCTCGTTAGATCGAACATAAATAAAGCTGCCCGTTGGCAGCTTTATTTATATCGGAGTCATACTTTATAAAACGATAGTTTTGCCGTCAGCGCCAGCGCTGTCTTTAATGGCATCCCACAATTTCGCCATTGCAAGGCCTTGCTGAATATCCGAAGGATTAACAATATCGCCCTGAATGGTTTGCATGAACACGTTCATCAAGTTATTGGCTGATTCTTGTTCTTTGCGTACCACGTGACCTGTACTGTCTTCAATTTCAATCCAGCGGCCCCATGCACAAATACGCACTACGTAGTGGGTAAAGTAACACTCAATACGGGAAGTACAGCGAATACTGTTGCCGCAAGCATGCAGGTTAAACAGCGTGCCGTTGGCTAATTCTCCGCTCACCGTCGTGACGATATCAACGGGGTAGTTCATGTTCTGCATATTCGCGGTAATGTTGCGCAGTGGGCTATTCATTATCATTGAGACGGTATTCATCATGTGTGCGCCGGTATCAAACATAAAACCGCCGCCAGAGATCTCAGGTACTTGTTTCCAGTGGCCTTCATAGGTCGTAGCCCAGTTTTCCCAAATTGACGCGGTCACACTAACTAGTTCGCCGTAGGTCTTTTCTTGGACGTCTTTTTTAAGTTGATGAACCAAAGGAGATAAGCCGCCTTGGTAAGCGACCACTAAGGTTTTACCAGACTGTTCTTGTGCAGCAATTAAGCGCTCGGCTTCGGCAACACTGGTAACCATTGGCTTTTCAAGCAAGACATCTAAACCCAACTGCAGCGCCATTTCAGCCTGCTCAGCGTGATTAGCGTGAGGCGTACAAATATATACCGCATCCAAATTATCTTGCTGACTTTGCAGCAATTCTTGCCAGCTTGAAAAGAAAGCGGGCTGAGCTTGCGCTTGTTGCTGTGCGATACGGCCAATATTTTCCATAGCTTGGGCATTTGGGTCCATCACTGCTTGAATACTGATATCCTCTCGGGCTATCCACGTTTCGATATACTGGGTCGCTTTTTTACCACAACCGATCACGGCTAATCTTAGCGTCACTCACTATCTCCTAAGTACCACACAGAGCCAGAATTCTCTCTCCATGTCTTTGTACAATTAAATTTATTTGCTATCTGATACCAACATTAAATTTCATCTTGACACCGGTGTCAAGATCCGTGATATTGAAAATGTGATTATTTTGTTAAATTACCTCGATAAGGTGTTTGCAGTGTGAAGAGTTTTGTTAACGTGTATTTTACGAGTTGCTTGGAGACCCACGGTGGGCGCTTTCATTATGGGGTCGATTGACTGATGTTTAAGTATGTATACAGCCTATTAGCGGTAGTGGCACTTAATGCAAGCGTGCCTGCCAATGTGCTTGCTCAGGATTTAGCAAAAAAGTCTACTTTGGTGATTGCCGAACACCGAGCAGCAAGGCTTGAAGCCTTATATAGCCTGCAAGACAAGTTAGAGCAGCAATTAGGTGTTCAGCTCAAAATTGTTGAGTATCCGGCACCAGCGCAAGACTATTTTACTAAATTGGTGACCGAGTTAAGAGCAGGCAATGCGCCAGATGTTTTCACTATTCCTAGGGATCTACAATTGGATGATCTCGCGGCCGCAGGTTATTTAGTTGATCTGTCTGGTGCTATGGAAAATTGGGATGGCTATCAACATTTACCAGAGCTGATTAAGTTGTTGTCGAAGGGTAGCTTCGATGGTCACAACTATGCGGTGCCCTCTATTGTTGCGGTTGAACAGCTTTACTATCGCCATGATTTGCTAGAACAAGCAGGTATCAGTACCGCTCAACCCACCAGTTGGGACGACCTGCTGAATCGGGCCAGACAAATTAAACACGTAACAGGGCAGTTTCCTTTGTTGTTTCCGGCAGGATTAACCTGGGGTATGGGGTCGTACACCGAGGGTTATCGTTATTTATTGGCAGGTTTTGCCGACTATCAATTATTAGACCAGCAAGGCAGGTATCGGCTCGGCGAAAAAGCGCCCCTTGAGGCCTTTAAGTTTTATCAAACCTTGGTTGATGAACAGTTAATGCCAATCAAACCCCTACTCAATCCAGAGCCTTGGGTTATTCCTAAATACGAAATGTTCCCTAAAGGTCAATTGATGATCACCACCTGCGGTACGTGGTGCCGCGTATTTGATTGGGGAGAAAATAGTCGTAATCCTATTGCGAATATTGAGCAAGCGGTCGGTACATGGAAAATCCCAAGTGCAGATGGCTCTGACCCTTTTGTGCTCGCGTCTATGGTTTACGCATGGGCCGTGAACGCTAAATCACGTCAAGCGGATTTGGCTATAAAGTTAGCGCTTGCGCTAGGGGACAACGATGTGGCCATTACCTATGCGCAAAAGCTAGGCAATGTACCCGCTCGTTTAGATGCCGAGCTTCATCCGGATTACGCCAGTTTGGGCATACTTGCTCAGGCTCACAAGTTATTACCTCGGGCGCGAGCATTGCGCACCACAGTAGGCTCAAATGCCGTGATGGCAGGGGTTGCTCGCGCAACTGAGGCAGTGATAATTGGCCGAGAAGACGCTGCCGGAGCACAACAACTATTGGAAGATTACGTCAGCAGTGTATTGGGCGACGAAGCAGTAAGTAGGAATCAATAATGGCAATGAGTTTTGAACGAAAAAGGCAGCTGGGTTATCGCATGATGATGGCGCCCGCCTTGATATTAATGGGGGCCTTTATTGTATTTCCTGCGTTTTATGCCTTCTCTTTGAGTTTGACGAATGATGCTTTATTAGGCTTTGCTGCCAAAGAATCCTCTTTTGTGGGATTGCGTAATTTCAGCCGTTTATTTAGTGATCCCTTATTTTGGAATTCACTCAAAGTGACTTTGATTTTTGTAATCGGTTCGGCGGTGATTGGTCAGTTTGTTTTGGGGTTTGCCGCTGCCGTATGTTTGCAACGAGAAATAAAATATAAATCTATCTTTAATGCCATTATTTGCTTGCCGAATGCCGTACCAGAAATGGTGGTCGGTTTTTTATGGATCTCGATGTATGCCAGTGGCGACTACGGTACCTTAAATCGCATTGTTGCGTGGTTTGGGGTTGACCCACAGCAGTGGCTATACACCTTTCCTCTCTTTTCGATCATCATCGTAAACACATGGCGAGGTATCGCGTTTTCTATGATTTTGTTGACCTCTGGTCTGGCGTCGATCCCGAAAGACATTTACGAAGCGGCTCGAGTTGACGGTGCGACCGACAAACAAATCTTTATGCGTATTACTTTGCCAATGATGATGCCAACTATCTTTCTGTATATGTTTGTTTCAACCGTAACGACCTTCGCCATTTTTGGTTTGGTTTATACCCTCAGTCGAGGCGGGCCGGCTAATAGCACTGAAATACTCGGTATTTATATTTACAACCAGTCCTTCACCTCATTTCAGCTTGGTTATGGCGCTGCCGTCGCAGTGGTCAGTTTGGTGGTGTCTATGCTGATCGGATTCTTGTATGTGCGTGCGTTAAAGGTTGAGGTGTAAGATGTCGCTAGAAACAAATGTCGTTACACAACGTTATAGCAGCGCAGAGCAAGCAACAAATCGAAAAACGTATTTCACCCTTATTTTGATTTCTCTGTACTGTATTGTGCCGTTTTTTTGGGTTTTACTGGCTGCCTTCGATCCCAAGGCCAGCCAATTCTTGCGTTTACCAGACGAGATAACCTTTGGCCACTTTTGGAATTTATTTGCTAATGAAAATGGCTTGCGCTGGATATTCAACTCGGTACTTATCATTGGTATTGCAACCCTATTAACCTTGGTGTTTGCTGGCTTTGGTGGTTATGCCCTATCACGCACGCAAGCGTGGTGGAAACGTCCTTTGTTGTACGCCATTATTTTGGTGCGCATCGTACCACCACCCGCCTTAATTGTGCCTGTATACAAGGTGATGTTAGCTTTAAACGATATGGTCAACAGCGCAATTCTCAATATTACTGATGACATAGAAACCCAAGTGATGCTGAGCCGCATGTTTTCTTTTGTTGATGGTTATTTAGGGCTAATACTTATTCATACCGCGATGCAATTGCCTTTGGCCATTTGGATCATGAAAACCTTTTTTGATGCCATTCCTAAAGATTATGAAGAAGCGGCGGCGCTAGATGGTGCCAGTCAAATGCAAACCGTGCGACGAGTGCTTATTCCGTTAGCGTTGCCGGGTTTTGCCGCTGCGGGTCTGTTTGCTTTTATTAACGCATGGGGCGATTTTTTAATGCCCTTAATGTTCACCTCATCACCTGAACTACAAACCTTGCCACTTGGCATGTTTAGAGCGTTTTTACGGGTTGACGCCATTGATTATGGATTTCTTACCGCACTGGCTGTTATCTACACACTACCAGCCGTTATTGCATTTTCGTTTGCTAGAAAGTTTCTGACTCAGACTTTTTCTGGTGGAGTTAAGGGTTAAACAGGACAGCACAATGTCAGAAATTGAATTGATAAATATCAAAAAGCAGTACCAACAAACAGAAATTGTAAAAGGTATTGATATAAAAGTTGAGCAAGGCGAGTTTGCCGTTATTGTTGGGCCGAGTGGCTGTGGTAAGTCGACGTTGCTGCGTATGATAGCCGGCTTAGAAGACATAAGTTCGGGCGAATTACGTATCGGCGGGCAAGTGGTTAACCATGTATCGCCAGACAAACGGGGCATAGCTATGGTGTTTCAATCTTATGCTTTGTACCCCCACATGACCGTCGCCGATAACATTGGTTTTGCTTTGAGTTTAAAAAAAGTCGATAAAGCTGAAATCAGTAAACGAGTCAAAGAAGCGGCAGAGATGCTGGAACTTACGCCCTTGTTACACCGCAAACCGGCCGAGCTTTCTGGTGGCCAGCGTCAACGTGTAGCCATCGGTCGGGCGATAGTGAAACGTCCAGAGGTGATCTTATTTGATGAACCACTCTCTAACCTTGATGCCAAGCTTCGGGTGCAGATGAGAGCTGAGCTGATGCGTTTGCACCGCGAATTTGGCTCGACCGTAGTGTATGTCACCCATGACCAAGTTGAAGCCATGACCATGGCGCAAAAAATTATTGTGTTAAATGAAGGCAAGGTCGCACAAGTAGGCAAGCCCATGGAGCTTTATTTGCAACC
The DNA here is from genome assembly GCF_030730205.1 of Paraglaciecola sp. Lineage (GTDB taxonomy): Bacteria > Pseudomonadota > Gammaproteobacteria > Enterobacterales > Alteromonadaceae > Paraglaciecola. The sequence goes on from NZ_JANQVQ010000342.1 coordinate 18,494, forward strand.
AGAAAATCAATTTGTGGCGCAGTTTATCGGTATTCCCAAAATGAATTTATTAGAGGGAAATATCGACGGACGAACTTTTACCCTTAACAATGGTGAACAAATAGAACTGCCAGGTGACTTTGCACGCCACACTAAAGCGCAATTAGGTATTCGCCCTGAGCACCTAGAAGTGAGCGATAAAGCTGGGCCATGGCATGTGTTTTTAGTCGAGCGTCTGGGGGTTGAAACCTTTTTACATCTGCGTGATCACAACAATCAACAAGTGGTAGTGAGGCTTGAAGGTGATAGCAAGCTAAACGAAGGCATGAAGGTCACGCTAAACTTTGCTGCACAGCGCTGTTTTTTGTTTGACTCAAAGGGCCAACGAATTGCCGCAGCAGTG
>NZ_JANQVQ010000342.1:18975-26603 GCF_030730205.1 Paraglaciecola sp.
TGATCTACCTTTTGTGGCTCGTGTGTCTCGGTCAAAGTACTTGCAGGGGGTGAACCTCTAAGCGAAACCACTTTCGCATAACCGTTACAAAAAAGGGCTTTTGATGCGGCGAAAGCGCTGTGTAAATAACAACATCCTTAGCGTGGGGCAAGTTTAGATTTTCGTCATTCTACCTTAACCAAGCCGCTAGCGCTGGGCTACGTCACTTTGAACTGCTGTTTTACGCGGGGTTTGCTTATTACTTACCAAACAGTGCTGAGGCCGCGGTGATGGTAGTGAATAATCCGCTAACCCATCAATTGGATATCCAGCGTTTTAACGCTCAAGGGTTCATAATGAGAACCCGATCAGACGAAGGGATGATACGTGTGCCACGCAAAGAGAATGACGCTACCAAAAGTGCTGCACAAATTATGTCCACTGATTTTTATTCTGGCCCTTCCATCGTGTTGATTTAAGCCCACCGCTTTGTTTTATAAAAACGTTACCGCGTTCATCATTTAGTCACAATACGGCAATACATTACGCATCCTCAGTATAACTCGAGTTTTGTTACCGGTGTCATTACTGATTATAAAGGCTTGTAGCGGTTTTTTAGCTGATTCAAAATAGGTCAAAGCTGAATTTGTCTATAACTTGTACAAATGCTTATCAACATAAAATTTACATTTTATATTAAGCAGCAGCTACACGTTGTCTGAAAGCGTGGTTAATGACCTAGTTCCCTTTAAAAATAGCGAAACTGGCGAGTTAACAAAAATTTATCAAATATTTGTATTTTTTGTTGACACCGGTGTCAGTAATTTATATTGTTATGTTGTTATTTTGTTAATGAAAGGGCACATAAATGAAAAATAGAACAAAAAGCGTACTAGCAATCGCGATAGTAAACGTTTTAGCTACTTCGTATTCACCCGCGTTACTGGCACAAGAATCCACTGATGATACAGAAATAATCGAGGTTAAAGGTTTTAGAAGTTCGGTTATTAAAGCAAAAGATTTAAAGCGTGAAGCGCTGATTGCACAAGATTCAATTGTTGCAGAAGATATTGCAGATTTTCCTGATTTAAACTTGGCTGACTCACTGCAACGTGTTCCGGGGGTTGCAATTACTCGTGAAGGCGGTGAAGGTCGTCAAATATCCTTACGCGGTATGGGGCCAGATTTTACTCGAGTTGAAGTCAATGGCATGGAAGCGTTGGGCACCTCTTCATCGCCGATGGATAGCCGTGGCGCAGTAGGCCGTTCAAGAGCCTTTGATTTCAATATTTTTGCCTCTGAGTTATTTAATCAAATTGATGTAAAAAAATCCTACTCAGCTGATATGGAAGAAGGCGGTATTGGGGGTACGGTTGGCTTGCATACAGCAAGGCCATTTAATTACAAAGGCTTCCAATCCCTAGTGGGTGTTCAAGGCGGTACCAATACTAATACGGATAGCTTTGATCAACGTTTAGTGGGCATGATCTCTAACACTTGGGATAATTTTGGTGCATTGGCTTCGATTGCTTATAGCACAAAAGAGTCTCGTGAAATGGGGTATAACACCTATAGATGGCGTAAAAGAAGTACCAGCAACTATAACGATAGTTTAGATAGTCAAACCCAAGCTTTGCTTGAAGATGGTGAACTGTGGTTCTCCCGAGGTAACCGATATTCAGTATGGAACAACCAGCAAGATCGCCTCGGTGTGACGGCCGCCTTACAATATCGCGCTTCTGATGATCTAGAATTCAGTCTGGATTTTTTACATGGAAAATTAGAAAACACCTTAGATGAGCATCATATTTCAACGGGTGGCTCCAGTAGTACAGCTTTAGGTTTTGTTGAAGAGCTAGATTACGTTGATAACAATGGCGACAAAGAAGTGGTCTTTGCTCGTTATTCAAATTCAACTATTCGAACAGAGTCACGGGAAGACTATAATGAATCTATCTTCGACCAAGTGACCCTGCAATCTAAGTGGACCATCAGCGATGAGTTGAAAATGGTTGCGCAGATTGGCACCAGTCAGTCGGATTATAATCAACCGAAAGTCAACAAAGCCAATTTAACCCGTTCAGGTGGCATTACAACTGACTTTACCCAAGACCGTTTTTATGGGGTCAATACCTATGACTTTGATCCCACATCCTTGGACGGATGGGCTGTGAAAGATCTGTATTTTCAAGAAGATTACATCACCACAGATTTTGACAATGCCAAGGTGGATTTTGAGTACTTAGTGGGAGACTCCGGTGTTCTGACCTTCGGTGCTAATTACAAAAAATTCTCAAACAGCGGAGAACGTAGACAAGATTCCGGTTATGTTGAAAACAAGGCTCCACCTCTTAATGCTGATGTTAAAACCGTCACTGCTGACATCACTGAAGTGTATTCTGATCACCCAGATCAAAGTTGGTTACAACTTGATATGGATGCTGTCAAAGCATTCTATGGCTTAAGTGACTTATCTTTAGGTGAAGACAAAATTATTTCAACTTCGGCTTTTAAAGTGCAAGAAGAGACTCAAGCCGCTTATGCTCAGTACACGTGGGACAATATGTTGGGTGATTCTTTGTTACGCGGAAATATCGGTTTACGTTACTACAATACCGAATTGACTTCGAATGGTGTTTCTCAGGGCGAGCAGATTGAAATTATCCGAGACTACTCTGGAGTATTACCGTCTTTGAACTTGTCCTATGAAGTGATGGATGATGTATTGTTACGTTTTGGTGCCAGCAAAAACCTAACACGCCCTTCGTTATCGACCTTGTCAGTGTCAGCAAACGTATCTCAAGCGACTCTTTCCGAAGGAGATGTAGGCAGTGTTACCGTTGGTAATCCTAGTTTAAAACCTTATTCTTCGGTGAATATTGATACATCAATTGAATCGTATTTTGATGGAGTGGGCTTTTTATCTGCTGCGGTTTTCTATAAAGATATCAAAGACTTTATCGTAACTGAAACATTGGCAGAAACCTTTACTCTGGCTGAATTAGGTTTACCGAATTCATTGTTGCCCAATGGCGGTACACCAACGAGTCAATTTAACGTGACGTCACCACAAAACTCAGATTCTTCAACCATTAAAGGTTTTGAATTTGCCTTTCAACGTGACTTAGACTTTTTGCCGGCGCCTTTTGACAAGTTGGGTGTGATAGCTAACTACACATGGGCAGACGGCAGCAGTAAGTATCGTAATGTGCAGAACAGTGGTCAAGATCAAGTCAAAGCTTTTACTGGATTATCAAAAAGCAGTTATAATATGACATTGTATTATGAAACTGATTCGTGGGGTGCTCGTATCGCGGCGGCCTATCGTGATAGATTTATCAGTTCTGTTGAAGCGGGTTTAGGTGATGAAGATGAGCGTGGTTTCCACGAAACCACTTATGTCGATTTTTCCGCCTTTTATCAAGTTAATGAGTCAATTAAAATTAATATTGAGGGCATTAACTTGACCAATCAACGAGAAGAGCAATACAGTGATTCCAGTGATCGTCAATACAATACAACAACAAGTGGCAGAACATATATGGCTGGTGTAACTTACAAATTTTAAGTCAGTTACTCAGCGTTATCGAAAAACGAAAAGGCGTTGCGAATTTCGCAGCGCCTTTTTAGTTGATAAATAGCAAAAATGTAAATAACAAATTGCATAACATCCGAGTCTAAAATTGAGAAGTGTCATGTTTTACAAAAGAATACCTCCGAGCAACGCCTTGTTGTGCTTGTTACTACCAGTGTTAGTTTCCTGTCAAAGCCATCAGGCGAAGTCATTGAGTGAGCACATTACGCAGGCAAATAAAGGCAAACAATGGCTAGCTGGTGATCACCATATACACGGTAAATACAGCGCAAAATGGGATACTTCGACGAATCCGCCCACACCTATATTGCGTGGTGACGCACAATATGCCACCGCTATTTATGCGCAGATGGCAAAGCACCATAACTTAAGTTGGATGGTTACTACAGATCATGGCGGACCGAACCACAGTGAGTTGAATTTACACCAAGCCTACCCCGAACTGGTAGACTCGCGTAAAGCCACACCAGAAGTATTGCAGTTCTTTGGTATGGAATTCGACACGCCGGGCGCCCGTCATTGTAGTTTGATTATTCCTTACTCTGACAACGAAGCGAGTCAGTTATACAACATTGAAAAAAACTTCAATCGTCGTGAAATAGAGCCTGATACCAGCAGTCGTGATAGCAACGAATTTATGCTTAAAGCATTGCGTAGCATGCAAGCACAAGCATTAAAACCGATTATAATCGCTAACCATCCTGCCAGATTGGCCACTGATCTAGGCGCATTCAACAAAGTGACACCCGCTCAGTTGCGCAGTTGGCAAGATGCAGCACCAGATGTGGTCATTGGTATGGAAGGCGCACCCGGTCATCAAGCCAATGCCCTTAATCCTGACGGCTCAATTCGTCAAACTGGGCGTCGTGGTGGTTATGACGACTTCCCGACTATGGGGGGCTTTGATCAAATGACCGCCCAAGTAGGTGGCGTTTGGGACAGTATGTTAGGCGAGGGACGGCATTGGTGGATCACCGCTACGTCAGACAGCCATATGCACTATACCGAAGGGCGCACGGACTTTTGGCCTGGCGAATACTCTAAAACCTTTGTATATGCCGAAAAACAATACGACAGTATTCTTGAAGCCCTGCGCGCTGGTCATGTATTTGTGGCCACAGGTGATTTGATTAACGAACTTTCAGTGTTGGTGAGCGATGAACAAGGGCAACAGGTTGATATCGGTGGCACCTTAAAGGTGAAAAAAGGCGACAAGGTGAATATCCGCATTCGTTTTCGAGATCCCAGCCAGCCAAACTTTGGCCGTGGTACGCCAACGGTAGCCCGTGTCGATGTTATACAGGGTGATGTAATAGGCAAAGCCGCAAACTTGTCTGCCGATCACCATCCCAGCACAAAAGTAAGTGCTCGCTACACTTCAACCGATTGGCAAGTTAAAGGCGAATATCGTGAATTTCATTTTGCTATTGCGGATATTGAACATTCACAATATATCCGTATTCGCGGTACAAATCAGGCAAATGAGCTAGAGCCAACAATCGACCCTCCGGGCGAAGACCCCTGGTCTGACTTATGGTTTTACAGCAATCCGGTCTTTATTCTGGTGGAATAAGGCCTTGTATGCTTGGCACCGGTTTAGCTGATAAAGCCTAATCGGTGTCAGGCAACTATGGTGCTTGTCGCACTTATTAGTGCCAAGTTAAATAAGTTTAGTAAAGATACTTAAAATACAGTCCAAATGACTGTTGCTCATTTAAATTTGTCCATTTTTTTTCAAATGTCCCGTGCAGTGAAATATTTTGCTGGGTATAGATAGAGTGAGTAAGGGCTAGGCTTTTAATGACTTGGTCCCCCTGTCGTTGATTGTCGGTAATTGAAAATGACACGAGAGTTTTCATATCAAATATTTGATAAAACATCAGACCTACCTCTGGGCGAGTATAAATATAGCCATGCCCCTCACTAAAGCCTAAACCTACATTCATCTGTGAATACAACAATAAATCATGGGAGAGTTTCACTGCGAGCCCTATGCCGCTATAAATATCTAAGGCTAAAGCACGCTGTAAATACGGGTTTACGTGTTGTTGAACACCTATGCGCAATTGGCTAGATACGCCACCCGTAAAAGGCTCATAGGGCACCAAGCTGCGCATTGCATACAACGACCATTCTTCTAACTCAATCTTTGTATTTTGGGCTGAAACTAAGAGTGATAATGAGGATAGTTCCAGTGCACTTTCACTAAAGAACTGACGATTATCATCTTCGAGTCTGCGTGATGCTGGCATATAGTGAATCTGAAACCAATTTTCGCTGTCTATTTGACGCATCCCTACCGAAAACTGCGAGTCGTTGGGCGCCGCGATGGGCTGTTTATAAGCGCTCAAATCAATGTCGAATTGCTCTAAGTTTTGGTCTTGGCCAAAGGCCTTAAGTATTCCTTTATTATCGTTAAAAGTAGTTCTATCTATCGCTCCATTTTGCAATTGGTAGAGATTAAAACTTTCAAGTAGCTTTAACGATAAAAACTGTGATTCAGTAGGGCGTGACGCAAGGTTTGCTAGATTTCGAGAATCGATCTTCGGGTCAGGTATGGGGTTATTTCTCAGGGAATGTGCGTCCTGCAACATTCTAATTTTCCACTTATTAGCAGCTATAACAGTGGTTGTTGATATTAGTTTATTTGCCTGTGCTGACTTTACGACATCTAGAGGTGTGACCCATGCGTTAGGTTCGGGGCTCATTGTCGGTTGGCCGATTGCTAACAGCAGTTGAGTTAGCGTTGCGCAATTATAGGTGTGAAAAAAATAAGGGATTGTCGCATTTTTTAATTCCCATAGGTGGGCGTGAATAAGTTGCAGTTGCTCTGGGTTAAAATCAAGTTGGTATTCCCATACATTGCGTTGCTCTGCGTTTAGATACTGATCAATGTGCTCTTGATAAGGAGATACTTTGAAGAAACTTTGTTTGCCAATAAAGAGACTTTCCCACAGTATTTTTGCAGCATTAATACTGTCTAGTTCGGTAAAAAAAGAGACGGCATGAGAGACGGCGTTAGCCTTATTATTGGTCCCTTCAATTTTCAACATAACATGGCCCATCATGCTGCTGGCTTGAGTTAGATTTTCAGAGGTATACACCAAATAGATTTTGTCTGCTGGGGCTAAAGTAGAAAACTCTGTGTAGTCTACGCAATCGCTCATTGAGAAGTTTGATAAGCTGATAGTTAACTGGCGTTCAATATAGCGTTTTCGCGCGGGGAAACGGCAGGCAGCAGATGGCTGCATCGTCAGTAATTCGATCGTTTTGCTTAGTTCATTTAGGCTGCTAAAGTCTTCTGCAGAAAGCAAAAAGGTAGGATCGGAAATTCTAGGAGTATTCGCTTGAGCTTGAATCAGGGCTTGCCATACTGGGTCTTTGGCAAGAGTCTGCATTTGAGTAGGTGACACTGCGGCTTCTATCTGCTGAGAAAAAGTGCAAATAAGCAATAGCGCAAATAAAAAGGAAGCCGTAAAGCTTCCTTTGTTTAGGTAGAACATGAAATATTAGTTACAGCTGATAGTGACAGAGTCCTGATATTTCCACATTTTTTTACTTCCCATGTCGGTACTTGAACCGAAAACACCACCAGAAAGAATGTTCACCCAAAAAGTAGGTTCAATTTCTTTGTTCAGTTGGGTTTCTGAAGTACAACCTTCAGCATCAGTGACTAAAATTTTATCAGCATTTTCTTTTTTAAGAGTGATAACACCCGGTGCTTGCTGAGTGGCTCCATCAACGTTGACATCAATTTTTTGACCATTAGAGGTAGAGACGTTTATTTTGTGAGTGTCTTCAGAAAGAATTGTGGCACAGCCAGAAGTTACGATTACAGTGGCAGCAACTAAGGTTCTCAAAACCAATTTTTTCATTCAAATTTCCTTTTTATTTTATAATTTAGGCAAAAGCCGCCGGCATTATACTCAAAGTAATATTCGATGCACTCAAAATAGGTCTGGTTAAAATTTTTTGCAAAAAAGTGCAATAGAGAACGTAATATCCCGCTTGCACCCATCATGCTAATGTTGAATCGACTTAGATGGTGGTAGGT
>NZ_JANQVQ010000343.1 GCF_030730205.1 Paraglaciecola sp.
TTTAGAGCTATAAACATATCAAACATCAAATATGCTGAATGGCTGCAATTCGCTCGGTGCCGACTATCGGCAGTGTGTAAGAAGTGGTCATTTCGAATATGCATTTTAAGCATATTGCTTTTTTATCAGATATGTGCAGTAGTGGGTTTTCCCCCTAAAAAGTCAGGCTATACGTCAATTATTCCTCCTAAAAGGTCAGTTTAGTGGCATAAGCGTGTTAATTTGCATTCAAATTTCAACAATCATCCACTGACTGCAATGAGCGATTTGCGGAAGTTGGGACTACTCAGTTTACTATTGTTTGTAATGCATCATCAACGCTTCACCAGAAGCAGCTCAGGAGGTTAGATTTGTTCTGTTTGTTCTTTTTTATCTAAAACAAAAAGACGTCCGTTAAGACCCTCCAAATTATTAGGATCAACTTCTAAAGCCATCCTGTAATAAATCTCTGCTAATGACAGGATGGCATTAATGTTTTTTGAATCCTCATTAATTGACGTTTTAAAGAGTTTAATAGCCAATTCATTATTGTTAGATAAAGAATGAACTTTTCCGAGGTAGAAATAGGCTTTTGAAGACCTTGGGTTTATCTTAAAAACCTGTTCAAAACAGGAGGTAGCCTCTTTGAATGACTTCTTTTCGAAGTATATTTGCCCAATATTGAGCCAAGATTTTGAGTGTTCTGAATCAACTTTTATAACTTTTTCATACAAATCTTTTGCATCATCCAGTCTCCCTTGCTCGTGATATAGGACTCCTAAGTTATTCAATGAAGGAACAAAATTTTTATCAATAGATATGGCTTTTTTGAAGCCATACTCAGCTTCTTTACTATCTCCCATATTGTAACAATGCTGCGTAAAATGTATGTGTGATTGGTTGTTAAACTTGGTCAGATTTTAATGTGGCATACTTATTCACATTTATTTTTGCTTCAATAATGTGTTGAAAATAGTTTTCACACAGCCTGGGCACTGAGACGACGGAACGCTTCAAGTGAAGCAGTCATACGACTAAGGGCTGCTGATTGCGTCAAAATAACACTAGATAGTGAAACTGTTAGAACCTCAAGCTGCCATAGACAAAATTTTAGCTGCAAATAAGCACATTTTGGATAAAAGCAAAGTGCAAAAAATGCACATTACTAATTCTGCAAGACCTCTGCAAAATTAGCCGTAGAAAGTGGTTTGTTCCAGATGGAGCTGTTCACTAAAAAGTGCATCTGCTAATTTGATCAGTCACAAAGCTTATCTCGAAAGTCTTTTTCTGAAAGATAAAGGCAATATGCATAAAATGCATATTCGAAATATTCGCTGATGGCACGTTAAAGCAGGCAGCAATTGATTTAAACAGTCCCAATGTTATACAGAACGCTTGATGAGGTATCAGCATACAAACTGCGGTAACGACACTTATCAAGTGTCGTTAAATCGAATGAGTTCGCAATCGATACCATTCGCTTTACTGCGTTCCACAATGTTATCGAGAACACAACCAGTGTAAAACGTAGTGCAATTTTCGTATTCAACTCTTAGTTTATAGATACTGCCGGATGTTTGAGGCCAAGTGATCACACCCTCGTGCAATTCGGCATCCTGGGGACTAAACGAGCCAGATGACATCCGCCACGTGTCTCCATCTAGATATCCCCCTCTCCATGTGCCAAAAATCTTGTAAAACGTAGGGGCATCAACGGGCATGAATTTCACAATCACCCAGCCGTCTGGCTCATAAAAATCTACTAACATCGGTCGCTCCTTAAGCAATTTTGCCAACAAGGAAGCAAATGAAAAACTACCCAAAAACTTATCATTTGCAACGACCCAATTTTAGTTTAGCTAACTACATATTATTCGCCATTAAATAATGTTTAGGCTACTAAAGCGATCAGAAATCTTAGTGACAATGCTACTCAGTTCTCGCTGATAAATAGTGATTTTACTTTCTCATTTTTCATAAATTGTGGAACTCTGGAGGTTGAGTGCAGTTTTTTTTGGAATGAAAGTCAAAAGATATTGGCACAGTGTGCAAAAATTTTTGGAATACTGAGCAAGTGAAAGAAGAATATGCATCTGCGTATTCCAACGCAGTTGAACCCCCATTCCAAAAAGTTATGATTTTAGTTCCAATATCTTTTGACGGGGGATACGAAAAAAGTTGATACTAGGCTTGAACCTAAAGTATTGAAAAATAATAACTATTGACATTACAGCGACTTATGTACGTGATCTGGTAGTTTCAATCAAAACTAAAAATTAGTAAATATTCAATATAAATAAGCTATAAAAATGCGGTCTATTTGAAATCTTGGCAAAATAAACTATTCTAGACAACATGCAACAAAACCAAAAATTTTGTCAATATCACTCGTTTCATTGCATCTTTCAAAAATCCCGCATTTCTAAAATCGATAAATTATATATATTTTCTTTAAAAACAGTTGCTTAACCATTTCTAAAATGCCATTTCTTAAATTTACCGCCTTAAATTCTAAAAGTGCTCATTTAAATTTCTTTGTGGTCAATTTATTTTTCTGCGTTTGCTACTTTGTACTAAGCCATTGAATTCAGTGGGCTGAGAAGAGAATTCGGATTTGCCACTGACTAATCGCTGCGCTATACGTTGGTCGAGCGAGTGACATGAGAAAAAAATGATGGGCTAGATAAACAAGCGATATACAAGAGGTAATTGAGCGAATCCCAGCATCGAGCAGCCACTCTATGCTGGGACTCTGAAAATGTCAGTGTTCACCGACAGCTTCAGTATCGTTTCAACAACCAAAATTGTCAAACTGAGCAAACTGCTCAGGGCACTCGCTTGCTTGTTTGTTTCTGCCAGGAGAGGAAACAAAATGGATACTGAGGCTAAAAAGTTTGTACTGAGTCGCATCATATTGAACGAGCAGTCGAATAGAAAGATTGCTGAACAGACGAACGTCGCCATTAATACTGTCAGACGCTACAAGCGAATATTCAGTGAAAACCCGATTGATTCTGCGCGTTTAGATACGATGCGCGATTCAGATATTGATACCTATTTAACAGAGGGGACGTGGGAGCATACCCAAAAATGTGTACCTGATTGGGGCGATGTGCATGCCCACAATAAACAAGGCGGGTATCTCTATCAGATTTGGGAGGACTATTTTCTAGATAGTCTCACACATTACCAGTACAGCCGGTTTGCTGCGTTGTACCGGCAGTGGTGTAAATCACACGCACATACTATCTATCATAACCACATTCCAGGAGAAGCGGTTCAAGTCGACTTTTGCGGTCAAACAGTGAAGGTCATTGATTATAATTTTGCTAAAGATTTAAAAGCGCAAATATTCGTCGGTGTTCTGCCATATTCATTAATGACATTTGTTATTGCTGTACCCAATCAGAAAATCATGTCTTGGTTAACTGCTCATGATCAAATGTTTAATTATTTTGGTGGTGTGCCACGGTCAGTCATCTGTGACAATTTGAAATCTGCTGTAATTCAAACGGGCAAAGAGCCAATTATTAATCGTTCTTATCGTGAATTAGCGGTGCATTTTAAGATCGACATTGATCCTACACGGCCCTACAAACCTAAAGATAAGGGGCTAGTTGAAAACGCGGTCGGTATCGTCAGCAGGTGGATCATCTGGCGCTTAAAACGGCAAAACTTTTTTAGCGTTGATGAAATAAACCAAGCCATACTCCCTTTGTTAATGCGCCTCAATTCTAAGCCTTTTAAAAAACAGCCAAACGAGAGTCGTTGGTCTCGATTTGTGTCAAAAGAACGAAACTTACTTCAAACGTTACCCACCAAACCTTTTGAGGTGGGTAAATGGTTAAATTCGTTAACCGTAAACGAGCCTTACCATGTCCTTATTGATAACCATCGCTATAGTGTTCCATTCAAACTGGTGGGCAAAAAAGTCACACCAAAATTAACTGGCTCTGAAATTCAACTTTATTATGACGGCGAATGTGTTGCTAAACATCGGATAAGCGGCGAAAACGGTGGGTGTACAACATCAGATGGTCATCGCTCTGTTAGAGAAAAAGCGGTCATCGGAATAACTTATGAAGATGCCGTTGAATGGGCAACTGCACTCGATCAATCTGTGATTACGCTAATTGCTAAGCAATTTGAAAACCGCAGTCCCCACAATGCTGGCGCTAAACGCGCATGTTTTAGTTTAACAAAGCTTGCAGAGGCTTATGGCAATGTGAATTTTATATTGGCCTGCCAACACCAAGCGTCTTTCAATCAGTTTACCTACACGGCAATCAAAAAGTGTTTGCAACAAAAAAGTTATTTGGTGCAACACAACGCAATCCAAACACAGTTGCCAATTGATTTTCGTGGGAGGAATTCATGAGACTGAAACGATTTGTGCAAATGATGTTAGACCTTAGGCTCGATGCAATGGCTACGACTTATCAAGCCATAAGTAAAACTCCTGGGTTCACTGACAGGACAGTTGAAAGCGTACTAGAAGAGATTGTGAAGGCTCAATGGGATACCGCTCAACAACGCAGATTGGATAGAGAGTTGAATAAATCTAATATCCCATGTACCACGGCACACATTCAAACTATAGATTTTGATTTATCGCGTAAATTAAATCGTGATTATTTTGTGAGGATATCCAGTTGCGAGTGGGTAGCGTCCCAGAATAACGTGATTTTTACTGGGCCATCCCGCGTGGGTAAAAAGTGGCTGGCAAGCGTAATTGTTCGAGAAGCCCTGATAATGGGGTACTCAGCACTTTGTTATAGCGTTTCAGATTTACTCGAAACATTTATGTTGAAACGCCAGCAACCAATCAAAGGCACTAAATCAGAGCTGATGAAATTCAGGCAAACACTTCAGAAAGTCGATGTTTTGATGTTGATTGGATTGGGCCAGAGCGGCCTTACTCAAGCTCAATGCGAAGACTTAGACTTAGTCATTCGCTTACGCCAACAACACGGGGCGATGATTGTCACAAGCCCTTTAAAAACTAAGTCTTGGTATAAATACTTTGGAAATACACCCGCCTCGGATGCGATATGTTCAAACCTTTTGGAAAATGCGCATTGTTTTGAGCTAACCCTTCCAGCCAAAAATGAGCCTGAGGAGGCAGTAAATGAATAACGCCAATTCAAATTATCTCAATGTACTTGGGCAAATTAATTTAGACAATTTGCACATTCAACAAACGTTTGATTATTACCAGCAACGTTATACTCAAAGTGAATTGGCGAAATGCTTTGTTCAATCAAGTTGCCGAATTACTGATGAGCATCGACGTAATTTAAACATTGGATTTTGTGACAGAACCTTAGGTACAAACGTCCCGAAACGAAAGTCAGTAGAAGGTGCTGCTATACGTGGAAGCTTGCAGCGATGTGGTTTAATTCGTGCAACTGGTCATGAGCTTTTTCGCGGTTGTATCGTGTTTCCTGCATATGATGATTGCGGCAATGTAGGCTCAGCTGTTGGTTATCGTATAGGGCGCATACGAGAAGGCGATAAGCCTGTAGTGTTGTGGCACAGGCCAGATCCTAAGTTTTTTGTCGATGTCGGAATGACTTTTGCCAAAGAAATAATCCGTGAAAAAGCCTACCACTAAGCGCATATGGCGATGTGCGCGATACTACTTTGAGCTTTGTCTTGCTAAGGGACAAAGCTCAGATACCGTGCGTGGAAAACGTAGCGGCCTAAAGAAGTTTTTTCTATGGTGTTTAGACCGAAACGTAAATTTTATCGACCAAATTGATTTAGATCTGATGGATGACTATGCGGCTTATCTTAATGCTTACCGCAAAGTGTTAGACAATCAACCGATAAGCCCTGCTCAAAAGCGTAACTTGTTGACGTTTGTTAAAACGTTCATTAAGTACATGCACATTAAAAGCTTACTGCCCATCAATCCATTACAAAATATTGAGTTGCCAAGCAAAGGTCAGCAAATTCCAAAGTCACTTTACTCTGTTAGTGAAATAGAAACGATATTGGAACAGCCACTACTATTCGGTATTAAAGGCTTGAGAGACCGTGCAATACTGGAATGCTTTTTCGCTACCGGTATTCGACGTAGCGAACTAGTGAAACTCAATATTGATGACATTGATTTCAACGGAAAGATGGTCAGAGTTCAAGGGAAAGGTACGAAAGAACGGTTGGTTCCAATTAGCCTACGTGGTTGTGAATGGATTGCTTTTTATCTTGGTAAAATTCGCCCAATGTACGCATTTATCGGTTCTGGTAAAGCACTGTTCTTGGCTAATAATGGCAAACGCTATGTGCCAGGTAAGTTATCCGACATGGCATCACAATACGTAAAAATGGCAGGCTTTGATCGTTCAGGTGCATGTCATTTATACCGGCACAACACAGCAACAACGATGTTGGATAATGGGGCGGATTTAAGACACATCCAAGAGATGTTGGGTCATGCAAGTATTCTCACTACCCAACTATATACTCATGTTAGCCGTAAGAAGTTATCAGAAGTTTATAAAGCAACTCATCCGTCTGCTGAAGGTGGCAGTGGGTTGTTTTAATCCATAAATATTGGCAACCAAATTTTAAAGAATACATGGCATCTAG
>NZ_JANQVQ010000344.1 GCF_030730205.1 Paraglaciecola sp.
TACCCCTGCGAAAAGGTGTTAATCGGTCTACCCCGGCGAAAAACGTCAAACCCGCATAAATAAAGGCTTTCAAAGAAAATCACGTCGAGAGCGTTTTACAACGATTAACACCGATGGTCACGGTCACGTCACGAAAACGCTTAAAAACAGTGGCTAAAAATAACCAATATTAACCCCTGCGAAAACATACTATCTGCCTAGATTAATCTTTCTCAAGTATAAAAGCGCACTAAAAATAAAGTTCCAAGTATTGGGAAAAGAGCAGGTTGTTTTGTCAAATAATAATATTTTGAGCTAGCAGCCAATAGCACGTAATCACTACTCTCACGAGAATAAAAATTTGATTAAGGCCGTTGTTTGGCCGTGTTGTAATAGGTGTTGGTTAGTGATGTTTAGCTAACATTGTTAACTTTCAGTACACAGCTGAAAACAAAAGAACTGTTAGTAGTTCTAATGCCAGTCAGTTAAGCTGACTGGCATTTTTTATAGGGATATTTCTGAGATTTTTTCTGACTTCTCCTGGGTAGTGTCTGTCAGGTTTTCTATTTGGCAATGTGAATAATCTAAGCGTATCTAACAGGTCCTGGTGACGGACTGGCAGTTTACTGGCATTGCGTATGGTCGCGGTGATGAAAAATGTGACAACGTGGCGCATGCACAAGTTGAAACTTAACATAGTGGGTGTCCGTTCATCTTGCTCCTTGGTTGCATCAATCATCACTATACGTACCAGATTGTAAGCCAGTAATAATCCCCATAGTTCCTGACGCACCATATCAAGCTTTTTACTGCGCAATGCATGATTTTCCTGGTGAAGTCCTTGTTTCATTTCTCTAAAACCCAGTTCAATTTCCCAACGCTGGGTGTAAACGTCAGTAATTCATCATAGGGATAGCGCAGTGGCTCAGTCAGTGAACTTAATACCCGATAGGTCTTGCCATGGGCAGTATACGTCGTTAAACGCGCTTCAATTTGCGCAGGGAGGTGTGCAAATTTCTTTCGGGCTTGAGGGCTTGTGGTTAAGGCAACAATGGCATCGTACTCATTGAGTTGTCGTATGACGTCAAACTGCAAATCTTTTCTTGCTGGCAGCATCCAGTGGGTATCTTGTCCACTATTTTGCCAGTCATATAACAATCCTAGCGAGTAATAGCCTCTATCAAACAGCGTTAATGAGTTATCGGGGGCAGACGGTATGAGACGTTGTGCCTGTGTCATTTCTCCGATTTGTCTGCCATCAAATTCGCTGTTAATCATCAAATGACTGTACAACTCCATCAGACAATACATGCGAATTTGTGGGTAACTGCTTTCACCATGATGATTGGTTTCACTGCCAAACGCAGTACGGTTTTCAATATTATCTTGCGTTCGATACATCACACCGTCAACGGCAAGCAGGTTTAAACCACACCATTGTTCAAATGATTGTGTCTCAAAAGTACGCTTCGCCAGCAGTTCAAAGCTGTGTCTTACTGCTTCATAACCTAAGCGTTGTCTGGCTTGTACTAGTGCACTGGTGGCAACCAGCTTGTTTTTCCCAGGGAGTGAAATATCCAGTTTGCTGGAAATATCCTACACCGTTTCATTGCGAAAAAAGCTCTCGCCAATGACTGACCACATGACGGCGTCCAGAGGCAAGCGCCGCCTGCGAACCGTTGCGACGCCAGAAAATTCGAAAGCCTGCTCAAGAATATCGGCATCGAGGAAGGTTTTAACTCTGTTGAGCTGTTTACTCCTTTCACCAATTACCTTGAAAGTTCCTGTTATTGAGCGACCGCTTATATGGATGACTCAAAGTGAGAGAGTTGAAATTTTACATAAGTTTGAGACTAACAGTAGGACTAACAAGTGTTTTGAAATTTTAAAGAGAGAGCTGATGCTTTTCCCCGACCAATTTAGTTAACGAGATTGAAAATATAAAAAAGTCACCTTTGCATTTGGAAAAGCAATACACAGAATTTCCGGAATTCATTGAACAGCAGTTCAATTATAGCGCGAATCATTATGGAAGAATCTTATGACCAGCTAAGTATTAATCCGCTCCCATTTGGCAGTAAACCCACCGGAATCAACTATAAGATGAATTTTGGTGGAATTCCCACCTCTACTCATCCCGATTGACTCATCGTAAGCGGTTGCAGCGCCGGTGCTATGCTGATGCGCCCTGACAATACTGCCATCAATAAATAACCAATCGGTGTCTGCATCACGAGATAAAACGCGAAATAATTCGTTCAAGATGTCTTTTTTCGACCACAAATTAAACCGCCTATAAATAGCACTCCACGCGCCAAAATAAGGTGGAAGGTCTCTCCATGGAATGCCGGTACGCATCTTATATAGTATGCCTTCGAGCGTTTTCCTATGCTCGGGTTCATTATAAATTCTACCAATGAGGTGCATGACTCTGGTTAGGACATCCCATGTTTCATCTGTTAACATTGATCTAGGCATGGAGGTTCGGTATAAAGTTTTCTTGGCGAATTTAATTATACCTTATCTTCATGCTGTTTATTTTTTATACCTGAAAGATCAACAAGCCCTAATGTAAAATAGCAGATTAAGGAAAGCGGCTTTGCCATTGCTTGACTTGGGGATGATTAGGCAATAGCACCGTTAAGGTTTTCAAAGCTTCTTGTATGCTGTTTGCGTCTTTTGTTTTATCTGCATATAGGCCCAAGCTGAACAGCAAATCCAATTGATTTGGCCAACGTTGATTGGCTTCCAGTAGTAAATTAACCGCTTCTTTAGTACGACCAATGGTGTCTAACGCAGACGCGGCTACATATGCATAATAGGCTTGCGCGTCATTCAATTTTGCCGCTGCTACCAGCCATTTTGCAGCTTGGTTATACTGTTTCTGCCGTACAAAATACAAACCATATTGATGTAATACATCTGCAAAATCCGGGTTAATTTTGACTGCGCGCGCTAAAACAGCTTGTTCTTTTTCACTGTTGGCCATTTGCCGCCAAAAATCCGCATATGCCAACATGGCCACTGGTAAATGAGGCGCTATTTTTAGTGCTTGTTCAAAATGCCGTTGCGCGTCAGTTGGCTTGCCTTTTGCCATGGCTATATGTGCCAGACTAATCTGCGAATTGGGGAAATCGGCGGTCAGCAACAAACTTTGTTGGTATTCTTCCAGCCCCGCCAGAATACGTGGCAAATCTTTGTGAGGTAACTGACTTAACCAGCCTGAAAAGGTGCTGGCAACATCAAAACGCACACTGCTATCCGGATCCTTAAACAAAGGTTCAAGCAAGGGAGTCACCTGCTCCACAGGCAACCTGCGCAATACATTAATAGCGCCACGACGTAGCAATGGCTCTTGGGCTTGCAAGTGTTCAACCGCTAAATTGACTGAGGCCTGAGTTGGTTGCAGATTAATCACATCAAGTAATTTTGCTGCCACCAGGGGCGTGACTTGAGTGAATTGCTGCTGAGCAAAAGCTACCTGCTTTTCAGGTGCCAATAAATGTATCGTTGACCAATGCCCTAAGCCATTTTTGGCCGATGCTGTGCGAGGCCATTGTTTGAGTTTATCGCTAACCCAACTGAGGCCTTGCTCTTGATGGCAATTAATACAGGCATTGGGCGAGTTAATAGCCGCAGATACGTCGGCATTGGGTATAACAAAACTGTGGTCACGCCGCTCATCAACCTGCATATAGGTGCGCTCTGGCATATGACAATTGACACACATAGCGCCCTGGGTATCCACTTTGTGTTGATGATGTTCAGGTACATCATAAGTGGAGGCATTATGGCACTGACTACAAAGTTGATTGCCCTCAAATCGAGGTTTTCCACTGTGTGGATTGTGGCAATTAGAACAAGTAACGCCTGCTTTAGCCATTTTACTTTGTAAAAACGAACCCATGACAAACACCTCGTCCTGAATCTGGCCATCATCAAAATATAAATTACTGCTCAACATATCAATGCGAAACGCCTGATGATAGTCAGGGCTGTTTGACTCGTTTTGTTGTTGCAAGGGCAGGCGCCGCGAGTGACAACTGGCACATTGTTGTAAATACTGCTCGTTACTTGGTGAGGCAAGATTAGCGATAGGGGCGTTGGCCGCAAAGGTAAATAGCGGTGCTGACGTGAGTTTTTCAGCAAAACCCCATTGTGGATCAAATTTTCCAGCTTGTGCTTGTTGTTGATGCTGTTGTCCTGCGCCATGGCAACTTTCACAGCCTACATTAAGTTCAGAAAACTGACTATTGTAGCTATGGGTATCAACCTCATATTGTTTTTGGAATCCGGTGGTATGGCATTCCGCACAGCGGCTATTCCAGTTTTGAAAATGCCGTTGCCAGAAAAACGGATGATCAGGTGTAATTGTTTCGTCGGGCTGTAAGTGATACCAGCGCTGACCGCCTTGCGCTTTTGCACGGCTGTCCCAGGCGATGTTAAAGGCCTGCAAATGTCCTTGCTCAGTTTGTAAAATATACTGCTGTAAAGGATTGAAACCAAAGGTGTACACTACTTTAAACGTTTGTTTTTCGGCGTTTTTATTTAGTGTTTCAACAAAGTAATCACCTTTGTCTTGAAAAAAACGTGATTGGATTTGATGAAATTCAACGCTGACATTATTGAAATCACCCAACACTGTTGTGTCGTTTGGCTTTTGCATGGCTTTATGATGATCAGAGCTTAACCACTGTTGATGCTCTGTTTGATGGCATCCTGCACAGGTATCAGAGCCTATATAGGTAGTAGAACTAGCACAAATCTTGATTGAAGAACCCAAACAAATAATAAAGAACCCCAACGATATAAATTTTTTCATATAACGAATAGCACCGATGACATTATTTTTAAAAAGAAAAAATCAAATGTAATGACTTGCCTAAATTTAAATTAACACTTTGATATTATATAAATAATATTAAATTTGGAGGTCAAAAAATTGGCTCCGCCAATGGTTTATCGAAGACCTTTGACTGATTGACGAATAACCAATTCAGGTTTAAATGCAGCCATTCTTGGTTGATTACCTGTGTGTTGCTGACTATTGGCTAAGGCTAATTCCGTAGCTTTTATGGCCATTTCTTCAATCGGATTATTGATGGTGGTTAATTTGGGTTTAATACACCTTGCTAGCATTAAATCGTCAAAACCTATCACTGACACATCATCTGGGACATTTATGCCCTGAGCATCTAACATCGATATTGCGCCGATTGCCATGGCATCGTTGTGAGCCAAAATAGCGCTGAATGGGATACCAGAAGCCAATAAGTTTTGCACTGCAACCCGGCCACCTTCGTAGGTCGCTTCTGCATGTTCAATTAATTGGATTGGCGGACTAAGTTGGCGTTGCTTTAAAAATGTTAAGGCCCCGGATAATCGATTGGTACTATTGGATAAATTATTGGGCGCATCGATGATGGCAATAGCGCTATGGCCTTGCGAGCAGATGTAATCGGCCATTAACTGGCCGCCCATTGCATCGTCCAGCCACACACAACGTTCGGCAATTTCATCTATATAACGATTAATCAGCACCAACCCTGGCACTTTTCTGGCAAATCCGATAAGTACATTATCTTCTAACGCTGAACTGTGAATAACCATGGCTTTATAACGATGCTCTAACAAGGTTTCAATTGCTCTTAGTTCCGTTTCCCTTTCAAAAGCGCCCGAATTCATAAAAATTTGCACATTTTTTAGGGTAGCAACCTGTTCAATGCCATGTGCCATAGCAGAAAAAAACGGATCGACTAAATCAGCCAATACGATACCAATTGAGGTGTTATTTTGATCATTGATGGCTTGAGCATTAGCGTTAGGCGAATAGCCCATGTCACGCATCACCTGTTTTATCCGTTCGCGCGTTTCTCGCCCGACTTTAGGACCATTATTAATGACGCGAGATACACTTGCTGGAGAGACTCCGGCAGCTCTAGCAATATCTTTTATATTTGGCATTTAACCCTTGATCCAGTTTGTCATTACAGCCCACTAACGCATTATTTGTTGTTTATCGGTAAAAGGATACTTAAGCAGGATCAGCAGTGAAACCCCATTTAAGCAAAAGGTGCCACCGGCTAAACAGATACGCATCCAAAACAAACTTTGCTCACTTTGTAACTCACCTAACCTGGCGTCAAATCCGATTATATTTAACAGCACGCCAGTGCCTAACATGGCACCTACAATACTAAAATTTACAAACTTATTTTGTGCCGCAACAAAATATCCCTGGTAACCATAACCTGATTGCTGTTTTGTTTTGGCACTCAAATCAGCCAACATAGTCGGTAAAATTGCCGCAATAGCAACAAAAGATGATGCGCCAAGTAGCGCATCAATGACAACCGCTGCTTGATTGCCTGGTACATAAATAAACCATTTGGCTAACGATCCCAGGGCACTGATAAAATAAATTCCAATCAAAGTAGCTATTTTGCCATAGCGCAACGCAATATAAGTGATAAGCGGTAGCAGCACTAAAGAAAACACCGCAAAACAACTCGACAAAATGCCTTTCCAATTAGCCCCTGCGGCCACATCGCCTGCCTGCACAAAATAAACCAATAAGTAGAAATCCAGGGC